>NZ_ANBD01000095.1 GCF_000341005.1 Nocardiopsis alkaliphila YIM 80379 | reverse complement strand
TCAGGAAGAATTCGCCCAGGTTGAAAAAGACGCTCCGCCACTATAGGACCCGACCACGATACGGATCGCAAATCTCACCTTCTGCGCCCGGCACGGGTCGGGCCCTTCCCCCTCGGGCCTCCCATCGGGACCAAAGACCGAAAAGACATCCGAGCCACTATCGAAGAAACGACCCGAAAATCCATACGGGCGAATCACGATCGAGTCACTTCAAGGGTGATACAGGGCTCTTCCAACACGAAACGATGACGATTCACCCCACTACTACAGACTCGCCCTGTCTCGATCCCAAGGCTCGCGGCTAGGATGCTTGACGTCCCGACCTTGACCGATGGGGCCTCGGCCTCCTCGGCGGCGAAGAGACGGTCGGGAGCACCCCGCTCCCATCGGGGCGTCCTCTCACGAAACGGGGAACTCCCGCTCCCCGCCGCCCGCACTCGCCCGCGGACGCGGTGGCGATCCCGGGCCCTCCTCCCCACGGTCCTTCACATGGCACTCACCCGACGATGCTCCGGGAGTCGCCACGAGGAACTCGTGAGAACCCATCGGAACGCACACGCGTCCCAAAGAACACGGTCAGCACATCACCGGGCGAGGGGAGCCATGAGCGAACACGGACCTTACAACCAGCCACCACAGAACCCTTACGGTGGCGGGGACGGCACCGGCGGCCAGCCGCCCTACGGGCCTGGCACCGGCGGCCAGCCCGGTTACGGCCAGGGCCCCTACCCGGGCAACCCCGGGCAGCAGGAGCACGGCATGTACTCGGGAGGCCAGCCGCCCTATGGCGGTCCGGGCGGCCCCGGCGGGCCCGGTATGCCGGGCGGCTACCCTCCACCCCAGCCGCCTCAGAACGGTGGGGGCGGCAAGGCCGGCCTGTGGGTGGTCATCGGTGGTGGCGCGATCATCGTGGTCCTCGTGATCGCCGTGATCATCATGCTGGTCACCCGAGGCAACAGTGGCGAAGAGATCGCCACCGGCCCCGACGAGACCACGCAGGCCACCGAGGAGACCGACGAGCCCGCGGAGGAGACCGACGAGCCGCAGTCCGGGGGCGGCGACGGCCCCTCCGGTGAGCCGCCCTACGCACTGCCCATCGAGCCCTGCGAAGCCTTCACCGAGCAGGTCACCGACGACTTCCTCCTGGATTCCAACCCCAACAAGAACGTCTCCGACTCCCGGGCGAGCTGTTCCACCATCGGTGATCCGCCCGAGGGCAACGACAGCGACGCCTACGGCTCACTGCGTCTGAACTACTCGGTGCCCTACAGCGGCAGTGACTCCATCGAGGGCGCAACGAACGACTTCGAGTACAACCTCGAGTACTACACCGGTGCCAAGAGCGAGGACTACTACCCGCCGGACAGCATCGAGGTGAACGAGGCCGTCGACGGCCTGGGCGATCAGGCCCAGCTGATCGTCACCGAGTACAACTACCTCGACGACCTCGTTCCCGTGGCCATCATCCTGGTCCGCGTGGGGAACATGAACATCGAGCTCACCTACCAGATCAACACCCTTGGTGAGCCCGACGACCTCGTCATGGACGAGGACATCGAGGCCAAGCTCACCGCCGCCGCCGAGGACGCCGTCGCGGTCATCGGCAACGAGTAGAACACCCCGTTCCGCACCCCGTCGGGGCGCGGAACACGAAGGGGGCCACGGCTTTTCGAGCCGTGGCCCCCTTCCCGGTGTTGGGGCCCCGATCAGTGGCCGGAGAGATCGGCGCGCACCCGACGGGCCGCCTCGACCATGTTGCGCAACGCCTGCTCGACCTCCGCGTAACCGCGCGTCTTCAGGCCACAGTCGGGGTTGACCCACAGTTTTGCGGGGTCCACGTGCGAGACCGCGTGCCGGAGCGATGCCTCGATCTCCTCGACCGAGGGAACCCGTGGCGAGTGGATGTCGTACACGCCCGGCCCGATCCCCCTCCCGTAGCCTCTCCCGCCCAACTCCTCCACCAACTCCATGCGCGAACGCGCCGCCTCGACGCTGGTGACGTCGGCGTCCAACGCCTCGATCCCACCGATGATCTCGTTGAACTCCGAGTAGCACATGTGCGTGTGGATGGTCGTGGTCGGTGCGACTCCGGAGGTGGCCAGACGGAAGGAGGCCACCGCCCATTCCAGGTACCGCGGACGCTGTGCCGCGCGCAACGGCAGCGATTCCCGCAAGGCCGCCTCGTCGACCTGGATGTGACGGATGCCCGCCCGCTCCAGGTCGGCGACCTCGTCACGCAAAGCCAGACCCACCTGACGGGCGGTCTCGCCCAAGGGCTGGTCGGTTCGCACGAACGACCAGGCGAGCATGGTGACCGGGCCGGTCAGCATGCCCTTGACGGGCTTGTCCGTGCGCGACTGGGCGTAGGTGATCCACTCGACCGTCATCGGCTCGGGGCGCGAGACGTCACCGAACAGGATCGGCGGACGAACACAGCGTGACCCGTAGGACTGGACCCATCCGTTCTCGGTGGTCGCGTAGCCCTTCAACCGCTCGGCGAAGTACTGGACCATGTCGTTGCGCTCGGGCTCACCGTGCACCAGCACGTCCAGACCGATCTCCTCCTGAAGCGCGATGACGCGGTCGATCTCCGCGCGCATCAAGGCCTCGTACTCCTCGGTGGGCAACTCTCCTCGACGATGCGCGGCACGTGCCCGACGAAGCTCCGAGGTCTGTGGGAAGGAACCGATGGTGGTCGTGGTGAGCCGACCCGACAGGGGTACGTTCCGGTCTTGGGGCCGCTGGTAGGCGTCCGTGCCCAAGGCGTCCAGACGGGCGCGCACACGGGCATCGGTGAAGGACACGTCCTTGGGTCCGGAGATCCCCTGAAGCTCGGTGTCGGCGCCCTCGGAGAGCACTCGGCCGAGCAGGGCCACCTCCCGGGTCTTCTGTTCCGCGAAGGCCAGCGTGGCACGCAGTTCCGGCGCCAGGGAGGTCTCCACCTCCAGGTCGATGGGAACGTGCAGCAAAGAGCAGGAGGTACCGACCCTGAGCTCCTCGGTCAGCGCCAGGAGGGTGCCCGACTCGGCGACGGCGGCCGGCGGGTCGGTGCGCCAGACGTTACGGCCGTCCACCACACCCGCGACCAGACCGGTGGAGCCCAGACCGGAGATCGCGACGAGGTCACGGGTGCCTTCGGAGTCGGTGACCAGGTCCAGGCCCACGGCCTCCACCCGTGAGTCCTTGAGCACGCGCAGCGCGTCCGGCCCGATGGACCCGAAGTAGGTGGACACCAGCAGGCTCGGGCGGTCGGTCGCCTCGCCCAGGCGCCGGTAGGCGCGCTCCAGGTGACCCACGGCCGCTCGGCCTTCGTCGGTCGTCAGAATGGGCTCGTCCAACTGGACCTCCGTGGCGCCCACGGCCCTCAGGTCGCCCAAGAGTTCGACGTAGGCGTCGAGAAGGTCATCGAGGAGCCCGATGGGCTCCCATCCCTCGGGGGCCTGCGTCGCGGCCTTGGCGAGCAGCAGGAAGGTCAGTGGCCCGACCAGGACCGGCCTGGTGTGATAACCGGCTTCGGTGGCCTCGCGGAACTCCCTGACGGGCTTGTCACCGACCAGCCGGGGACGGCTGCTCGGAGAGAGTTCGGGCACCAGGTAGTGGTAATTGGTGTCGAACCACTTGGTCATCTCCAGGGGCGGGGCACCCTGCTCACCTCGGGCGAGCGCGAAGTAGCGGCGCAGTCGCTCGTCCGCTCCATCGGCCGGCTCCGGGGAGTCGAAGCGCTCGGGCACGAGGTCGAACAGGACCGCCGTGTCCAGGACCTGGTCGTAGTAGGAGAAGGTGTTGGACGGAATCTCGTCCACACCGGCCCGGCGCAGTCGGGCGTAGACGTCCTCGCGCAGCCCGAAGGCGATGGCTTCGAGTTCTTGCGCGGTGATCGCGTCCTTCCAGTAGGACTCGATGGCGCGCTTGAGCTCGCGATCGGGTCCGATACGCGGGTAACCGTGCACCGTGGAACGCACGGACGGCCCGGTGGCCGCGGGGTTCGTTGTCATGAAGCTTCTCTCCCTCGTCGAAAGCCGGGCACCGGCCACGAGGATCGAGAGGAGGAACGCGGACACACCGAAGTACGCGCCGAGCGCGCGTGCCCTGCGACCTCGGCCCTCCCTCGGGGCGCGGGACCACCGGCGGCGCGGTCGCGCCACCGGGTGGAGGCAGGTCTTCGGACTCGTGGGCGCTTTCGACTCACACGTCGATTCTCCTACCGGCCGCCGCTTCCCGGTATCCGGCCCTTTCGGGCGGATCACCAGTGCCTATGGCGACGTTCGTTCCCACTCACCGCTGCGGGGCAGTCCCGGATTCCCACCGGGTTCCCTCTTTCGGCGCGCCCCGGCCCTCACCGAAACGGACCCGAAGGTTCGAGGATGGGGTGCGCACCTTCCACGCCTGCGAGTATAGGGAGCACCCCGCCGCCCCTGCACCGGTGTCCCCCTCGACCCGAGCACGAGAACCCCTTCATCGTGTCCGGCATCACACCCGATACCAGCGTTGCGTGAGAAGGCACCCCCTGCCCTCCTACGCACGTTCGTCTGACGATGGACGTGGAGAGCCCCCAAGGTGAAACAACAGAACACTCCGACCATGGCTCCCGAGCGCCCCATCCTCACGATCACGATCGCGATGGTGGTGCTCCTGGGACTGGTGTTGTCAACGACACGACCACCCGGTGTCACCGAGGAGGGCATCACCGAACATGTCGCGGCAGAAGATGCCGACCAAGACCGGCCCCCCGCGGACTCAGAGGATGGTCTGACCTTGGTGGATCCGGGCGTGGTCACCGGAATCGAGGAGGCCTCCCTGACCCACCAGGGCATCGGAGAGGTCTCCATCACCTACCCGGTCATTCCCAACGCCGAGCCCTTGACCGACTTCTTGGACCGCACCCTGGCCGACCAGGTGTCCGCCTTCGAAGCCGCCAATCCCGGCGCACGTTCGTTCGAGGGGACCTGGCGTCTGAGCGCCGCCCGGGACGGAATCGTGGGCGTGCGCTTCACCACCGTCGAGACCGACTCCGAGGAGACCCGCGAAGGCCAGGTCACCTACTGGTACGAGACCGACAACGGTGCGGTGCACGGCTCCAACGCGCTGCTGGCCGGCCAGGCAGAGCTCGCCGCGCTCAACGAACTGGTGCGGCAGAAGGCCCCGGATACCGTCTCGGGCGACTCCCTTCACCCGATCAGCGCTCTGTACGACTCCCTGGGTTTCACCCCCGAGGGCGATCTGGTGGTGGAGTTCGGCTCCGGGCGGGTCGCCCCTACTTCGGCAGGGCGTATCCACGTCGTGGTCGAGCGGGACACGGCCGAAGAGCTGTTGTCGGAGTTCGGGCTGCGTGCGCGCGAAGCCGCGACCACCGGTGTCGTCGAGTTCACGGTGGACACCGCTCCCGAGGTCGAGGAGGACGGTTCGAGGCCGCGTGCGCCCGGTGTGCTCTCCCCTCTCGACGACGGCGTGGACTGTTCCGATCCCCGGACGCGCTGCGTGGCGCTGACCTACGACGACGGTCCCGGCGGACGCACCCCCGAACTATTGGACGTGCTCGCCGAACACGACGCCAAGGCGACCTTCTTCGTGACGGGGCTTCCGATCATGGAACACCCGTGGACGGTGCGACGCGCCTATGCCGAGGGACACGAGATCGCCAACCACACCCTGGACCACCCGGACCTGGCAGCGATCGGCGAGGGTGCGGCCAGAAGCAACCTGGAGGCCACCCAGGCGCTGGTGTACCGCGAGACCGGTTACACCATGGACTTGATGCGTCCGCCCTACGGATCCACCAACGACACGGTCGCTCGGATCACCGAGGAGCTCGGGCTGGCCCAGATCATTTGGAGCGTCGACACCAACGATTGGCGGGACCGAGAGGTGGACGTGGTCGCCGAACGGGCCTTGGACGGTGACGCCGACGGGGCGATCATCCTCATGCACGACATCCATGACAGCACCATCGACGCCTCCCGCATCATCATCCGAGAGCTGGCCGAACGCGGATACACCATGGTCACGGTGTCGCAGCTGCTCGGCCCCACAGAGCCGGGTCGCACCTACGTCGACGGCGCCCCCGAGGAGGAAGGGCCCCAGCAGGACTCCGATGAGGAGGTCGATCCCCAGGTGTGAGGGGATCGGTGTCCACATGTGGTCACCGCCCCGGGAGCACGACCCCTCTCCCCTATGTTGCTGCCATCAGAAGCGGAGAACACCCGCGAAGGGGAGAGGGAGTCGGTTTTTGTCGTCGAACCCGAACACATCGGAACGCACCCTCGCCCGGTGTCAAGGGCGTCTCGGGGGACGGCCCTGGTCGGGAGCGACGGTGGTGGTCCTGGCCCTGTCCCTGGTCGCGTGTGCGGAGGATGTCGCGAGCGAAGGCGACCCCGAAGCGATCACGGTGCTCCAACGGGAGGCCGGGGGCGGCCTGACCGAGTGGATGGCCAGGGCCGAGGATTACCGGGACCACGTCCCGGAGGAGGACGTGGTGATCAGGGTGGCACTGCCCGAGTTCACCGACGCCGAGCCGTTCACCAGGGCCCTCGCCGACCGTGTGGAAGAGGAGGTCCAGGACTTCCGCTCAGGGACCCGGGGTCCGGTGAGCCTGGGCGTGGAATGGGAACTGGTGGCCGCCGGCGGTGTGCTGGGGGTACGTCTGGTGCGCACCGAAGAGGACATGCACGGGCTACGCGAGGCTTACGCCACGTACTGGTACGACTCGACAACGGGCGGATTCGCCTACTCCACCGAACTACTCGCGGGCCAGGAGGAACTGGACGAACTCAACCAGATCGCCCGCCAGGTCCTCGCCGATGACGAGGAGGTCTCCACCGAGTCCCTGCACCCGGTGTTACGTACCTATGACTCCCTCGGTTTCAATGACGACGGCGACCTGGTGGTGGAGTTCGACCCCGGGCACCTGTCCCCCGTGGTCGAGGGACACGTGCCCTCGACCGAGTACGGACGCAAAGTCGTGGTGGTCGAACACGCCACGGCCGCACCGTTGTTGTCGGACCTTGGCGAGCGTGCCAGAGACGCTTCCCTGGTGGACGAGCCCGACCTGACTCCGTCGCCCGCCGAGGGCGACGACGTGCACGGCGGGTCGCCCCCCGGGGTGTTCGTCCCCCACGTCCCGGACGTGGACTGCTATGACGGTCGGACCCGGTGTGTGGCGCTGACCTTCGACGACGGACCGGTGGAGGCCACCGATCACCTGTTGGACATCTTGGCCGAAGCAGAGGTCACCGCCTCGTTCTTCCTCAATGGCGACCCGGTCCTGACCCGGCCCGGAACACTGCGCCGGGCCTACGCCGAGGGCCACGAGGTGGCCAGCCACGGTGACCTGCACGACCCCATGGACCAGATGACGGCCCAGGAACTGCCCCCACAGGTGGCGGCGGTGAGCGCGATGATCCGACGCCAGACCGGGCACACCGTCGAGTTGTTCCGGCCGCCCTTCGGCGCCACCGACGAGGACGTGCTCACCGCGATCGCCGACCAGGAGATGGTCGAGACCATGTGGACGGTGGACAGCCAGGACTGGCGGGACCTGGAACGCGACGAGATCGTGGAGAACGTGGTCGGCCGGGTCGAACCGGGTTCGGTGGTACTGATGCACGATCCCCAGGCACCCACCATCGCCGCCGTCCCCGAGATCATCGAGAGGTTGAGGGAGATGGACTACGAGTTCGTGACCGCCACCCAGGCGATCGGCCACCCCGACCCCGGGTACAGCTTTCCCCAGGACTGGGACGGTGACCGGTAGCGGCGCCGTTTCCGGGCATGCGAGCACCAACGTGGCCGGTGGAGGTCGCCCACCGGCCACGTTGGTGTCCTTCGTGCGGTCGTGTTCGGTCGAGGGTCAGCCGGCCGAGGTCTCACCCACCGGGGCATCCTCGACCACCTTCAGGGCAGGAGCGGGGGCGTCGACGCCCACCGCCTCCTGGATCGACCGGTAGCCGGCGGCGCGCACCAGGCGAGCCAGCCCACGGTGGATGCGCCACGGCCAGAGCGGACCACCATAGATCAGGCCGGTGTAGGCCTGCACCAGGGTTGCTCCGGCACGAATGCGCGCCCAGGCGTCCTCGGGGGTCTCGATGCCCCCGACCGCGACCAGGGTGACACGATCCCCGACCCTGGCCCGCAGCCGACGCAGTACCTCCAGGGAGCGCGCCTTGAGCGGGGCCCCGGACAGACCCCCTGCCCCGATCTCCTCGACACGTTCGGTCGGGGTGTCCAAGCCCTCACGGGAGATGGTGGTGTTGGTGGCGATGATCCCGTCGAGTCCCTCGGCCAGAGCCAGTTCGGCGACGGCGTCGACGTCCTCGTCGGCCAGGTCCGGGGCGATCTTCACCAGCAACGGCAGTTCGGGCCGGCCGGCCTCGGCCAGCGCCGCACGGACCGCGGTCACCAGCGGACGCAACCGTTCGACGCCTTGGAGGTTGCGCAGACCCGGAGTGTTGGGTGAACTGACGTTGACGACCATGTAGTCGGCGTAGCGGGCCAGTCGTAGCGCGCTGAGCGCGTAGTCGGCGGGCGCCTGCGCCTCGGGGGTCACCTTGGTCTTGCCGATGTTGATCCCGATCACGGGACGGCGCAGGCCGGCGCGCCCCGCCTGGCGTGCCAGGCGTTCCTGTTCGAGGTGCAGGCGTTCGGCGACCAAGGCCGAGCCCTCGTTGTTGAAGCCCATACGGTTGACGATGGCGCGATCGGCGATCAGCCTGAACAGGCGTGGTGCGGGATTACCGTGTTGGGGGTGGGCGGTGACGGTACCCACCTCCACGTAACCGAACCCGAGCGCGGCCAGCCCTCGAGGGCTCTCGGCGTTCTTGTCGAAACCAGCGGCCATGCCCAGCGGACCGGGAAAGTCACGCCCCAGCGCGTGCACGGTCAACTCGGGCCCACGTGGTCCCAAGACCCTGGTCATGGCCTCGGCGACACCGGGGACGGCGGTGACTCCGCGCAGCGCTGCGAAGCTCAGCTGATGGACCTTCTCCGCGTCCATGTGACGCAGGACCGAGCTGAAGAGGATCTGGTAGAACACGCTCATCCGTTTCCGTCGCCCTCGCGCTCTGCGAGGAAGCGTTCGAGTTCCGCGCCGAGTTCGTCAGCGGTGGGCAGGCCTGCCTCGTCCTCGGTGAGCGGGGCGGGCGTGCCCTCACCTTCGGTGCGCGAGGACATGATGTCGTCGTATTGGCGCTCCAGGTTGGCGACCACACGCTGGATCTCCTCGGAGGCCTCGACCTGTTCGGCGATCTCCAGGTCGGTGGCCCCGGCCGTCTCCTCCATGCCGGCGGTAGGCACGGCCAGGCCCGTGGCACCGGTGATGTAACCGATGGCGGCGATGGCCGCGCGCGGGTACTGGGACTGGGCCAGGTAGCTGGGCACGTGCACGGCGTAGCCGATGAAGTCGTGACCCTTCTCCCCCATCCGATACTCCAACAACGAGACCGCGCTGCCGGGCACCTCCACCCGACCGATCCAGGGGGTGTGGCCCGCGACCAGTTCGGGACGGGTGGAATGGGGGGTGACCGTCACGGGACGGGTGTGCGGCACTGCCATGGGGACGCCGTTGACGCTGATGGCCAGGGAGACGGAGAAGCGTTCGACCAGCTCTTGGACGGCGGCGACGAACAATTCCCACTCCCGGTCCGGCTCAGGGCCGTGCAGGACGAGGAAGGGGGTGTTCTCGGCGTCGCGCATTCGGTAGAGGGCGAGCTTGGGCGCCTTGTAGTCGATCCAGGTGTTTTCGAGGAAAGTCATCGGCGGGCGGCGATCACGGTAGTTCACCAGGCGATCGGTGTCGAAGGTCGCGACCTCCTCCGCGGTGAACTGATCGAAGAGCCACTCGGCCGTTTGTCCTCCCGCTTGTCCGGCGTCGACGAAGCCGTCCAGACAGACCAGCATCACCGGTCCGGCGATGTCGTCGAAACCTGGGTGGAGTTCGTACAGATCTGCGGGGTCACGCACCGGGTTCACGTCTCCAAAGGGGTCGGGATCGCAGGGCGGCTCGTCGGCGAAGTCCACCCGAAGGTCGCGTCGTCGCGCTCTAGGGGCACCGTTCGGGGCCACTGTGCCTGCTCTTGCCACAATACCGACCCACTCCGACCACCGGCCGGTGTGAACCCCTGTGGGTGAGCACGACCACACCCCACTTCCTCTCCCGGCTCGGGGCCGGTCACCGCCGGCCCGGTCGGTCGCGGTGAGCGGCACGGTGGCGGGAGGGTGGCGCCCCGTAACGTTCGAGGAAGACCTGGCGAAGGGGCTCGGCGGATACGAGACCGCGCTGGGCCGCCACTTCGGGGAGGGCCGACGCGGTGGGCTCCAGCAGGTCCGCTGCGGCGAGCACAGTGAACCCGGTGCCCACCGGCACCACCCGCCGGCTCTCCCTGGACAGACGTCGAACGTGCGCGACCGGACCCGGACCGTCGGCGGCCCGAGGGTGGCCATGGCCGCCCGATACCGCCAGGGCGTCCAACGGCCCGCGGACCTTCTCCAACGCCGTTCGGGACCCCAGGGTCAGCCCGGAGGAACAACGCACCGACCTTTCGCCCAGGCCGAGTGGTGCATGGTCTACGACACCGCGGTCGGCGGTGCCATCCTGTTCACTCTCGTGTGGCCCAGGCCCTTCAGCGTTGCTCGGTCACCCGCAGGGCCCTCAGTCGGTTGAGGGCCGCGGCGATCTCGTGACGACGCGGCAGCGCGTAGTCCCCGCCGAACTCCTGGCCCAGCAACATCACGCCTCGCTCGTTCAAGGCCCTCTCCAATGAGTCCAAGGCTTCGGCCAAGGTCCGGGACCCGTTCAGGTGACCGCCCTGGGCCAGGACCCTCAGGGCCAGCCCCGCCCCGATGATCTGGCCCGGATCGACGAACTGCTCCACCGAACGCACGTCGATGTCGCTCTGGCCGAACACCAGAACGTCCATGTCGCGACGCTTGAGTTTGGCCCGGCCCCGATCGGTGCGAGCATCCACCGACCGGGGATCCACGACCCGGGCCTTGGGCATCGCGAACTCGGCGTCGGTACGCTCCCGGGCCAGCGCACGAGCGCGTTCGGTGACGTCGTGCGGGTGGTAGGCGTCCAGCATGATCACGTGATCGGCGACATCGAAGTAGTCACCGCTGCCACCCATGACCAGCACGGTGGAGACACCGTGCTCGCGGTGCAGTGGTCGCACCAGGTCCACGAATGGCACCAGTGGTTCCCGGTCACCGTGCACCAGGGCCTGCATTCGTTCGTCGCGGATCATCAGGTTGGTCGCGGTGGAGTCCTCGTCCACCAGCAGGGTGCGCGATCCGACTTCCACGGCCTCGCAGATGTTGGCCGCCTGGGAGGTGGAACCGGAAGCGTTCTCGGTGCGAAAGTCGCTGGTGTCCGCCCCGGTGGGCAGGTTGCGCACGAACGGGCCGACGTCGACCCGCTCCACCCCGCGACCCTCCTCCGCGCGGATCTTCACCGCGTCCTCACGGGTGACCACCAGTTCGCGTCCATCCTCGGGCACATGGTCGTACACTCCGCGTTCCAGCGCGTGCAGCAGGGTGGACTTGCCATGGAAACCACCACCCACGATCAAGGTGATGCCCTCGGGTACCCCCATACCGGTCACGGTGCCCCGGTGCGGCAGGTCCACGCTCACCCGTAGGCTCTCCGGGGAAACGAAGGGGACCACCCCCTCGCCCCGCAATGGTTCGTCGCTCACCCCACTGCGTCGCGGGAGTACGGCCCCATCGGCCACGAAGGCGACCAGTCCGTGTTCGGGCAGCGCCCCGCGCAGGGCTACGGTATCGACCACGCTGTCGGCGAAGGCCTCAGCGCCCTTCTGGTCGATTTCGTCCCAGTCCAGGTCGTCGACCAACTCCGGGACCCTGCGGCACAGTTCGCGTTCGGCGGTGCGGCCATCGATCCGACGCCCGTGGCCGGGCAACTCCAGACCGATGCGCAGGTCCAGGGCTCCGTCCGCGCCCACTTGGCAGGACGAACGCGCGATGACCTCTTGGCCACCGGTGTCGATCCGCAGCAGTGAGCCCTTGAGACGACGCCGGGCCAGCCGGCCCAGGAAGTCGGCGGTGGCCCGACGACGTACCGGGTCGGTGTACGCACTGCTCGGGATTCCGGCGTCCGGCCGAAAGATCCGGATTCGCGACGGAGGGGCGAAGGGATCGGACTGCACCCGCTGCACCGTCAGGGTGAAGTCCCCGAAGTCCCAGTCACCCTGGAGGGACTTGTAGCGCCCGTAGGAGGCACCGTCCATCTTCAGCAGTTCTTGGGACAGACGCGCGTCGTCGCGCACCCCGCGGATGGGTTCGGGTTCGGGCCTGCGGCCACCGCCTCCGCGACCTCCCCGGCCCCGGTGACCGTTCCCCTGCCGTCCCGTCATCGGTTTCCCCCCGGCATCGTCTATTGCGCTGCCCCGCCAGGGTAGGACTTTCTCGAAGTTCCCGCTTCGGGCCTGTGGACGATCGCGTGTCCGGCCCCTCTCCGCACCTTCCGCGCCACCCACTACGTTGTCCGGCAAACCCCTCTCAGACAAGGAGTCCCGTCATGGGTACGGTCCTGTTCGCCCCGGAGACCTTCAACCTCGCCGAGACCACACGGGCGATCGAAGTGGCCCGGTGCCTGCGGGGCCGGCACTCATGTGTCTTCGCCGGCTACTCCGAACGCTACGCCGACCTCGTCCGGGACGCGGGGTTCGACTACCACGCCCTGGCCCCGCCGCTCACCGACGCCCAGGCCGACCAAGTGATCCGCTTCGACCAGGGGCGCGCCCTGAGCCATCCCTTCACCACCGAACTATTGCGTGCCAGGGTGGCGAGCGAACGCGCGCTCAACGCCCGNCCGCCCGGCTGCGCCCCGCCGCGACCGTCATCGGCAGCACCCTCAGTCAGTTCGTCTCGGCCCGCGCCGACGGTGTGCCCCTCGTCTACGTCAAACCGTTCGCCTACTCCTGGCCGCACCTGCGCCAGGCCTCCTCCCTCCCCCTCCTCGCCGGCCAGGGACGTTTCACCCGCACCTTCAACACCACCGCCGCGCACCTGCTACGCGAAACCGCTCGATACGCCACCCTCAAGCCCCGCGCGTTGGTGCGGGTCGCGGCGGAGAACGGTGTGCGGCCGGCCCGGCGCACGATCGACGCCATGGACGGGGACCTCAACCTGGTCGCGTCGATTCGTCTTCGCCCCTACCTGTTACCGCCGCACTACCGGTGGGTTGGGCCCATCTACGCGCGTTTGGGCCACGAGCTTCCCGCCGAGGTACCCACCCTGGTCGAGAAGGCCCGCAAGAGACGCAGGCCGGTGGTGTACTTCGCCATGGGCAGCTCCGCGAACCGGGAAATCGTGCTCGGTGTCCTCCACGAACTCTCCCGATTGCCCGTCACCGTCCTGGCCCCGGTCAGTCGCTATCTGGGCCCGCAGGACCACGCCGGACTCGGCGAGCACGTCCACGTGTTCGAGCTACTTCCCGCACACCTGCTCGGCGACCTCATCGACGCCTCGGTCATCCACGGGGGTGAGGGCACCGTGCAGACCGCCGCGATCTCCGGCAGACCCTTCGTGGGGATCGGACTCCAAGTGGAGCAACGGTGGAACGTCGACGAATGCGTGCGGTTCGGCAACGCGGTGGGGCTCACCCCTGGCCAGGCCCACGGTGAACCCCTACGCCGCGCCTTCGAGGCGGTACTGCATGATCCCGCCCTACGCGCCCGGGCCCGTGAACTGCGAAGACTCCTGTCCGGTATCGATGGCGCCCAGAACGCGGCCGACCACGTCCACGCGCTGATCACAAGCGCCTGACCCGCCCGAAACCACTCCGATGGGAGCCACTGGGAGTCGGTGCGCCCGGTAAGGGGGTCCGCACGCACCGACTCCCGGGACCATCCCGGTGGGTACCCCGGCCCCACCGAGGCGGTCCACACCCCGCGTGAAAGGGTGCGGGTGCGTACGAAGCCCGAGGGGGACACCGGCCTTCGGCCACACCGGACCGGACCTGGGGAGAGGGGCGACCCCCGGCACGGTCGTCGCGGAATCCCTCAGGAGGAAATGAGGGGCGCCGCCGCCCCCATTCCTACCTGATCCGAAGACTCCGCGAGGGAGGAATCGAGATTTCGCACGAGCAGGGTCCCGAGCGACCGTGAATGCTCATCCGATGGCCGCCCGGAACGCCCGGTCGTGGTCATCGACGGGTGAATCCTCCGGCGCGGCGAGGAACACCGCCACGGCTTGGCCACCGTCCCGTCGAAGTTCCTCCGCCAACTCGACCCAATGGTGGTAATTGGGGTGCTCCATCTCCGTGCAGACGGCGGCCGGGGCCAGGTTCGCGATGGCCGCGTCCAGTTGTTCGGGCGTGAGTTCGTAGGTGGCGGTGCCACCGGTGTGTCCGCAGGCGCGGCCCAGGGCGATGGCGGGCAGAAGGCGCTCACCCACGTTGGTCAGGGTGAAGGTGGTCACCCCGTCACGGTGCACACCGACGGCGTAGGCGACGGGCCGCTCCCATCCGGGGTGCCCTTCCTCCATCCTGGTGAGTCCGGCGACGATCTCTTCCCTGGTCTTCCACTGTTCCATGGGGACTTCCTTCACACTCGTAGGTCGCCGGTGGCGACGGAGACGGCGTGCCCGCCGATGATGATCCGGTCACCACGTACACGCAGCAGGAGGTCACCACCCCTCGCGGACGCCTGGTGGGCGGTGAGTTCGGTACGGCCCAGACGCTCCGCCCAAAAGGGTGCCAGCACCGTGTGCGCACTGCCGGTCACCGGGTCCTCGGGAACGCCCACGCCGGGAGCGAAGAAGCGAGAGACCATGTCGTACTCCGCGCCGGGGGCGGTGACGATGACGCCGCGCGCCGGGATGGCGCGCAGGGCGTACAGGTTCGGGTCGAGGGTGCGCACGATGGTTTCATCGGCCACCTCGACGAGCAGGTCGTCGGTGCCACCGCGCCCTACCCACAGGGGTTCGACGCCGAGGGCCTCGGCCAGTCCTTCGGGGGCGTCGACCTCCGCCGCGGGACGGGCCGGAAAGTCCAGCCACAACCGCCCGTCCTCGGCGGTCACGGTGAGCGGTCCACTGCGACTACTGAAGCGGTAGGGGCCCTGGACACCGAGTTCGGCGAGCACGTGCGCGGTGGCCAAGGTGGCGTGCCCGCACAGGTCGACCTCGATCTCGGGGGTGAACCAGCGCAACTCACGGGTGCCGTCTGGAAGCGGCCGGGTGAAGGCGGTCTCGGCGAGGTTGAACTCGGCCGCCACACGCTGAGCCCATTCCTGATCATAAGGCTCGTCCAGCACGAGTACGGCGGCGGGATTGCCCGCGAAGGGACGTTCGGTGAAGGCGTCGACCACTCGGTATTCCATGCGCCAAGACTAGGTCGTGTTTTTTGCGTCATCCCAGGCTCGCGTCCACCAGGCCGCCCCTCGCCGGGGCTGTGCGCTCGCCAAGCACGTCCAGGCCGAACTTCGCGCATCGCCTCGCGAGGGATCGCCCGGCCGTCCGCTCACCGAGCCGGAGGCCTTCTGAAAGAACACTCTCCGGGCCACTAGCGCAGAGGCGGCTCGTCCAGAATGAACATGGTCTGGGTGCTCCTGACCTCGGGCAGGCGTTGGAGGCGTTCGAGGACGAAGGTGCGCAGCGCTGCGGCGTCGGTGACCCGGACCAGGAGCAGCAGGTCGACGTCGCCGGAGACCAGTGCCGCGTGGTCGACCTCGGGAATGTCGCGCAGGTATTCGCGGAACCTCTCCCAGGAGTGCTGTTCGATGCTGACGGACACGTACGCCGAAAGAGCGGTGCCGTACTTCTCGGGGTCGATGACCGCGGTGAAACCCCTGATCACACCATTGTCTCGCAGACGTTCGAGGCGAGAGTAGGCGTTGGCCCGAGAGATGTGCGCGCGTTCGGCGACGGCGCGGATCGACATGCGACCATCGGCGCGGAGAAGGGCGATGATCCGACGGTCGGTGTCATCCAGCTGGGCGGCCATGTGTCTTACCTCATACCGTCCGTGTGGTGGGCGGACCAGATGATTGGTGCCGATGGGAGTCTTACCGGACAGTTCGTCCAGCATCGGCCTGCAGGCATCGACAATATGGGGTGATTCGGCTCATATTCAAGACATGAAGCACACCGATGAGCGAACTCGTCCGGTTCCTCCTCCGCCCTCCCAGGATCCGGTGCGCCTGGTGGATCGGCACGGTCACCGTCACGAACACTCCTCGTTCGGCACTCCCGACCACGCCGTGCTCGCCGAGCTCCAGCGGGCCATGGTCATCGGTCGTCGCTTCAACCGACAGGCCGGCACCTTGGCCCGCCAGGGACGTCTCGCGATCTATCCGTCATCGACGGGTCAGGAGGCCACCCAGGTCGGCGGGGTGCTGGCCCTGTCCGAACAGGACTGGCTCTTTCCCGGTTACCGGGACAGCGTCGCCATGATCACGCACGGGGTCGACCCGGCCCAGACCTTGTCCCTCTTCCGTGGGGACTGGCGTTGTGGGTACGACCCGCACCGCTACCGCTGCGCGCCACAGGGCACCCCGCTGGCCACCAACGCCTCGCACGCCGTTGGACTCACCTACGCCGCTCGGAACAAGGGGCGCGACGTGGCCGCTCTCGTCCTCATGAGTGAGGGTTCCACCGGCGAGGGTGAGACCCAAGAGGCCTACGACTTCGCCGCCGTGTGGAACACTCCCGTGGTCTTCCTGGTACAGAACAACCACTGGGCCATCAGCACCCCGCGCCACGCCCGAGGCATGACGTCTCCCCTGACGCACAGGGCGGCGGGGCACGGGATGCGCAACCACCGGGTGGACGGCAACGACGCCGCCGCGGTCTACACCGTGGTCGCCCACACCCTGGCCGAGGCCCGCGCCGGTGGCGGACCTGCGATCGTGGAGGCGTTCACCTACCGGATCGACCCGCAACTCGACTCCGGCTCCTCAGAGCATCACCGGGACTCGGACGAGGTGGGGTACTGGACCGAGCGCGACCCGCTGGTGCGGCTGGAGGTTCTACTGCGCAACGAGCAGATCGTCGACGACGGTCTGCTGGAGGTCTATGAACGGGACGCGGAAAGGGTCGTCGCCCTCATACGCGAGCGACTGAACGAGAAACGACTCGATCCCGCGTCCGTTTGACCCACACGTTCCTCGAGCGCCCCCGCGTGAGGAGCGACGACACACGGACCACCGTGTCGAACACAGGGGAGGCCCCGGACTCCGCGGGTGGCAACGGCGCCGCCGAAAGTGTCGCGGACTCGGGCGGACTCCCTTGTGCGTGACACGGGAACGGGCGCCCGGCCCCACGTGCCGCGGCGTCCACCGGGCGGGTGGGCCGCCACGGTCAACGGCGACCGACGGCCCACCCACATCCCTCGAAACCATGGCCGATGGTGAACCGGCCCGGGCGGATCCGAAAGTGCATGGCACCCCTTGCGCTGGGGTGTTGCGACCACCACTGGAACCCAAGGCGTGACCGCGACCCTTCCTCCACTCTCCGGTGCGTCGTTCCGGAGAGCCCTGCCTCCTGGCCAGGGGACGCCTGGCCGCTCGGACGCTCCGGATCACCAAGAGCCCGAACCGGTCCGGGGAAGGACCGTGCTCACTCGCCCTTGTCGCGCAGACGGTCGAACAGCGAGGCGATACCGTGGCGACCGGTGCTCTGAGCCATCAGGCCCTTGCCGTTCTCGTCAAAGGCTCCGGCGTGCGCACCGGAGGGGCGGCGGTTCCAAGCGAAGAACAGCGCGATGAGGATGGCGGGGATGAGCGCCAGGGTGAGCAGGCCTGCGGCTGACGGCATCCCCTCGGCGTTCATCAGTTCGAAGCCCGACAGCTCGTTGGTGGCGGTCTCAGCGGTGACGCCGGCCTGTTCGCCGCCGTCGTCGTCGGAGCCAGAAGAAGCCGCGGCCTGCTGCTCGGCCTCCTCCTTTTGGGCGTCCTTCTCGGCCTGTTCCTTCTCGGCCTGTTCCTTCTCGGCCTGTTCCTTCTCGGCCTTCTCCTTTTCTTCCTTTTCCTTCTTCACCTCGGGCAGGTGCTCTTCGGGAATTTCCCCGACGGCGTTCTCGCACTTGTTGCCGGGCTGCTGGAAGGGGTGCGGGGCACCCTCGGTGCCGTTACCGTCGCCCCATTCGGTGATGAAGTACTCGACCTCGGCGTGACCGTTGCCACCACTGACGACATAGGTCTCGTCGTTCCAGGACTCGCCCATCATGTCGGCGAAGGTCTTGCCGTCGATGTCGAGAAGGACGTCGCAGTCATGGGAGGGCACACCAGGACCACGGTCACCGATGAAGAAGTCGTACTGCTCGCCCTCGTGAACGATGTAGCCCTCGGTGCCCAGCGGCCAGCTGGGGCTGGAGAAGAGCCCCTTCTGCATGGGCTCGCCACCTGCGGGCATACCCGTGTCACCGTTGATGCCGGAACCGTCGTCCCAGAAGTAGGTAGCGGTGACTTCGCCGTACTGGATGGGAGTGTCGTTGCTCATGAAGTATCAGCCAGGTTGGAGACAGGGCCGAGGAGGCCGCCCAGGACGCGTCAGGGCACACGGGTGCACAGGTCTGCACTCCGAGATGACGTCGGATCATGGGGTGTCCCGCGTCGCCGACTGCGACAGGCGGGTGGGAACGGGGGCCGGATCGACTCCGTCGGACAGCCGGCGCATGGATTCGCGCGGCTCGTTCCCGAGATCAAGAAGGGCCTTGTTTTCCCTTCCGGCCGTGGCCGGTCAAGGGCTCGGCACCGGCTCGTTAATAACGAATCACGAACCGGTCACGAAGGACACTAACCCAGGCTTTGGCAAAGCACCGACGGATTCCAGGTAAAATGACGGTGCGCATTCAAGAAATTACCGCTTGAAGCGGTCCACGAATCGCCCCCAAGACCCAAAAACACCCCAGGGAAAAGGGTTTGCGGGCCTGCCCAAGGACGATGGGCAGGCCCGCGAGTGGCTCTCGTCACACGCCGGAGCACAGGCCATGGGATGAGCTGGAACCGGAACGAAAGGCCACTTACACGCCCGCAGACCGTAAAAAGCAGATCCTTCGGGCGTGGGTTCAGTAGGTCGTACACGTGGTCGAGGCCACACGCATCCGACACCGGGAGAGGGTCATCCTCGGATCAGGTCACCTGTGACCTGCGGTTGAAGCGTGCGGCGCGCCACTCACTCGACTCCACGACCTCCACCAACGCGGTCGCGGCGTCGAAGACGTCCACGTACCGCAGGTACAACGGAGTGAACCCGAAGCGCATCACGTCGGGGGCCCGGAAGTCACCGATCACCCCGCGCTCGATCAACGCCTGAACGATCGGGTATCCGGCACCTTCCTCCGGCTCGAGCAGAGCCACCTGGCTGCCCCGACGGTCGTGTTCGGCCGGGGTGATCGAGGCCAGCCCCACCGAAGCGGCGCGGTCCAAGAACAGGTCGGTCATGATCAGGCTCTTGGCTCGAACCTGTGCCATGTCGGCCTTGGCCCATACGTCCAAGCCCGCTTCCAGAGCCGCGTCGGCGACCAAGGGCTGCGAACCGCTCAGGAAACGGGAGACCCCGGGGGCCGGTTCGTAGTCGGGGGCGAAGTCGAACGGCCGCGCGTGTCCGTGCCACCCGCTCAACGGCTGGTCGGAGGCCGTGTGGTGGCGTCGGGCCGCGTATAGGAACGCGGGGGCACCCGGACCGCCGTTGAGGTACTTATAGGTGCATCCCACCGCGAAGTCCACGTCCAGGGCGGAGAGGTCGATGGGCACCGCGCCGACACTGTGGCACAGGTCCCAGATCACCAGGGTGCCGTGTGCGTGTGCCAGCCGGGTGATCCCGGCCATGTCCCGCAGGACGCCGCTGCGATAGTCCACGTGACTGAGCAACAGGACCGCGACGTCTCCGCGTGCGAGTTCGACGGCCAGCCCGGGACCGTCCGGGTCGACTCGACGCTGGGTCGCCCCCGCCAGCGCGACGGCGCCCTCGGTGACGTAGAGGTCCGTGGAGAAGTTGCCCGCTTCGCCCAGCACCACCGAACGGTCGGACAGCCGCAGCGCCGTGACCACGCACTTGAACAGGTTGGCGGAGGTACCGTCACCGACGATCACCTCGTCGGGGTCGGCGCCCACCAGCGGTGCGACCTTGGCACCCAAGGTGCGCGGTTTGTCCCACCAGCCGGCGTCGTTCCAGCTACGAATGAGGTCTTGGCCCCACTCGCGTTCGATCATGTCGGCCACCCGACCGGGAGTGGAGCGCGGCAGTGCGCCGAGTGAGTTGCCGTCCAGGTAGATCACGCCCTCGGGAAGGACGAACTCCTCACGAAGAGCGGCGAGGGGATCGGCCGCGTCCAGTGCGGCGCACTCCTCGCGGGTGGTGGGTGTCATCGGGGTCTCGTCCTCTTTCGCCTACGGCCCGTGGGCCGGAATGGTTCTCTTCGGGGAACGCCGGATCAGACCGTACTGCGCAGGGACCACAACTCAGGGAAGACGTCCTGCTCGGCGTTGCGGGCCAACCACCTGAGGCCGTTGGAGCCACCGCTACCGGGTTTGGCCCCCATGGCACGCTTGACCGCGACCAGGTGCAACTGCCGCCATCGCGTGACTCCCTCGGCGACGTCCACCAAGGCCTCCGCCAACAGGAACAGGTCGTTGCCGGGCCGGTCGTCCGCGTAGACCTCCAGCCAGGCACGCTCCACCTGTTCGGAGGCCTCGTAGTCGGCCGTCCAGTCCCGATCCGCCACGGTGTCGGGCACGGACAGTCCTCGCCGGTGGAGTAGACGCAGTGCGGCGTCGTACAGACTGGGGCGCTCCAGGAGTTCGGTGAGTTCGGTGACCACGTCGCTCATGGCCTTGTGCGGGCGGATCATCGCGGCGGACTTGTGCCCCAAGATGAACTCCAGCTTGCGGTAACCGTAGGACTGGAAGCCCGAGGCCTCACCGAAGGAGTCGCGAAACCGGTTGAACTGGGTGGGGGTCATGTCGGCGAGCAACCCCCAAGAGTCGTTGAGCACGTCCTGGGCCTTGCGGGCACCACGCAACCAGACCAAGGCGCTGGGCACGTCATCGGCCTCCAAGGCGTCGCGGGCGGCCTCCCAGCGTTCCTGCACCAGGGTGAAGAGCAACTCCATCACCTGGGT
The DNA here is from genome assembly GCF_000341005.1 of Nocardiopsis alkaliphila YIM 80379. Lineage (GTDB taxonomy): Bacteria > Actinomycetota > Actinomycetes > Streptosporangiales > Streptosporangiaceae > Nocardiopsis > Nocardiopsis alkaliphila. Next base: position 30,127 of record NZ_ANBD01000095.1, on the reverse strand, counting down.
GGTGATGATGAAGGCGGATTCGGCGGGTTCGTCGGTTCGTGGCTTCTTCAGGTCGAGCAGGGTGTCGATCCCCGCGTAGTCGACGTAGGGGGTGTTGCGGTCGAAGTTCAGGGTGGGCTCGCCTTGATCGCTCTCGGCCTTGCGGACCCGGGCCGCCGCGGCGTTCTCCTGTGCCTCGCTCTCGGCGGGCGCGTAGGGGCACTGCTGGACGGACGTGGTGGAGAGCATCGTTACTACCCCTCGTGTACTGCACTGTGTACTGCGTGGTGTCGGTGGTCCCACGCGGCACGGCGCCATGGAGGTCCCCTGTGCACGGCGCCGTGAGCGTGAGATCACATGTTCGGACATATCGCCAAGAGAAGGAATGGCCACCGGCCCTCCAGAGCCCTCCTTGGCCTTACATTCATTACTGAAAACCTCTCTCGCCCTTGGGAGCACAAAGTATGACCCCACGCTCTCCCACTCCGTTGGACGGCGTTGACCAGCGAATCCTCCACGAACTCCAACAGGACGGGCGCCTGTCCTTCAACGAACTTTCCCGCCGGATCAACCTGTCGGCTCCGGCCGTGGCCGACCGAGTCCGCCGCCTCACCGACCGTGGCGTCATCACCGGTTACCACGCCCACGTCGATCCCGCCGCCGCGGGTCTTCCGGTGACCGCCCTGGTACGCATGGAATGTTTCGGGGCCCACTGCCTGCTACGCGACCAGACGTCCCTGGGGCTGCCCGAAATCCTCCAGGTGCACCGGGTCACCGGTGACGCCTGCTGCGTTCTGCTCATCGCGGTGCGCTCCATGGAGCACTTCGAAGAGGTCATCGACCAACTGGCCGACCACGGGCGCCCCTCCAGCACCATGGTCCTGTCCAGCCCCGTGCCTTGGCGCGCGGTGACCCCACCGGAGACACCGTGAGCATCCTCATCGACACCCCGCTCTGGCCGGGTCCGCACGGCCTGCTCTTCGCACACCTGGTCAGCGACGATTCCTTCGAGGAGTTGCACGCCTTCGCCCAAGACCTGGGGATACCCGGCCGGGCCTTCGAACGCGACCACTACGACGTCCCCGAACACCTGCACGCCCATGCGGTCGCCCTGGGGGCCGAACACGTCAGTGGGCGCGAGTTGGTCACCCGACTTCGGGCCTCGGGACTGCGGCGCCCCAAACACCTGGGGTGAGCCGTTCCACCTCGGCGCGCATGTTGGCCCTGGCCCGGGTCTCCCACTGTCGCCGGCCCGATCCGGTATGGAACAGATGGGGACGTTCCAGCGCCGCCTGGAGGAATTGGAGCCGCCCTTGCCGGAACACCCGGTCCGGGACGTGCCGATACTCGGCCCGGACCGCGCTCGTGTAGGCCAGGTACTCCTCGGGCCCGGCACCCAGGATCGACAGGTCGGCGTCGCAGAGCACCGCCCCGTTGCCATCACCCGGACCGGGGCGGTGGCTCTCGGTCAAGAGGACCAGGCGCGTCACCTCCCCGATCAGCTCGGCTTCGGCACCGATCGACTCCAGCAGCCGCCGGGCCAGACGGGCGCTCTGGGCCTCGTCCTCCCCCGACCGACCCTCGTAGACGGCGTCGTGGAACCACACCGCGTAACGCACGGCGTCGACGTCCTGGGCCGACTCCCGCAGGACGTCGACGGCGCTCAGGGTCTTCCACAGATGTGGGAGCGCGTGATAGCGACGGTGCGGCTCGCTCCACCGCTTCAGCAGTTGTGCACCGACCGCCCCGGCCTCGGCCCCATCACCCACGAGTCGGTGCCAGGCCACCATGAGCAGGGCCACCTCTTCCCGTTCTTTCCCAGGACGCGAGTGCCCCGAGTCCGCCCGGTCCTCGAAAACCGCCATGTGGTCGGTCCCCCTCCCCCACCGAAGCAGAACCCACGCCGCGGGTCCTCAGTCGGCGGACTGGTCCACCAGGCCGGCCTCATGGGCGAGGGCGGCCTGCACCTGCGTTCTTCACACCGAGCCGGTCGAGGATGGAGCTCACGTAGCTCTTGACGGCCCTCGATCAGAAAGGGCCTTCGAGCGATGTCGGCGTTGGACGATCCCGCCCCCACCAGGGCCGGCCAGCGGTATCCAGCGCGGACGTCTGAGCGGGAGGAGACGGTTCCCGAGGGAACCGCACATCGGCCGGTACGATCCGATACCCACGAAAGTCGAAGGTGACACCTGCCTGCGTAAGGAGCACACCCGCCGGACCACCCGACGTCGTTGAACATGAACCTTTCACCCCGAGTGGGCCTATCATGGGATGGTTTGTGGCCGAGCAGAACGAGGGCGGATGTCACCACTGCAGACCCTGCGGCGAATGAACCGGATCGCCGGTTGGCCGTTGCTCCTCGCCACCTTCCTGGCCCGTCTACCGATCTCGATGACCTTGATCGGTCTCCTCACCCTCGTCACCGGTGTGACCGGCAGCGTCGCCGCCGCGGGGCTGGTCTCGGGAGCGTTCGCGCTCGGTGAGGCCGTGGGCGGCCCCATCATCGCCCGCTTCGCCGACCGGCACGGCCAACGGACCCCCGTCCTGGTCACCGCGCTCCTGGATGCCGTCCTGATCGCGCTGCTCGTCGCCGCGATCACGGCCGATGCCCCTCTCTTGGTCCTGGTCGCCCTCTCCGCGACCGGTGGACTGTGCATGCCCCAGATCGGCCCCATGGCCCGCACCCGATGGGTGGTGCTGATCCGCAAGGGGCCCGAGCGTGGCCTGGAGCGCGAACGCTCGGTGTCCGCCGCGATGTCCGTGGAGGGCGTGCTCGACGAAGCCTCCTTCGTCCTGGGCCCCGCCCTGGTCGGGGTCCTCACCCTCACCCTCTCCGCCACCGCGAGCGTGATCGGCGCCGCCGTTCTGCTCGGGGTGTTCGGCACCGTGTTCGCGCTGCACCCCACCGCACCACCCGGTAGCGCACCGGTGAGCGGGGCCAACGGCCGCCTCACCCACCCGGCGCTGCTGGTCCTTACCATCCCGATGTTCTGCCAAGGCCTGTTCTTCGGCGGTATGTCCACCGGGGTGACCGCTTTCGCCGACGCCGCCGGGCACAGCGACCTCTCGGGGCTGATGTACGCGGTGATGGGTTCCAGCAGCGCGGTGGCCGGACTCATGATGGCCTCCCTACCGGTGGGATTCACCCTGACGGCCCGGGCGCGGGTGGCGGCGGGCGGGTTGGCCCTGCTCACCCTGCCCCTGTACCTGGATCACGGGCCCGCCACACTCGCGATGACGATCTTCGTCCTGGGCATCGCGATCGGACCGCACATCGTGAGTCTGTTCGGTCTGATCGAGCGGGCCGCGCCACCCAGCCGGCTATCGCAGTCGATGGCCCTCGTGCTGAGCAGCCTGATCCTGGGGCAGGCCCTGGGGTCCATGATCTCGGGTTCCCTGGCCGACACCTACGGGCAGCAAGGCGCGTTCGCCCTGGCCACCACGGGCGGAGTCGTCTCCCTCGTGGTGACCACCCTGGTGATGCGGTCCCGTTGGTACACACGCGCCGATGCGGAAACACCGGCGGGGCGAGGCCTGGAACCCGCGTCGAAGCCCTAGCGGTTCCCTTACCGACTGGGGACGACCTTGAGGCGGACGTCGCGTTCGGCGAGATCGTCCATCGCCGAACGCGGCAGGCGGTCGTCGGTGATGATGAGGTCGAACTCCTCCAAGCGGGCCACTCGGAAGGTGCCGAACTTCCCGTACTTGGTGCTGTCCACCACCAGGACGCTCTTGGAGGCGATGCGCAGCAGCTCCTGCTTGGCGATCACCTTGGCCTCCGATGGGGTGGTGGAACCGCGCTCGGCGTCCCAGGAACTGCTCGCGATGAACGCGAGGTCCACGTTGACCTGACGCAGGAAGTCGGCGGTGAAGCGGCCGACCGAGGAATGGTCCGAGTGCGAGACCACGCCGCCGGTGTGGATCAGCTCGATGCCCGGGTACTCCATCAGGTGGCCGACGACGTTGAAGTCGCTGGTGATGACGGTCAGCCCCACCTTGTCGGTGAGCAACGGCACCATCTGCAACGTGGTGGTGCCCGCGTCGAGGTAGATGGTGAAGTTCTCTCGGACCAGGTCCGCGGCCGCACGCGCGATGGCACGCTTGGCCGGCACCTCCAGCTGAGCCTTGGCCAAGTAGGAGGGTTCGCTCTTGAGCCGGGCCGCCAACCGCACACCGCCGGTGACCGACAGGACCTTGCCGTCGTTCTCCAGCGCCTGGATGTCACGACGGACCGTCATGTGGGACACGGACAGCATCGACGTGAGCTCGTTGATACTCAGCACATGACGCTCCTGAAGGAGCTTGAGGATGTGCTCTCGCCGTTGGTCCGGAATCATCGTTCGCCTCACACTCGGGGGCCTGCCTGACGGGTGCCGTGCCATCACGTCACCCGATAACAAAGTTTCCCAGTTCGCCACGCTCGGGACGGTACCCAAGCGACGTGAGACCGCTCGCATCGGGATCGGTTCCGGCCCACGGTCGCGAACCGAGCACGAACGGTCGGGTCCAGGCCGGCGTTTTTCCTGTTTGCGCCACGTGGAGCCCCGCTTTTTGCCACTCTTGGGTACATGACGCTGTCCATCGCACTTCGCGGAGACACCGCACGCTTCCCAGGGAACACCCTCCCGGCCCTTCGCTCAGCCTTGCGCGCCGGGGTCGACCTGGTCAAGGTCGATGTCCACCTGACCTCGGACGAGTATCCCGTCCTGGTGGACGAACGTGCCGTGACCGTTCCGGGTTCCCCACCACGCCGGATCGGTGAACTGACCCTGGCGGAGCTCGCCGCCTCCCGTGAGGACGTGGAGCGGCGCGTACCGACCCTGATGGAGGTCCTGGCCGAGTTCCGCGGTCGGGACGCCTCGGCGCTGATGATCGAAGCGGTCACGCCCCGAGCGGCCCTGGCCGCGGACACGCTTCTACGCGAATACGGTTTCGGGGATCAGGCGCTGTTCACCGGCCCCGTGGAGACGCTCCGGGCCCTGCGCGAACAGAGCCCGAGGGCCGAGTTGATGTTGGCCTGGGACCGGGCGGGACCGCTTCCGGAAGAACTGGTCCAAGGGCTGCGGCCGGCGTTCGTGGGGACACACCACACTCTGGTGACCCGGGACATGGTCGGCGAAACGCATCGTCTGGGGTGTCGGATGGTCACTTGGACGGTGAACGAATTCCCGGACATGACACGACTCATCGGCATGGGTGTGGACGCGCTCGCCACCGAACGCGTCGACGAACTCCTGGCGTTGACCAACGGCCACCTCCAGGTCCCGCCTCGACCCACCGAAACCGATTCCGGGGCCCTGAAGCAGATCGCTCCCAAGACCATCGCCCCGGGGTAGAGGGGCCAAGGCGGGGAGGGCCCGTCTCACACCCCGAGTAGTTCGTGCAGGTCCACCGACTCGGCGATGGCCCGTAGTCCTTCGTCCCCCGGGTGCAGGTGATCCCCGGAATCGTATTCGGGGTTCAACCGTGTGCGGTCCTGCGGGTCCCGCAGCACCGCGTCGAAGTCCCACACCCCGGTGAACACCGAGGCGGGGTCGTTCGCCTGCGCCCTGAGGTGGGAGTTCACCCGCTGACGTTGCTCCTCCAATAGTGGAGTGCAACGCGTCTCCCCGGCGCACGGCGCCAACGTCGCCACGAACACCCGTATGTCGTGCTCCCGTGCCATCCGCGCCAACCGGGTCAGACCGGCGACCACGTGTTCCGAGGAAGCACCCCACCTGAGGTCGTTGATGCCCGCGAACAGCACCATGGTCTCCACACCGTTCTGCGCGAACACGTCCCGCCGGACCCGGTGCAGCATGCTCACACCGTTGGCGTAGGTGGAGACCCCCTCCCCCGGGTAACCGTCCACCGTCACCTGGTTGCCGGCCACCCCCAGATTCAGCACGCCGGGGTTGACCAGGTCCCGGCTCTGATCCAAGCGTGCGCTCAGTACGTCCGGCCAACGCCGGTACGCGTCCCGGGTCGAACGTACGCCGTCGGTGATGGAGTCCCCGAGGACCACTATCGCCCCGGGAGCATCCATCACCTCCACACCGGTGAGAAAGGGCCACTGGTCCACCACACCGGTGAACGGCTCGCCCGTACGGTCCAGTGTCCGGTCCCCGCTACCTGGTGCACTGGTGAAGTTGGTGTCCACCGCCGCGTAGTGGATCGACGCCGCCCGCACCCGCTCGGGCAGGTGGAAACTGACCAGGGCCTCGGTCTGGGGCGGCAGCAACAGGTCCACCGGATCACTGACCAAACCGCCCCCGGCCGGAATGACCCCACCGGGCGCCCCACCGAAGGTCAACGGGACAGCGGCCCCGTACGTGGCGGGACCGCTGTCGCGCAGGGCGATCGACGCCGCCCCGATGGTGACCGGTCGAGCCGCGAAGGTATTGTCCAGCCGCACCCGTACCTTGTGTCCCCCGGTGGTGGAACGCACCGTCAGACGCAACGTCTGGTCCTGCCAGGGCCCCACCCGTGCGTAACCGGAGGTGGCGCGCGCCCACGTCCCGGTCCACTGTTGGGCGGCGGAGCGGCCGCCCACGGAGAACACGCGCAGACTCGCCTCCGGATCGGAGACCACCGGCAGGACCACGTGGTCGACTTCGCGTCCCGGGTCCAAGGGAACCGAACGCGCGTACAGGCGTACCGAGCCGATGGCGTCCCGGCCGAATCCGGTGGCCGAGTTGGCGTAGGGCAGGGTGAGTACCGCATCACCCGCCGGACCGGCCGCCCAGTCTGGGACGCCGAACTCGAACTCGTGCTCGCCGCCGTCGGTGTAGACGACACCACCCGTGCCTCGGACGTCGGAGCCACTGCCGTCGGTACGGGTAGCGGTGAGCAAAAAGGTCAAGGAGTCCAGCCGTTCCGGCGATCCCTCCAATTTCAGACGTTGGCCGTCGGCGAGTACGTGATCGAAGCGGCCTTCTCCGTAGACGGGCAGGCGCAGTGGAGTGCCCAGGAGGGTGATCTCGCCCCCAGGAAGCCAGCCCGCGGCCACGAGCGTGCGTTCCGAGAGGCTGTTACCGGCTCCGTCGAGTCCGCCCCCGTCCGCCATGCCGTCCTGGGAGACCCCGGTCCGATCCATCAGCTCGTTCAAGGGCAACGCCACCACCTCCCGTGCCTTGGGTTCGGAAGGGATGGGCACCTCGCCCTCCGGGTCGAGGGTGCTCACCAGCAACGTGGCCACGACGATCGCGGCGATCACCCATCGGACACGGTGGCCGGCCCGAGCCGGCACACGTGAGCCCCTTCGGGTCGGTCCGCCCCCGTTCACCTCACGCCTTCCCGGATACGTCGAGTCCATCGCCCGGATCGACGAATCAGGCCGAGCGATGGTCACTGAGGCCCGGGCATGGAGACCCCGGACCGGCGGCCAGTTTAGGGGGAGACGCCCGAGGCCGGGACGCCCTTGGTGCGCGGGCACGGTTCGCCTTGTGAACCCGCCGTTTCCGGGTGACGCTCCGCCCTCACTCCTGAACAGCCCTAAAAGGACAAATAAGAGACCTATTCGGACAAAAGTCACGAAAAGCGAGAGAGTCGACCCACGCCACTCCACCAAGAATGGGGAGAGGGGGTGCGCCGACGGGCGAACAGCACCGTCGGCGCCGCGTGACAAAGGAATCCGTACACGCGAGAGAGGTAGGCCGGGCAGGACTCGAACCCGCGACCCAGGGATTATGAGTCCCCTGCTCTAACCAGCTGAGCTACCGGCCCTCCGCCGTCAACAAACGTCATCCTAACAGGGTGCGTCCGTCGTTTCCGCGCCCAGAATCCGTTATCCCGCAGGGATTGCCCGTCTCCACTTCAGGACACTTCCACCTGCCTGACCCAACCTTGGACACAGGCCTCGTCCACCATCGGTCTAGGGTGTGAAAGTGCGGCGCGCGCCTGGCCGTACCCCCTGGGCCCGGTACCGGAGCCGCCTCGAACCCGTTGGTAACATCGCGGGTCGCACATCGTCGTCAGGAGAGTTCACCTCATGTCCAAAGCACCCGTCAACGTCACCGTCACCGGCGCCGCCGGCCAGATCGGCTACGCCCTGCTGTTCCGGATCGCCTCGGGCCAGCTGCTCGGCGCCGATACCCCGGTGAAGCTGCGCCTGTTGGAGATCCCGCAGGCCGTCAAGGCCGCCGAGGGTACGGCGATGGAGCTCGACGACTGCGCCTTCCCGCTGCTCGAGGGCATCGACATCTTCGACGACGCCAAGAAGGCCTTCCAGGGCGCCAACGTCGGTCTGCTGGTCGGCGCCCGCCCGCGTGGCAAGGGCATGGAGCGCGGTGACCTGCTCGAGGCCAACGGCGGCATCTTCAAACCCCAGGGTGAGGCGATCAACGCCGGTGCCGCCGACGACATTCGCGTCCTGGTGGTCGGCAACCCCGCCAACACCAACGCCCTCATCGCGCAGAACCACGCCCCGGACGTCCCGGCCGAGCGCTTCACCGCGATGACCCGTCTCGACCACAACCGCGCGCTCACCCAGCTCGCCAAGAAGCTCAACGTGTCGATCAACGACATCAAGAAGCTCACCATCTGGGGCAACCACTCCGCCACCCAGTACCCGGACCTGTTCAACGCCGAGGTCAACGGCGCCAACGCCGCACGGGCCGTTGGTGACCAGTCCTGGCTGGAGAACGACTTCATCCCGACCGTCGCCAAGCGCGGCGCCGCGATCATCGAGGCCCGTGGCGCCTCCTCGGCCGCGTCCGCCGCCAACGCCGCCATCGACCACGTCTACGACTGGGTCAACGGCACCCCCGAGGGCGACTGGACCTCGGCCGCCATCCCCTCCGACGGTTCTTACGGCGTACCCGAGGGCCTCATCTCCTCCTTCCCCGTCGTCTCCAAGAACGGCGAGTGGGAGATCGTCCAGGGTCTGGAGGTCGACGAGTTCTCCCGCGCCCGCATCGACGCCTCCGTCCAAGAACTCGTCGAGGAGCGCGACACCGTCCGCAAGCTCGGCCTGGTCAAGTAGGACCCGAGCACTCACACGGGCACGCTTGCCTTTCCGAGGGGGCGTGCCCGCGTTCGTTCCGAGCCCTGGTGAGGGGGCGAACAGTTCGTTCCGTCCCGAAAGGGGTCCAGAAGCGGGCAGTATAGAGACCGTGAGTCTCATTGATGTGCTTCCGGCCGAACCTGAACCCGACTCCCTCTTCGAGGCGTTCGCTTTGTGGTCCCAGGAGCGGGGTCTCACCCTCTATCCGCACCAGGAGGAGGCCCTCATCGAGGTCGTCTCCGGGTCCAACGTCATCCTCAACACCCCCACCGGCTCTGGCAAGAGCATGGTCGCCACCGGCGCTCTCTTCGCCGCCCTGGCCCGGGACGAGTGCGCGTTCTACACCGCTCCCATCAAAGCACTGGTCTCGGAGAAGTTCTTCGATCTGTGCAAGATCTTCGGTACCGAGAACGTCGGCATGATGACCGGCGACGCCTCCGTCAACGCGGACGCGCCGATCGTGTGTTGCACGGCCGAGGTCCTCGCCCAGATCGCCTTGGCCGAGGGCGCCGACGCCGACATCAACACCGTCATCATGGACGAGTTCCACTTCTACGCCGAACCCGACCGGGGCTGGGCGTGGCAGGTGCCGCTGCTGGAGATGCCCCAGGCACAGTTCCTGCTGATGTCGGCCACCCTGGGCGACGTCAGCCGCTTCGAGGAGGACCTGGAGAAGCGAACGGGAAGGTCGACCGCGGTGGTCTCCTCCGCCGAGCGCCCGGTCCCCCTGTACTACGACTACCGGGTCACCCCACTACACGAGACCCTGGAAGAGCTCCTCGGTAGCGGCAACGCTCCCGTGTACATCGTGCACTTCACCCAGGCTCAGGCGGTGGAGCGCGCACAGTCGCTGACCAGCATCAACATGTGCACCAAGGAGGAGAAGGCGAAGATCGCCGAGGAGATCGGCAACTTCCGCTTCACCACCAGGTTCGGCCGTAACCTGTCCCGATACGTGCGGCACGGGATCGGGGTCCACCACGCCGGAATGCTGCCCAAGTACCGACGGCTGGTCGAACGTCTGGCCCAGGCCGGTCTGCTCAAGGTCATCTGCGGCACCGACACCCTCGGAGTGGGCGTGAACGTGCCCATCCGCACCGTACTGTTCACCGCGCTGAGCAAGTACGACGGGGTTCGGGTGCGCAGACTTCGTGCTCGGGAGTTCCATCAGATCGCCGGACGCGCTGGACGAGCGGGCTTCGACACCGTGGGCAACGTGGTCGCCCAGGCGCCCGAGCACGTCATCGAGAACGAGAAGGCGCTGGCCAAGGCCGGTGACGATGCCAAGAAACGCCGCAAGGTGGTGCGCAAGAAGGCGCCCGAGGGGTTCGTGTCCTGGGACGAGGCGACCTTCCGTAAACTCATCGACTCCGAACCCGAGCCGTTGACCTCGCGCTTCCGAGTCAGCAACGCGATGCTATTGAGCGTCATCGCCCGCCCCGGCAACTGCTTCACCGCCATGAAGCACCTGCTCACCGAGAACCACGACGACCGTAAGACCCAGCGTCGGCACATCCACGAGGCGATCGCCATCTATCGGTCGCTGCTGGACGGTGGCATCGTGGAGACCCTGCCCGAACCGGACGAATTGGGCCGCCCCGCCCGGCTCACCGTGGACCTGCAAGCCGACTTCGCGCTCAACCAGCCGCTGTCCACGTTCGCGCTGGCCGCCTTGGACCTGCTGGACGTGGAGTCGCCCACCTATCCGTTGGACGTGCTCAGCGTGGTGGAGTCCACCCTGGACGACCCGCGCCAGATCCTCGGCGCCCAGCTGAACAAGGCCCGTGGCGAAGCCGTTCAGCAGATGAAGATGGACGGCGTCGAATACGAAGAGCGCATGGAGCTGCTGGAGGACGTCGACTACCCCAAACCCTTGGAGGAGCTGCTCGACCACGCCTACGAGGTGTACCGACGCGGCCACCCCTGGGTGGGCGATCACCCGCTCCGTCCCAAGACCGTGGCCCGTGACATGTACGAACGGGCGATGACCTTCACCGAGTACGTGGGTTACTACGAGCTCGCCCGCTCCGAGGGCCTGGTCCTGCGCTATCTGGCCGGTGCCTACAAGGCGCTCAACCAGACCGTGCCCGACGACGCCAAGACCGAGGAACTGCGCGACCTCATCGAATGGCTGGGGGAACTGGTCCGCCAGGTCGACTCCAGCCTGCTGGACGAGTGGGAACAGCTCACCAACCCGGTGGACGAGGTCGAGGGTGAGGGCCAGGTGGAGGTCGAGGAGAAGGTTCGACCGGTCACCGCGAACGCCCGCGCCTTCCGGGTCCTGGTACGCAACGAAATGTTCCGCCGCGTGGAGTTGGCGTCCCGGCATCGCTACGGCGAACTGGGCAAACTGTCCGAGGACGACGAATGGACGGGAGAGGAGTGGGCCGAGGCGTTCGAGGCCTACTACGCCGAGCACGACGAGATCGGGATCGGACCGGACGCCCGGAGCCCCAAGATGCTCCTCATCGAGGAGGAGTCCGAGCTGTGGCGTGTCCGTCAGGTCCTCGCCGACCCATCGGGAGACCACGACTGGGGCATCAGTGCCGAGGTCGACCTGGCGGGTTCCGACGCCGAAGGCCGCGCGGTCGTCCATGTCACCGACGTGAACCGCCTGTAGGCCCCGACGGTGGATCGAGCAGGTGCGCGTTGACCTCACGCACCCGCTCGGCGAGTTCGGGGTACTCCACCACCGTGCGCCCGGCCCGGTTCAGGCGTTCGGCGCCCTCGCAGTCCACGAACAGGGCGGGTTCGCGCCAGGCCAGCACGATCCGCGGGATCGGTGTGCCCAGGATCAGGTCGGTGCACGAACGCGGCCGGGAGGCCCGGTCGCTGCACGGTTCCAGGGAGCTGTAGATCGTCGCCGTGGCCAGGCGGGGGTCATCCGGATCGATACCGCCCAGGGCCACCTCTTCGGCGTGTTCGTGCGGGTCCTCGCGGCGCGAGTAACCCTCACCCAGAACTCGTCCGGCGGCGCAGACCACGACGGCTCCCACCGAGAACGCCGTGTTCGAGGGTGGGCAGGAACGGGACAGTTCCATGGCCCGTTCCAACCAGTGCAGGTCGGCCGGCCCTTCGGCGGGGGCCGGACCGGTCACCTCGCTCATCGTTCCTCCTCGCCGAGGCGGTACCTCAGGACGGCCACGTCACCCAGGGCACGAGCCTCTACCAGACGCATGGGCCTTTGAGGGGTGTGATGATAGGTGCCCGGCATGACGAAGCTCGGGGCCTGGTCGTCCCCCACGAAGAAGGGGGCCACGGCCAGCCGGAGTTCGTCGACCAGCCCCGAAGTGAGGAACAGGGTGTGGACGTGGCCGCCGCCCTCGACCAGCAGTCGGGTGACGCCACGGTCGGCCAGGTCGGTCAGGATCGCCCGGGCCGTGGGTGGATCTCCGGCGTTCACCACGTCCACGGGCGGGTGTGGTTCGGGGATATCGGCCAGCAACCGGTCTGCGGTGGCCACACCCTCGCCCCCGGTATAGACCACCGCACCGGCGTCTCCGGTACCGAAGAAACGCGCCCGTGGGTCGAGGTCACCACTTTGGGTCACCACGACCTTGAGGAGGTTCTCGGTACGTCCCTGTTCACGCCGGCGTTCGCGTAGGACCTGAGAGCGGACCAGGAGGCGAGGGTCGTCGGCCCTCAAAGTGCCCGCCCCGACCAGGATGGCGTCGCATTCGGCGCGCAGTTCGTCGATCTCGGCGAAGTCGGCTTCGTTGGAGAGCCGGAGGCGTTCGGGGTTCGTGTCGTCGATACGTCCATCGACCGACATCGCACAGCTCAAAATGGTATAGGGACGGTCCATGCCCCCAGGCTAGCTGTTGGTGGGAGGCGCGAAGGCGCGTGAGCGGCGCACTCCCTTCTCCGCAGGTTTCCCTCGATGAAGAAAATCCCGAACGAGGAAGGAATACCTTGACCCTCCTCCAGGATCGTCTCGGCATTCGGAATTACTCTCTTCCCATTCTTTCCGCCGGGGTGGTCGACTTCACCCGCTCGCCTTTCCGCCCCGGACCGTTCGGAACCTCCCGCTTCGACGTTCCGTGGAGCCGCCCGAACGACCCTCACCCCCACTACTTCCCTGAACCTCCCTCGGTTCCGGGCTTACGCGCCCGAGGCGGGTTCCCTGCTCACGCTCCGTACCGATGACCCTGGCCCTATTCTTCACATAATGGACATTATTCATATAAGTTCCAGAGGTGCCGAGCTCGACCTCACAGGCGGCGCGCATACCTTCGCAGACGATCCCGATGATCGATTTTCGCCATCTGTCTCCCTGACTCGGTTAACAACCGGCCGGTCTCGGAATACAATCCTGGGAGTCGACCACACTTCCCCACCTCAGACAAGAGGACGGCGATGTCTCGTTTCACTTCCCCCGATTTCCTGAGGCAGGCGGGGGACAATCACGTCAGGGCCAAACCTCCGCCTCCGGTCAACCTGAGCAGCGCCGACATCAGCCGGCTCCACTCCTTCCACCTCAAGGGCAAGGATCACTTCGCGGTAGACCGGGAACTCGCCGCACAGGCCGACAAGATCGCCCCGGGGTTCGCCGACCTCGTTCTGGGTGAGCGGGCCTTCCTGCAGCGCGCGGTTCGCCACATGTCCGTCGATCTGGGTATCACCCAGTTCCTCCAGGTGGGCACCGGCCTTCCCACTCCGGGGGACCCCCACCAGATCGCCCAAGAGACCCACCCCGAGGCCCGCGTCGTGTACGCCACCTCCGACCCCGTCGTCCTGACCCACCACCTCGCACTGACCCGCGACGGAGTCACCACCACCGCCGTGCACGCCGGGCTACAGGACACGAGCCGACTGTTGCACGACCCCGAGAGCCGGCGCCTCCTCGACCTGAACCGACCGATCGGCCTTCTGCTCACCGGTGTCGTCTCACACATCCGCGACTTCACCGGGGCCGCCCGCGACATCGCGACCCTGCGCGAGAACCTCGCCCCCGGCAGTCACATGGTCCTCAGCCACTACTGCCGCCCCGATCCCGGGCGGTACGGCAAGGACGCCCAACGCGCCGAACAACTGGAGCGTCTGTTCGTCAGTCGACTCGGCCACGGCCACTGGCGTTCCCAAGAAGAGATCGCCACCCTCTTCGAGGGGTGGGCTTCGGTTCCGCCAGGCCTGCTCGAGACCCAGAAATGGCGGACCATGCCGGTCGCCCCACCCATGCCCGGCAGCTATCAGATGCCCCACCGCAACCGTCGCCTGATCATCGGCGGTATGGGCCGTATCTGACCACGACACCCCGAACCCGCGTTGGAGCCCCAGGGACCGGCAGCGGGCAGGGGTGTACCGCCTCTCGCGGGGTGCCCCGAACACGACGAAGGCCCGCCGGATTCTCCGACGAGCCTCACCCGCTCCCGCGACTGGATTCGAACCAGTAACCTGCCGGTTAACAGCCGGCTGCTCTGCCGTTGAGCTACGCGGGATCACACCACCGCCGCGATCCCTGTGGGCCGCGGCGACACCTCTAGACTAGCGCCTCCCGATGAGTGCTCGCGACCTTTTCGGGGCACCGGCCATGTGGCGGCCGACTCTCCCAGAGCCGGTGGTGGTTCGGGGGTTCTCAAGCCACCTGGTGTCACCACCTCGGGACGACGTCGCCGCGTGCGGCCGCCGGTGCCCCGGCCGCTCTTTCAGGTGGACGTGTCGACGATGATCTTGCCGCGCACCCCGCCCGATTCCAATGCCCGGTGCGCACCGGCCACCTCGGAGAGCGAGTACACCCGGTCCACCACCGGCCTCAGGTGACCTGCCTCCACCAGAGCGTTCAGTTCCTCGAACAGCTCCCGGCGCGGGTTGCCACTGAAGAACCGCACGCGGCGGGGGCCGAACACGGTCGATCCCACGATGTACCCCAACGACCGCCAGGGTCGGGTCAGGTCGAAGGAGATCGTGACCATCCGCCCGCCCGGAGCCAGCAGACGACGGTAGGCGGGCAGGTCGGTGCCGACGGTGTCCAACACCACGTCGAAGCTCCCCAGGTCCGCCGGGGAGGTGGTGCGGTAGTCGAAGGCCCGATCCGCGCCCAGTTCACGCGCCAACTCCAGGTTCTCCTCGCGGGCCAAAGCGGTGACGTGACCGCCGTAGGCCTTGCCCAACTGCACACCACCCACCCCGACACCTCCGGTCGCGCCCCTCACCAACAACCGCTCACCGGGGCGCAGCCGTGCCTTGTCCCGCAGGGCGGTGATCGCGGTGGTGACCACCGGCAGAGCGGCGGCGTGCACCGGGTCGAGTCCTTCCGGTACGCGGACGAGGCAGTCGACGGGCACCGACACGTATTCGGCCATGCTTCCGAAAGCACGTGGCAGGACGCCCCAGACCCGGTCGCCGACCGCCGGCCCGTACACGTTCGCCTCCGCCTCGACCACGTCCCCGACGAAGTCGAGGCCGACCGCTTTGGGGAACGGCCCAAGGGCCAGCGCGCCCAGCCACCCCAGCGAACCCTCTCGCCCGGACAAGTCGCCGCCGTTGACACTGGAGGCCAGGACACGCACCAGGATTCGGCCCTCACCGCGCTCAGGGATGGGGCGGCGCCCCTCGTAGATCACCTCCGGCGGCCCGTACCGGTCGTACAGCGCCGCGCGCATCGACTCCGTCATCGCTTCTCCGCTCAGCAGGGGCGCCGAACCGGCCTTCGGTCGGCGTCTTGTGAACGGTAGGACGACGAAGGGAGGACATCGCCCATTCATCGGTAATCTGAGAGACATGCCCGCTGATTCGTCTCGGATCCCACCCCCACCGGCGCCGTCCACCGACTTGCGTGCCGACGCCCGCTATAACCGCGAGCGTATTCTGCGGGTCGCCCGCGAGGTGTTCGCCACCCACGGCATCGATGCGCCCGTGTCCACCATCGCCCGGCACGCGGGTGTGGGCACCTCTACCCTCTATCGCCGTTTCCCCACCCGTGACCACCTGATCGCGGAGGTGTTCGCGGGCCAGGCCGCCATCTGCACCGGATCCATCGACCTCGCCTTGGCCGACCCCGATCCTTGGCGGGGTTTCGCCTCGGTCCTGGACCGTGTCACCGCCATGCAGGTCGCCGACCAAGGGTTCAGCGCCGCCTTCCTGCGTTCCTTCCCCGGCACACCCGGTCTGAAGACGCGTCGCTCCCGCGCGGAGAGGGGTATCGCGCTGTTGATCCGCCGGGCCAAAGAGGCCGGTGTTCTGCGACCCGACTTCGATCGCACCGACCTGACCCTGCTCTTCATGGCCGTCGACGGGATCCGTGACCACGGGGTGGAGGACGCCCACGCCGCCGCCCGCCGTCTGGTCGCCCACCTACTGCGGTCCTTCCGGGCCGTTCCGGTTTCCGTCCCGCCCCTACCACCACCCGCGCCCGTCGGCCTGTACCACCCGCAGGACTCTTCGAGGCGCCCCTGATCGCCTCCTGGAAATCCTGGAAACGAGTGCGTCGGGGCGCGCCCGGGTCGGTGCTCACGGCACGGTTCCGAAACGACGACAGGGTCCTTCCCCGAGCGAGGAAGGACCCTGTTTCGTTGAACCCCGTAGAGGTGCTACTAGGGTTTAACCGCTTGGGTAAGGGTTCCAGTAAGACCTCTATGGCTCCCGCGACTGGATTCGAACCAGTAACCTGCCGGTTAACAGCCGGCTGCTCTGCCGTTGAGCTACGCGGGATCGCGCCCCCAGGCCTTCGTCGGCCCGTGGTGACACCAACAGACTAGCGCGCTCGCGGAGTGCTCGTGACAGGTGTCGGGCCGTGTGGCGAGGAGCAGGACAGGGTAACGTCTGGGCACGGACCACTCCGACCGTCACCAAGGCCGTAAAGAGGGACCCATGCGCTACCGGATCACGTTCGTCGCCGGACTCGCCATCGGATACGTGCTGGGCGCCAAGGCGGGCAGAGCCCGCTATGAGCAGCTCGCCCGTACCGCGCGCAAGGTGGCCGACAGTCCTCTCGTACAGGAGGTCGCGGGTGTCGTCGGCGCCCAGGCCGGCAACGCCGGCCGCGCCGTCTACGACAAGGCCGTCGAGAAGATGCCGATCACCTCCGTACGGGACTTCCTGGCCCGCCCCGACCACGACGAGGAGATCGAACTCCTCGAGTGGGAAACCGCCCACTCCAACGGGACCACGCCCGATCCCGATACCGGACGGAACTCCTGATCATGGCGTTGTTCGGGCAGAACATCCCCGACCGGCTCCGTTCTCGGCTGGCGCGGGGCGAACGCGTGCTGGCGCACGCGGCCGTCGCCGCCCCGGCCGGGGGTGCCCCCAACACGGAAGGGGGGCCGCCCGTTCTAGTGGCCACCACCCGTGCCCTGCACCTGCCCGAGGGACGGGCCGTGCCCTGGCAGGACATCGACCAGGCCCGCTGGAGCTCGGACGATTTGAGGTTCATCGAGGAAGGGTACGGCGAGCACACCGTTCGGCTACGCACCGAACTCACCGGTGAGGCCGTCGACTATCGACGGATGGCCGAGACCGTCGCCGAGCGGGTCACCTCCACCATCCTGGTCAACCGCTTCGTCCCCTTCCCCACCCCTGAGTCCTCCCAGGGCTTTCGCCTGGTGGCGCGCCGCGCACCGCTGGGCAGCGAGATCGATTGGCGAGTACACCTGGGCGAGGGCCTGGACCCCCAGGACCCTCGTCTGTCCGACGCCGCCTCCCGAGCCTTGGTCCTGCTCCGAGAACAAATGGGGGTCTAGGTCTGCTGCCTTGGCTCGCTTCCCCTTCTCCGGGCGGGTGGGCTGTGCGGGTGCTGGAGTGGGGCGCGGGAGCAGGCCCACCCCCCTGCTCTTTCTTCGCCCCCGCCCCACCTCGCCCTCACACCCGGACACAACAGCGGTGATCTTGCTTCTGGTGGTCAGGGAAGCGCTTCCCTGACCACCAGAAGCAAGATCAACTGGTTCACCATGGTGGGTGTCGGGACAACCCTCGAGCCCAGGGCGCCCCCCTTGGAGGCGGCCTTGAACATGAGCCGACAGGACCGCCCGTCCTACCCCCGGTGAGGGCCACCCCAAGGGCGGGAAAGCGGCCCCACCGAGGACAAAGGTGAAGGACTACAGCGATGATCTTGCTCCCAGGGGCACGGAAAGCGCTTTCCGCACCCCTGGGGGCAAGATCACGAACGAAACAGACCCGACACAGGCCCGCCGGACCGGTGGGCCTTCCCCCACCCCGCCCAAGAGCCACAACCCCCGCTCCACCTGACGCGTGCCACACCCCCACCCCGCCCAACCAGCACCACCACACCCCACCTTCGGCGCCCCGCCCACCCCACCCGACGCGCTCGGGCGCCACCGACACCCCCACCCCAGGCACCCCGGCCCTACCACCCTCCGCGCTGCCACCCACCCCACCCGAGGAAGCCCCTCGTGTGGACCGAGTCGGTCGGAACCACCCCGGTTCCTCCCGGAGCGCCTCCCACGGCTCTCAACCGGCTTCCCCCAAAGAGCCACTGGCTCCGCTCCAAGCGCAGGACATCAGCCCCGCCTGTTCAATCCTTGGGCGAGGGCCTCGGCCAGGTGCAGGGCTCGGCGTCCCGTTCCCTGTTCGATCTGGGTGCGGCAACTGTAGCCGTCGGCCAAGACCAGGGTGTCGTCCCCGGCTGCCCGCACTCGGGGCAGGAGTTCGCGTTCCCCGATGGCCTGGGAGACCTCGTAGTGCCCCTTGGTGAAACCGAAGTCTCCAGCCAGTCCACAGCAGCCCGAATCAAGGACATCGCCATCGATACCGGCACGAGCGATCAGCTCTTGGTCGGCGTCGAAGCCCATCACCGCGTGCTGGTGGCAGTGCACCTGGGCCAGCGCCGAGGCGTCCACCCGGGGCGGGACCCAGTCCGGGGCGTACTCGTTGAGGAACTCGGCGAAGGTGTGCACGGCCGCCGCGATCCTGGCGCTCTCCTCCCCTGGTAGCAACTCGACCAGATCGTGCCGCAGCGCCGCCGTGCAACTGGGTTCCAGTCCCACCACCGGTAGCCCTTGGGAGACCAACGGTTCCAGAGTGGTGACCGCCCGACGCATCACCGCGCGCGCCACATCCAACTGCCCGGTGGACACCCAGGTGAGACCACAGCACACCTGCCCCTTGGGCAACACCACGGTGAATCCGGCGTCCTCCAGCACCTGGACCGCACTGGTCAGCACCCGAGGGTGGAACAGGTTGCCGAAGGTGTCCGGCCACAGCACCACCTTGGGTCCTCCCTGCCGCCCCTCCCCCCGTTTGAGACGGCGGTGGAACGCACGGGTGAAGGTAGTGGTGGCGAAGGTGGGCAGATCGCGCTCTGCGGCCACTCCCGCGACCTTTTTGGCCAGGGAGGACACCCCTGGGAGCCGCACCATCCGATTGGCCTCGGCCGGGGCGAGGGCGGCGAGGCGCGCCAGGAGCGGCAGCCACCCCATCGAGTAGTGCGCGGCCGGTCGCACCCTTCCCCGGTAGTGCTGGTGCAAGAACTCGGCCTTGTAGGAGGCCATGTCCACGTTGACCGGGCAGTCGCTCAGACAACCCTTGCAGGACAGGCACAGGTCCAGCGACTCACGTACCTCCTCCGAACGCCATCCGTCGGTGATCACCTCACCACTGGCCATCTCGAACAGCAGGTGGGCACGCCCACGCGTGGAGTGTTTCTCCTCTTGGGTGACCTGGTAGCTGGGGCACATCACCCCAGGCCCACTCTGGCGCCGGCACTTGCCCACTCCTGAACAGCGACGCAGCGCCTTGACGAAGTCACCGTCATCCTCTCCATAGGCCAGGGTCGCCTGGGAGATCAGCGGCAGTTCGGGGCGTAGGTCGGTGGCCACCCGGATGTCGGAGTCCAACGGCACGGGGTCGACGATGATCCCAGGGTTCATCAGACCGGCCGGGTCCCAGATCCGTTTGAACTCGCCGAAGGCGTCGATGAGGCCCTGCGGGTACATACGAGCCAGCAGCTCCGAACGTGCCTGGCCATCGCCGTGCTCTCCGGACAGAGAACCGCCGTGGCGGACGACGATCTCCGCGGCCTCCTCCATGAAGGCCCGATAGGCTCGACGTCCCTCCTCATGGGTGAGCTCGAAGTCGATGCGCACGTGCAGGCAACCGTCGCCGAAGTGCCCGTAGACCACGCCGTAACGGTCGTGGCGGGCCATCAGGTCGTCGAAGTCGCGCAGGTAGTCGCCCAGGTTCTCCGGAGGTACCGCGGCGTCCTCCCAGCCGGACCAGGCCTCGATGCCGTCGGGGGTGCGAGAGGTGAGACCGGCCCCCTCCTCACGGATACGCCACAGGGCCTTCTGGTGGGTGGGGTCGGCGACCACTGCGGCGTCCTGGGGACGGCCGACGCCGTCCAGGGCGGCGATCATCGCTTCGGCGGCCTCAGCGGCCTCCTCGTGGTCCTGCCCCGCGATCTCCACCAGCAGCCAGGCCCCGCCCGAAGGCAACGGCACTCGCGAACGCGAACCGTGTCGGTCCAGGGCGGCGACCATGCGGTCGTTGATGCCCTCCACGGTGAGTGGGGAATATCCCAACAGGTCGGGGACGGCGTCCGCGGCGGCCGGGGCGTCCGCGTATCCCAGAACCGCCAGGGCCCGAGCCGCCGGTGTCTGCACCAGGCGCACGGTGGCCCCTAGGACCATCACACAGGTGCCCTCGGTACCGACCAGGGCGGCGGCCACGTCACGCCCCTTCTCCGGAAGCAGGCGATCCAGTGCGTAACCGGAGATCCTACGGCGGAACTCGGGCATGGCGGTGCGCAATTCGGCGCGGTAGGTCTCCGTGAGGCGGGCCAAGGCGGCGTGGATCTCGCCCTCACGGCCCGGGCGCTCGGCCAGGTCCGCGAAACCCTCGGCCGTGTGTTCGGAACCGACCGTCATCCGGGTGCCGTCGGAGAGCAGCACGTCCAGGGAGACGATGTTGTCGGCGGTGGTGCCCCAGGCCACCGAATGGGAGCCACAGGCGTTGTTGCCGACCATGCCGCCGATGGTGCATCGGCTGTGCGTGGAGGGGTCCGGGGCGAAGGTGAGACCGTGTTCGGCGGTCGCGGCGCGCAGGTCGTCGAGGATGACGCCGGGTTGGACGGTGGCGGTGCGCGCTGCGGGATCGATGTCGACGATGGCTCGAAGGTGGCGTGAGGTGTCGATGACCACACCGGTGCCGATGGAGTTTCCGGCGATGGAGGTGCCACCCCCGCGCGGGATGACGGGCACTCCGTGCGTGGCGCAGGCTCGAACGGCGGCGACACAGTCGTCGATGGTCTCGGGGATGACCACGGCGAGCGGGACCCGACGGTAGTTGGAGGCGTCGGAGGTGTAGAGGGCGAGGGTGCCCGCGTCCAAGGCGACGGTCCCTCGGACGGTGCTCTCCAGGTCCTTACGAAGGGCGGTGAGGTCCAAACTTGCGGCGGTGCTGTGGTCGGCCATGCCCACAGCGTGGCGCGGCGGACCTCACCCTGGCAACCACGGCGCGCGGCCCCGGGCACCACTTCATGGGCCGGGTCGGGCGGGTCGGTCGAGGGCCTCGTCCATGGCGCGGACCAGGTCGCCCTCAGGGTCCATGTCCAGGTTCCAGACCATCATCCCGGCGAGGTCGTGTTCGCGTACGTACTCGCCCTTGCGGGCGATCACCTCGGGGTTGTCATAGGTCCACCACTCCCCCTCCGCGTAGATCCAGTAGGCGCCGGCCTCCTCGTCGAAGAATCGGCGTCCGGCCATCTCCTCCAACTGGTCGAAGGAACGGGTGGGACCGTCGTAGTCATCCTCGACGGGACCCTCCACGAGCTGATTTCGGCCGTTCCGTTCGGCGGGCACTCCCCGCCAGCCCCGTCCGAAGGCCGGGATGCCCATCACCAGTTGGTCCGCCCCTGCTCCCAGGTCCAGGTAGCGCCGGATCGCCTTGTCCACACTGTTGGCCTCGGTGTCGTACTCGGGGGCGTACAGGTTGGAATGGTGTGCGGTGCGCTCGCTCCAAGGTCCGGCGAAGTCGTAACCTTGCACGGTGGCGAAGTCGACGTGGTCGAACACCTCGGACTCGTAGGCCTGGCTGTGTGCCTCGCCGCCTGGCAAGGAGACGGACAGAACGTACTCCCGGCCCGTTTCGCGGGAGAGTTCGTCCATCTGGGCACGGAACTCGGCGACCAACAGGGTGAACGCGGCCGGGTCATCGGGGTGTTCGACGTTGTCGGAGTTGCCCTGTCCGCCGGGCCACTCCCAGTCCAGGTCGATCCCATCGAAGACGCCTTCGGCCACGCCCTGGCCGCCTTGGGGTTCGTCGTCCCGAATCGGAAGGTTCCCGCGCAACCACAGGTCCAGGCAGGAGGCGACGAAGGCCCGCCGGGACTTCTCGGTCCTGGCCGCGGTGGAAAAGTGCACCGACCAGTTCCAGCCGCCCAGGGACAGGCTGGCGCCCAGGTCGGGATGGAGCGCGCGTAGCTGACGAAGCTGGTTGAGACTACCCGCCAGCTCTTGTTCGTACTCGTCGGCTTCACCGTTGACACTGGCGTCGGCGTCATAGCGGCGCTGGTAGAGCTCCCAGGGCTGGTCGTGGTTGTCCTCCGGGATGTGGCACAGCCCTTCGGGGCTGATGTCGCCGAAGGCCCACATGAGCCGGGTCAGGTGTTCCGAAGCACCGCTTCGCCGCAGTTCTTCGACGGTGTGCCCTCGGTTGGCCACGTTCCAGTCGGCGAAGTAACCGATGCGTTCGAGTGGCCGACCGTTCAGCGACACGATGGTTCCCACCAAGAGCACGACGGCGGCGAGGGCCGCCCCCAGAACGAGTAGCGGGCGCCGCCCGGAGGACGGCTTGGACGAAGTCGGCGGGGAGGTCACATCCCGACCGTAGGGCAGGAGCACGGACGGGGTGGCCGTTCGTCCCATGTCGGCCAGATGAGGTCGTTCCTCCAGAACGGGGAACCCGGACCGACACCCGAACGTTTCGCTCAGCCGCTGTGCAGGAAGTCCTTCAGTGTGCCGGCCCGGGAGGGGTGCCGGAGCTTGGCGAGGGTCTTGGCCTCGATCTGCCGGATTCGCTCACGGGTCACTCCGAACTCCCGCCCGACCTCCTCCAGGGTGCGTGGCCGCCCGTCGGCCATACCGAAGCGTAGACGGATGATGCGCCGTTCACGCTCACCCAGACCGCTCAGTAGGGCACACAGCTGGTCCTGGAGCAGGGTGAAGGCGGCCGCCTCGACCGGGGCGACGGCGTCGGAGTCCTCGATGAAGTCTCCGAAGTCGGACTCCTCCTCACCGATGGGGGCTTGGAGCGAGACGGGTTCGCGGGCGATGCGCTGGATCTCCAGGACACGTTCGCCTCCGAAGCCGGCCGCCGAGGAGATCTCGGTGATGCTGGGTTCACGGCCCAACTGCTGGTGAAGCTGGTGTTGGACCCGTACGACCTTGTTGATGACCTCGACCATGTGCACCGGGACACGGATGGTGCGGGCCTGGTCCGCGATCGCGCGGGTGATCGCCTGTCGGATCCACCAGGTGGCGTAGGTGGAGAACTTGAAGCCCTTGGCGTAGTCGAACTTCTCCACCGCGCGGATCAGACCCAGGTTGCCCTCCTGGATCAGGTCCAGGAACAACAACCCACGCCCCATGTAGCGCTTGGCGATCGACACCACCAGACGCAGGTTGGCCTCGATGAGCCTGCGTTTGGCGCGTTGCCCTTCCTCGACCAGTTCGTCGAGCTCATCGGTGTCGCATACCCCTTCCTCGGGGCGTCTGCGCGCGGCGTACAGGCCCACCTCTACGGCCTTGGCCAGGTCCACCTCCTCTCGCGCGCTGAGCAGGGGCACCCGACCGATCTCTCGAAGGTAGAGCCGCACCAGGTCGGAGCCGGATCGGTGCCCGTGATCGATCAGGGCCCGTCCTTCCTCCGGTTCGGCCACGTCCACCCCGAGCCGGGACAGCTCGGTGAGGGTGCGATCGAGGGAGTCGGGGGGTGCGTCGAGGCGTTCCAGGACCGACACGACCTCCCCACGACTCACCGTTCCCCGCCCGGAGTCGGGAAGATGTCGGACCACCTGACCAATGGGCGGTCTTTCCTGGGTCACTATCGTGGGAGCCACCACTACATTGTGCCCACACAACTAGCAGAATAGGGAGAACTATTATTGTCACCCCTGTGCTACATGCCCTCGATGCCCGACTCCTGAAGAGCACGCTTTTGCCGGCTGAGCTGCATGAGTTCGACGAAAACCCGGTTGTAGTCCTCCGGGTTGGCAGCCTGGTCGATTCGGTGGAGCTCGGATTTGATGTTTGCTTCTCGTCGATTGATGGAATGAGTCTTGATTGTGCTCAGCAATTCTCGGGTGTAATGCTCGTCGAGTTCTCCATAGAACTCGATCTCCTCTACACCCAGACGGGTGACGAAATCGCGCTGGAGGTCGTTGGGGGCCGCCTCCCGCAGGTTCATCGGCCAATGCTGGGGATCACTCACCGCCGACACTCCACCCTGGTCCCGAATGATCCGTAGTACCGCCTGATGCTGGGGGACCGTGAAGTCCTCCTCTCCCAGGGCGTCGAACCCCACGGCCAGGTACGGATGCTGGATCGCGAGTTTGAGTGCCTGACGTTCGCGCTGCACCGATGGGTCTCGCAGATCGTAGGGGGCTTCCTGGGCGTCCGGAGTCGGCACCGGGGTCGACGCCGCCTCGCGCCCACGTCCGCGACCACGGCCCATGTGCTGACGGACACGACGGAGCACGAAGGCCTCGTCCATCAACCCCAACCAGCGGTCCAGGTTCTTTCCATAGGTCAGGCGCACGCCTTCGTCGCGGATGCCGGCGACCACCGGCGCGGCCGCGTCCAAGGCGGCGATGCGGCCCTCGGCGTTGGTCAGGTCATAACCCTCGACGATGTTACGGATCATGAACTCGTACAGCGGGCTGGCGCCATCGACCAGGTCCACCACGGCTTGGGGTCCATGTTCCAGGCGCAGGTCGCAGGGGTCGAGCCCATCGGCCTGAACCGCCACGAACGTCTCGGAGGTGAAGCCGTGTTCCTCGGCGAAGGCCCGGACGGCGGCCTTCTGCCCGGCCTTGTCACCGTCGAAGGTGAACACGACCCGTCCACCCTGATTGGAGCGGCCCAGCAGCATCCGGCGCAGGATCTTGAGGTGGTCCTCGCCGAAGGAGGTGCCGCAGGTGGCGACCGCGGTGGTCACCCCGGCCTCGTGGCAGGCCATGACGTCGGTGTAACCCTCGACGATGACCGCTTCGCTCTTGCGTGAGATCTCCCGTTTGGCCAAGTCCAGTCCGTACAGCAAGCGGCTCTTGTGGAAGATGGGGCTTTCGGGGGAGTTGAGGTACTTGGGGCCGTCCTCGGAGGGGTCGAGCTTGCGCGCACCGAAGCCGACGACCTCACCGGTGACCTCGCGCACCGGCCACAACAGCCGGTTGCGGAAACGGTCATAGGCACCGCGCCGCCCCTGAGCGGCCAGCCCGCCCTCGATGAGTTCGGCGTCGGTGAAACCCATCCTGCGCAGGTGGGTGGTGAGGTTCTCCCAGCCGGCCGGCGCGAAGCCCAACCCGAACTGCTCGGCGTGCACGCGGTTGAACCCGCGTTCGCCCAGGAACCGCCGGGCGGTCACGGCCTCGGGTGACAGAAGCTGTTCGGCGTAGAACTCGGCGGCGGCCCTGTGCGCGTTGAGCAACCGCTGGCGCTTGCCCTCGTCGCGCCGGGCGGTGCTGCGTCCGCCCTCTTCGTAGCGCAAGGTGACGCCGCTCTGCCCTGCCAGGGACTCCACGGCCTCCACGAAGCTGAGGCTGTCGATCCTTTGCACGAACGAGATGACGTCACCGCCCTCGCCGCAACCGAAGCAATACCAGAGGTTCTTGGCCGGAGTGACGTTGAAGGAGGGGGACTTCTCGTCGTGGAAGGGGCACAGACCCTTGAGGGAACCACCTCCGGCGTTGCGCAGTTGGAGATACTCACCGATGACGTCGGCGATGGGCGTGCGCTCACGTACCAGAGCGATGTCTTCGTCTTTGATCCGTCCTGCCACGCTTTCGAGGGTAGTTCGCTCCAGGGACGCTCCGGCCAGGGCCCGGGTCGTTCAGCCCAAAAGCCGGGTGTGCAGCGCGGTGGCGGAGGTGTCGGTGAGGGAGGCCACCTGGTCGATGATCACGCGCAGCGCCGCGGCGTCGTCGGGGGCGGCCGTGTAGGAAGCGCGGAACTGCGCCTCAAGGGCTCCGGGTGCGCCGTGCCAGAGGACGTCGACCAGCTCGGTGAGCATGTTCCGTTCCTCCGCCTGGTAGACCCGCGCCTCCTCCCGGGACATCACGAAGTGCGCGGCCACCGCTTTGAGCAGGGCACACTCCTGGCGGGTACGGCGGGGCACGACGAGTTCGGCACCGTAACGGGTGAGGGGTTCGGGTCCGTAGCGGTGGCGGGTGGCCTGCTCGGCTGCCAGACAGAACCGTCCGATGAGTTCGCTGGTGAGGTTCTTGAGCGCCGCCAGGGAGGCCAGGTCACCGGTGAACTCGCCGGGCCAGACGGGTTCGGCGAGCAGGCCGACGTAGGCCTCCTCCAGTTCGACGGGGTCCGCGTCGCAGTAGTGGGCGGCGGCGATACGGCAGATCTGGGTGCGTTCGTGCGGGTCGCGCAGGGCCGCCATGCTCACGAGGCCGGCGTACAGGGCGTCCTCGACGTCGTGCACGGAGTAGGCGACGTCGTCGGCCCAGTCCATGACCTGGGACTCGAAGCAGGTGCGGCCGGTGGGCGCCCCCTTGCGCAGCCAGGTGAAGACCTCGGTGTCGTCGGAGTAGCAGTTGAACTTGTGGGTGTGGACGCCCTCACCGCGTCGCCACGGGTATTTGACGGTGGCGTCGAGGGTGGCTCGGGTGAGGTTGAGTCCGGCGCCGCGCCCTTCGGGGGTGATGACCTTGCCCTCCAAGCGCACCAGCAGCCGCAGGCTCTGGGCGTTGCCCTCGAATCCGCCACAGGCCGCGGCGGCCTCGTCCAAGGCACGTTCGCCGTTGTGTCCGAAGGGCGGGTGACCCAGGTCGTGGGACAAACACGCGGCCTCGACCAGGTCGGGATCGCAGCCGAGTTCCCGGCCGAGTTCGCGACCGATCTGGGCGCACTCCAAGGAGTGGGTCAGGCGGGTACGGGGAAAGTCACTGACGCCGGGCTGGACGACCTGTGTCTTGGCGGACAGGCGACGCAGGGCGGAACTGTGCAGGACGCGTGCCCGGTCACGTTCGAAGGGCCCGCGTCTACGGCTCTTGCGGGACTCGCCGACGAAGCGTTCGGTGTCGTCCACCGTGTAGCCGTGGACACCTGGTTCGCCCGGGGTGGTCGTCATGTTCTGACCCTACTCAGGCCGCGTTGACCTTGATGTCGCTGCTGTCGTTGAAGATCCAGTAGTACCAGAGGGAAGCGGTCTCCCTGGTGATGTACCAGAGTTGGGTGCGGCGTTCGATGACGGCCGGTCCGGAGCGCGCCGGTGAGGTGCCGGCCTCGATGCCGTGGTCACCGGCCATCACCTTGGTACGCAGGCTGTGCCAGGGGTCGGAGACGAGGATGGCGGTCTCCCACTGGTTGCTCTCGTAGACCTCGGCCACGGCCTGGAAACTCTGAAGGGTGTCGCTGCCCTCCTCGACGGCGACGACGTGCTCGGCGGGGATACCGACCTCCACCAGCCAATTCCGTCCGGCCGCGGCCTCGGTGTAGTTGTCGTCGGGTTGTTTACCGCCGACGGTGATGATCACCGGGGCGACACCATCCAGGTACAGGACCTGGGCCTGACGCGGTGGAGCCTCGAAGACGGGCGAGGGCACGCCGTTGTACTGGCTGGCCCCTAGCACGATGATCGCGTCGGAGGGAGTTCGGTCGTCCTGGCGGGCGGTGTACCAGACCCAGCCCCAAGTGGCGGGCGGGATGGCCAGGGCGATGAGTACGACGAAGGTGATGAGGCGGCGCAGCCGGAAAGGGCGGCGCTCGCGACGCCTGGGCCGCCGGGGTGGCGGGGCCTCGTCGAAGTCCTCGCCGTGTCCGCCGCCACGCCCGCCTCCGTAACCGCCGCGGCGAGGCCCGGTACGAGGTTCGGGGGCTCCGAAGGAGTCCTCGGCGAAGGGTTCGTCGGCGGGCGGCCAGGGGGCGCGGGGATCCTCCTCGACCGAGGTGAAAGGCACAGGGCGAGTCGGTCGGGAGCGGGGCCTGGGACGTTCACGGACGAACTTGCGGGTGAACGCGCTCTGCCCCTCACCTGACTCCGCGGGCGCCGCCAGGCCCTGATCGGCCGCACCGAACTCACGGGTGGTCCCGGCCTCGACGTCACGAGACAAGGCCCTGGTCGCGGTGGGGTCGAAGGTGAACTCCCGGGTGACGTCGGCACCGGTGGCGGCCTGACCGAGGTCGTCTCGGCGAAAGACCCGGGTGGCCTCGTCATCGGCCGACGACGCGTCGGATCCGTTCCACGCTTCGTCGTCGCGACCGTTGCTGGCCGTTCGCACCGGCTCACCTCCGCACAGTTGTCTCCGCCAGTTCCGCCCACTGAGACGTCCCTCGTCCACCGATGGTTCGCGGCCCTCCCCCGTTCAGGGCGGGGAAGGCGGAGAGTGGTGGCCGATACGGTCCCACGGATCCGCCCACGGGACATCGGAGGGAGCTCGCGACGGAGACCGAAATGTATCACGAAAAGATAACGAAGGATGGTTCGGTCGTGCTGACCGTGCCGCCCTGAGTCTAATGCCCGATCCGCTCGAAAAAGCCCGTGGCGGTCCCCTACCGGCGACCCCCACGGGCTGCGTGTCACCCCACGTCAGTGGGGTCTGCCGGCGGCGCGACCGGCCTCCAGCCGGGCCACCGGCACCCGGAAGGGCGAGCAGGACACGTAGTCCAGACCGACCTCGTGGAAGAAGTGCACCGAGGCGGGGTCGCCACCGTGCTCGCCGCACACGCCGAGCTTGATGCCCGGGCGGGCGGCACGGCCCTCTTCGGCGGCGATACGGATCAGGCGGCCCACCCCCTCCACGTCCAAGGACTCGAAGGGGGAGACACCGAACACCCCCTTCTCCAGGTAGGCGGAGAAGAAGGAGGCCTCCACGTCGTCGCGGGAGAAGCCCCACACGGTCTGGGTGAGGTCGTTGGTTCCGAAGGAGAAGAACTCGGCGTTCTCGGCGATCTGACCGGCGGTGAGCGCGGCTCGGGGCAACTCGATCATGGTGCCGACGGGGAAGTCCAGTTCCACGCCGTTCTCCTCACCGACCTCGCGCAGCACACGTTGAGCGTCCTCCCGGATGATCTCCAGCTCTTGGACGGTGCCCACCAGCGGGATCATGATCTCGGGCCGAGGGCGTCCACCTTCCCGAATCCGGTCGACGGCGGCCTGGGCGATGGCGCGGACCTGCATGGTGAACAGGCCGGGGACGACCAGGCCAAGGCGTACCCCGCGCAGACCCAGCATGGGGTTCTGCTCGTGCAGCTTGTGCACCGCTTGCAGGACGCGCAGGTCGTTCTCGTGGCTCTCGCCGCGAGCTTCGGCCACGGCCACCCGCACCGACAACTCGGTGATGTCTGGCAGGAACTCGTGCAGCGGCGGGTCCAACAGGCGCACCGTGACGGGCAGGCCGTCCATGGCGTCGAGGATGCCGTTGAAGTCCTCACGCTGTTGGGGCAGCAGGGCGTCCAGGGACTCCTGCCGTTCCTCGGCGGTGTCTGCGAGGATGAGACGTTCCACCAGTTGGCGGCGATCTCCCAGGAACATGTGCTCGGTGCGGCACAGGCCGATGCCCTGGGCTCCCATGCGGCGGGCGCGGGCGGCGTCCTCGGGGGTGTCGGCGTTGGCCCGCACGTACATGCGGCGAGCCGCGTCCACGTAGTGCATCATCCGGTCGACGGAGCGCACGAGGTCGTCTGCCTGGTCGGACGCGGGGTCGATCTCACCCTCGAAGTAGCGGACCACCGGAGAGTCCACGACGGGCACCGCACCGAGGTAGACCTGGCCACTGGCGCCGTCGATGGAGATGACGTCACCCTCCTCGATCACCTCTCCGCCGGGTGCGGTCATGCGCCGGTTCTTGGTGTCGATGTCCAACTCTTCGGCACCGCAGACGCAGGTCTTGCCCATCCCTCGGGCGACGACCGCGGCGTGGGAGGTCTTGCCACCACGGCTGGTGAGGATGCCCTCGGCCGCGATCATGCCCTCGAGGTCGTCGGGGTTGGTCTCACGACGACAGAGGATGACCTTCTCCCCGCTACGGGACCACTTGACGGC
>NZ_ANBD01000094.1 GCF_000341005.1 Nocardiopsis alkaliphila YIM 80379 | reverse complement strand
CCCGCCCCCCAGCCGCTGGACATCGTCGCCGATGGCGACCTCCTCGTCGAAACGGGGGAACATCAGCTGGGCGAGCTGTTCGCCGTTGACTCGCCGGACGGCTTCGTCGAGGGTGATCATGCCCTGGTCGACGAGTTGGTCAGCGATACGGAAGGCGGCCGCGGCGGTGCGCTTGCCCACGCGGGTCTGGAGCATCCAGAGCTTGCCGCGCTCGATGGTGAACTCGATGTCGCACAGGTCGCGGTAGTGGTTCTCGAGTTTGTCCATGATGCCCATGAGCTCTTCGTAACTGCGAGCGTCGATGGTCTCCAGGTCGGTGAGTGGCACCGTGTTGCGGATGCCCGCCACCACGTCCTCGCCCTGGGCGTTCTGGAGGTAGTCGCCGTAGACGCCGGGACGACCGGAGGCGGGGTCGCGAGTGAAGGCCACACCGGTGCCCGAGTCCATGCCGAGGTTGCCGAAGACCATGGAGCAGACGTTGACGGCGGTGCCCAGCTCGGCGGGGATGCGTTCCTGCCGCCGGTAAAGGACGGCGCGTGGGGCGTTCCAGGAATCGAAGACGGCCTTGATCGCCGAACGCATCTGTTCGCGGGGGTCGCCGGGAAAGGGCCGGCCGGTCTGTTCGGCGACGATCTCCTTGAACCGCTCCACCAGACGGCGGAAGTCGGCGGCGTCGAGGTCGAGGTCGTCGGTGATCCCCTTGGCGGCCTTGAGTTCGTCGATGGCGTCCTCGAAGAGTTCACCATCGATGCCCTGAACGGTCTTGCCGAACATCTGGATGAGTCGGCGGTAGGAGTCCCAGGCGAAGCGCTCATCGCCGGCCTGGGTGGCCAGGCCGATGACGGACTCGTCGTTGAGGCCGATGTTGAGGACGGTCTCCATCATCCCGGGCATGGAGAATTTGGCGCCCGACCGTACGCTCACCAGGAGCGGGTCGTCGGGGCGGCCGAGGCCACGCCCCATGACCTTCTCGAGCTCGGCCAGGTCGGCCTCGATCTCGGCGTCCAAGCCCTCGGGCATGGTGCCCTTCTCCAGGTAGTGACGGCACGCCTCGGTGGTGATGGTGAAACCGGGCGGCACCGGAAGACCGAGGTTGGTCATCTCCGCGAGGTTGGCCCCCTTGCCACCGAGGAGGTCCTTCAGGTCCTTGTTGCCCTCGGTGAACTTGTAGACGTACTTGGTCACGGGGGTTCTCCCTCGCTCTCTCGGTGACTCGTGCTGTCCGGGGCGACCCCTGGATTATGGGCGCGACTCTATCCACATCCGGACAAAGCAACCTTCCATGAACCACCTCATTACGACATAACACCTGTTCAGAGGCATTGGAAAGGTCTACACCAATGGTTCAGTAGATCCACACTCTTCCCCATCTTCATCTTTGGTCACCCAGAGTGGGAAGAGCCCATGACCCTGCTGGTCACAGCGGCCCCATCATCGAATCCTCAGCATCACCGAACGACCCCGAAAACCCTTGGGAGCACGCGACCAATCCCCCGCGACGCCGGCCCCACCAAGTCGAATTGTGCGGGGCGACACAGCCATACCAGCAAGTAACCTACGCTTCCGTAAGTTAGGCTTGGCGTGGACCCACCAAGAGGTGGTTCCCGAAGGACCGGAAGAGGTGCACACGGTGTCGGAACTGCAGGAACCCGGTAGGGCCCAGCAGAACGCGGGGGCCTCGAACACGGAGCACGATACCGACCCCGAGGACGACCGACACGACGTCTCCGCGCCCGAGCGAGCCGTGTCCATGGCCGGAGACCTGCTGGAGGCGGTCAAACCCAAGCTGCGCGGCTGGCTGCACCTGGGCACCGCCCCACTCGCCTTGGCCGCGGGCATCGTGCTGGTGCTGCTCTCCCCCACCGTGCCGGCCTTGATAGCCGCCGCCGTCTACGCGCTCAGTTCGGTCCTGCTGTTCAGCACCTCGGCCATCTACCACGTGGGGCGCTGGTCCCCCCGGGCACGGCGGGTCCTGCGCCGCATGGACCACTCCAACATCTACCTGATCATCGCCGGCACCTACACCCCGTTCATCGTGCTGGTACTGGAAGGCACCCTGCGCATCGCGATGCTCGCCCTGGTCTGGGGTGGCGCGATCGCCGGAGTGGCCTTCAAACTGCTGTGGCTGAACGCCCCGCGATGGCTCTCCACCGCCCTGTACCTGGCCATCGGCTGGGTGGCGGTTCTGTTCATCTCCGACCTGGTGGGCGGCACCCACCCGGCGACCTGGATCCTCATCCTGGTGGGCGGCGTGCTCTACAGCGTCGGCGCCGTCGTCTACGGACTCAAGCGCCCCGACCCCGCACCGCGCTGGTTCGGGTTCCACGAGATCTTCCACTCACTGACCATCGCGGCGTTCGTCTGCCACTACGTCGCGGTGTCCTTCGTCGTGTACACGGCCACCTGACCCCGGAACGACTCCTTCGCCCGAGCCCGGGCGGCACGGCCCCCAGAGTACGGACGGTCTCCTTTCCAAGCCCCGCCATGACCACGTTGGGAAACATCGTCACGATTCACTTACGCAGTGGGACAACCAGCACGAAACACCCTGACACCTCCGACTCGCACCACTACCTTGAAAGCGGTTCTCGCGGTCGTGTGCGGCCACGGGTTCCGTGGAGACGGCCGGAGACCACTTCCCCCCGGGTTCGGCCGTCTCCGCCCGCGTCGCAACACGAACCGACCTATCAGGGCCGTCCCGCCCCCTCCTGCACCAGCACTCGCTCGCGACCGGTGTAGACGTTCATGGAGTCCCCCCGCAGGAACCCGAGCAGGGTCATACCGGCCTCCGCCGCCAGATCCACGGCCAACGAAGAGGGCGCCGAAACCGCGGCGAGCGTGGGGACCCCCGCCATCCAGGCCTTCTGAACCAACTCGAACGAGGCCCGGCCGGACACCATCAGCACACTCCCCCGCAGCGGCGTGCGTCCCTCACGCAAGGCCCATCCCACCACCTTGTCGACCGCGTTGTGACGACCGACGTCCTCGCGTACCGCCAGCAACTCACCCTCCGAGGTGAACAGGCCGGCCGCGTGCAGTCCGCCGGTCCGGTCGAACACCCGCTGGACCTCACGCAGCCGCTCGGGCAACTCCGACAAGGTCCGGACCGTGATCCGCGCCTCGTCCTCGGCCACCGACCACGCCGCCCGGGTACGTATCGCGTCCAGACCGGTCTTACCGCACAGTCCGCAGGACGAAGAGGTGTAGAAGTTGCGTTCCAGGGAGACGTCCGGCGCCGGCACGTGAGGAGCCAAGGACACATCGAGCACGTTGAAGGTGTTCGAACCGTCCTCGGTGGCCCCGGCGCAGTAGCGGATCATCTTCAAATCGTCGACACCGCGCACCACGCCTTCGCCCACCAGGAACCCCGCGGCCAGGTCGAAGTCGTGGCCCGGGGTGCGCATGGTCACCGTGAGCGGGGCCCCGTCGATCCGTATCTCCAGCGGCTCCTCGGCCACCAAGGTGTCCACGCGTTCGCTCACCGCACCGCTTCGGATCCTCAGGATTCGCTCGCGTGTCGTCACCCGACCCATGGTCACCCCCCGATCCGGCACCACCGTGCGCCGATCTCCCACCTATGCGCGTCACGTTACAGCGCTCGGGCCTTGGAGGATACGGTCCCACCGACGACGAGGGCCCCGTGTCCGCCGAAGCGGCACAGGGCCCCAGGTCGTGGTGCGCAGCGTCGATGTCAGCAGCCGGGCAGGCGCTCCACCAGGTACATCTCGACGTTGTCCAGCGACACACGCTCCTGCGACATGGTGTCGCGCTCACGAACGGTGACCGCGTTGTCCTCCAGGGTGTCGAAGTCCACCGTGACGCAGAACGGCGTACCGATCTCGTCCTGGCGACGGTAACGACGGCCGATCGCACCCGCGTCGTCGAACTCCACGTTCCAGCGCTTGCGTAGCGCCGCGGCCAGGTCACGGGCCTTCGGCGACAGGTCCGCGTTGCGCGAGAGCGGCAGTACCGCGGCCTTGACCGGGGCCAGGCGCGGGTCGAAGCGCATGACGGCGCGCTTGTCCAACTTGCCCTTGGCGTTGGGCGCCTCGTCGACGTGGTAGGCCTCGAGCATGAACGTCAGCATCGCCCGGTCCACACCGGCCGAGGGCTCGATGACGTAGGGGATGTAACGCTCGTTGTTCTCCTGGTCGAAGTAGGACAGGTCGACACCGGAGGCCTCGGAGTGCGTCTTGAGGTCGAAGTCGGTGCGGTTGGCGACGCCCTCCAACTCACCCCATTCACTGCCGTGGAAGTTGAAACGGTATTCGATGTCCACGGTCCGCTTGGAGTAGTGGGACAGCTTCTCCTTGGGGTGCTCGTACAGACGCAGGTTGTCCTTGGCGATGCCCAGGTCCAGGTACCACTGGTGACGCCGGTCGATCCAGTACTGGTGCCATTCCTCGTCGCTGCCGGGCTTGCAGAAGAACTCCACCTCCATCTGCTCGAACTCACGGGTTCGGAAGATGAAGTTGCCCGGGGTGATCTCGTTACGGAACGACTTGCCGATCTGCCCGATACCGAAGGGGACCTTGCGGCGGGCGCTCTGCTCGACGTTCTTGTAGTTGATGAAGATGCCCTGCGCCGTCTCCGGGCGCAGGTAGGCGAGGCCCTTCTCGTCCTGGACCGGGCCCAGGAAGGTGCGCAGCAGACCGTTGAACATGCGCGGCTCGGTGAAGGAGGCCTTGGCTCCACAGTTGGGGCAGGCGATGGCGGCCAGGCCTTCGGCGGGCTCTTGGCCGTGCTTCTCCTCGTAGGCCTCGATGAGGTGATCCGCGCGGAAGCGCTTGTGGCAGGCCTGACACTCGGTGAGCGGGTCCACGAACTCCTTGACGTGGCCGGAGGCCTCCCAGACCTCACGAGCCAGGATCACACTGGAGTCCAGGCCGACGATGTCGTCGCGCTCCTGCACCATCGAACGCCACCACTGGCGCTTGACGTTGTTCTTCAGCTCCACGCCCAGGGGGCCATAGTCCCAGGCTGCGCGCAGACCTCCGTAGATCTCACTGGAGGGGTAGACCAGACCTCGGCGCTTGGCGAGGTTGACCAGTGCGTCCATTGCCTCTGACTTGGCGGCCATGGGTGACTCTCCATCCGGCTGGCGGTCGGTGGATCGCTGTTCGCGATACATCGTCGTGTGTGAAAGAACGCGGATCTCGCGCGGAGCCACGGATGTGGCGCTCCGGGCGACCGCGTCACCCCAGGCTAGAGCAATCGCGGGGCGCTCGCGCCCTCCCTCGGGGTGAGCGCAACGACCACCGACCCGAGTATGAGGTCAGGGGGTGTCCAAGGTGTCGAGGATCTCGAACGCGCTGGGCTCGTCGATGGCCCGGGACAGCAGCGGCACGGCGGTGATCTTGACATCGAAGTCGGAGAGGGCGCGACGGTAGTAGCCGGCGCCCTCCCACTCGGTCACGACCGTCCACAGCGTGGGGTCGTCGGTGGCACGTCCGATGCGGTGCCGCAAAAAGCCGGGACGTTCGGCCAGGACCGCGACGGCGGCGTCGGCGTCGATTCGGAAGGCCTCGGTCTCGGCCTCGGACACGGAGTAACGGGTGATGACGATCACCCGACCATTGTGGCGCACCGAAAGGGGCGGGTCGCTCCGGGAGCGCCGGAGCGACCCGCATCGAACACCTCAGGCTCCGAAGACCCGATCCACGACCCTGGCCGCGGCCCGACCATCGTCCAAGGGGCAGAACCGCTCCACGAACGACCGGTAGGAGTCACGGCTCTTCTCGGCGACCTCATCGATGTCGAGCAGGGCCGCGATGACGTCGTCGGACTCGGTCAGCAACGGCCCCGGCGCGGTCTCCTCGAAGTCGAAGTAGAAGCCGCGCAGGTTGTCCCGGTAGCTCTCCAGGTCATAGGTGAAGAAGAGCATGGGCCGGCCGGTGTTGGCGAAGTCGAACATCATCGACGAATAGTCCGTGATGAGCACGTCGGTGATCAGGAACAGTTCCATGATCTCCGGGTACAGGGACACGTCGTAGACGAAGTCCTTCCCCACGATGGGCACGCTGTCCACCACCCGGGGGTGACGCCGTACCAGGAGCACGTGGTCCTCACCGAGTTTGTCGTACATCCGGCGCAGGTCCAGGTGTAGGTCGAGCTTGTGCTTGCCTCGCGTGTAGTACTTGTCGTCCCGCCAGGTGGGTGCGTACAGGACGACCTTCTTGCCCTCGGGCAGACCCAGGAGGCCACGGGTGCGTTCGGCGATGCGTTCCCGGTCGGCCGAGAAGAAGACGTCGTTGCGCGGATATCCGGTCTCCAGGATCTCACCCTCGAACCGAAAGGCGCTGCGCAGGATCGGCGTCGCCCAGGGGCTGGGTGAGACCAGGTAGTCCCACTGTTTCGTCTCCCAGGCCAACTTGTCGAAGTAGTCGCGGGACTTGCCGCGAATGTTCTCCACGTCGAAGCCGATGCGCTTGAGCATCGAACCGTGCCAGGTCTGCACGACCACTTGGTCGGGGTGCCGGTGGTACCAGGCGGGCTGGCGGGAGTTGGAGACCAGGTAGCGGCTACGCGCCAACTCCCGATAGTACTCCTCGCCCTTGTGGCGGACCGGGGTGAGGTCCTCGGGCAGACGCACCTGTCCATCGGCGACCAGCCAGGACATCGGATAGTCGGCCCAGCGTTCCCGCCCTCGCAATTCGGCGTAGATGCTCTGCGGGCTGTCGGAGTACTGCCGACCGGTGTAGGTATCGAAGAGGATGCCCTCGGTGACGGGCTCCAAGCGCTGCGCCGGGTAGAAGATCTCCCGCAGCCGACGCTGAGCGAAGGCACCACGTTCGGCGGTGCGCAGGTCACTGCCGACACGGATCACCGGAATGCCGCGACTCTGGTAGGTGAGCGTGTACTCGCGTTCGGGACTGCTCGTCGTCGAGGGCAACTCCCCGATGAGGGCGTCGGCGAACTCCACCCCCACGTCGACGCTGTCGCCAGAGCCCTTCCCGGTGCCCTCCTCTCCGACTCGCCCCCACAGCTGGTAGGTCCCTGCGGGAAGGGAGAGTTCCCCGGACAGGGTCTGGACGCGGGAGGGGTCGAAGCGGACGCTGAAGCGACCCCCGTTCCGTTCGAGGGTGAGTTCGTGCTCCTCGTCACGACCACGGGCCTTGGCGACCAAGCGCAGGTCGACCCCGGCGGGGAACTCACCGCCCAGAACCAGGGTGCGCTCCTCCCAGTGGGCGTTGTCGACCACGGGGCGAGCCCGACCGGCGCGCAGCTTCAGGTGACCGGTGGCCGAG
>NZ_ANBD01000093.1 GCF_000341005.1 Nocardiopsis alkaliphila YIM 80379 | reverse complement strand
CCGTAGGCGGCTCCGGGCACCTCATCGGGCAGGACGAGGGGCACTCCGAGCCGTTCGGAGGTGACCAGTTCGGTGTCCCATTCCTCCTGGCGGATCACGCCGCCGCATTCGCTGAGGCCTCGTGTGAACAGGTCCTCAGCGCTCACACGGGCGCTGAACCGGCCGCCCTTGACGTGGACGGGGTAGGTGAGTCGGGTGGTACCGGGTCGTCGGACCATCCGCAGACCGGTGGCATCCGTGGCGGGAGCGGACAACAGGTCGCCCTCGATGTGGAGTTCGGCGGCGTGGGGGTCGAAGCGGTGCTCGGTGACGCGGGCTCGGGTCGGCTCGACGCTGACGACGAGCTGCCGGTCCTTGTTCCAGTGCGGCCGAATCCACATCTGGTCACCGACGTCGTGGTAGCCGGGCCGTTCGGGTTGTCCGGAGACGGGGTTGGAGATGATGCGGCGCCTGGTCAGGCCGCGGTTGAAGACGACCAGTTCGACCTTCCAGTCGCCGGGTTTCCAGGTCCGGGCCGAGCGAAGACGGTGCGGGTCCAGGATGACGGTGAAGCCACCGAAGTCGTGCCTTGCGGCCTCGGGCAGGTCGGGCAACCGGTATTCGGCGGCCAGACGGACCTGCACGGGTACGCGGATACGTCGGTTGGTGGCGGTGTTGATCGCGAAGGCGACCAAGTGCTGGTGCCAACGCTTGTGAGCACGCAGGTGGCGGATACCCACTCGGCCACTGATGTGGAGCCGGCCATCCCGCCAGCGCACGTCCTCGACCTTCTGGCGGACCCTGATCTCCTCCTCGAGGCGGTAGATCTCCCGAGGGACGGCCTTGGCCGGATCCTTGGCCTCGAAAAAGGGATAGGCGATGTAGTAGCCCAGCCCACGGCGGACCACGTTCGCCTTCTTGATCTCGACGCTCTTGGCGAAGGTGGCGACCTCCACCACGTCGTCCGAGCGCCGCTTGCGCACCAGGTGGTACAGGAGCCGATCCAGGACGGGCATCCCGTTGAGGAGGGCCTGCGGTACGTGGTCGAGGTAGGCGTTGAGCAGGTCCACGACCGTCTCGCGGACGGGCTCGTCCGCGTCGTCCATCCGCAACAGGAGCTGGTGGAGCTCACCTTGGAGGAGGTTGCGGTCCCACAGTTTCCGGTCTGCGTTGTTCAGCTCGCCGGCGATCCGGTTCATCATGGTCAGGCGCCGGGCGAGGGCGGCCTCTTCCAAGGGTGGCCGGCTGTCGGCGCGTTCGCGCAGGAGCAGGACGGGAGCAGGAAGCACGCTCACCGCGTCGGCCCGCAGGCTCAACCGCCGGATCGCGAGGTCACCGTCCTCGGGCCGGGTCTCGAAGGCCTGCTGGGACTCCCAGAACTCTCGGCGCCAGAGCCGGTTGCCCAGGGTGGCGTCGGAGAGCAGGCCGGGAACGTTTCGGGGGTCCTCGGCCAGGCGCTGGCGAGAACACAGCCTCTTGTGCGCTTTGGAGGGCGCGGCGCCCAGCTCGTTGAACTGGTGCACGTTACCGATGACCAGGTCCGCGCGGGTGTCGGCGGCACTGTGCGCCAGGTAGGCGATCGCGTAGCTGGTCAGAGCATCGGATCCGGTGAGGAAGAGCAGGTGGTCGCCGGTGGCCTCGGCCGCCCCGCGTGTGCGGGCCGCGGGGTGATCCGAGCACGGGCCCTCCTCCAAGAGCTTGACGCGTAGGCCGGGTGGTGGGCTCTGGGCGAAGGCACGGGCCTGGGCCAACCCCTCCGCGCGCGCGGATTCGACCGCCTCGTCGCCCTGGTCGTTCTCTTCCCGGCCGGGTTCGTCGGAGTCGGTACGGGCGATCTCGTCGTCGCCCTCGGCGCTCATGTCCGGCCCGGAGGTCTTTCCGTCGGAGACCTCGGGATCGGCCGGGGGCGTCGCGCTCGCCCCGTCGGTGACACGGACCGGCACGAGGATGACCTCGGCGCCGGGCCGTAGGGCGCCGTTACGCGCCCCCTCCTCGCCCTGGGCCTCGTCGCGTTGACGGGCCAGAGAATCGAGGCAGTTCTGCAAGTGCGGCTCGGTGACGTCGAACGTCACGATGATTGTGGGTTCGGGCACGGAAGTTGACACCCTTCGAAGGGTTCGTCGCTGTGCGACGTGCGGGCACCGTAGTGCGGACGGTCCACGCTGATCAGACGGTCATTTAACTGAATGTAAAAGGTACTTGACCCAACGCACGTCAAACCCCGGACAGCCGAGAACGGGGAAGGTCGGGGCTGCGTGAGGCGAACGCCTTCACGTCCGCCTCGAATCGGGGCCTTGTGCCAGGGTCCAACCCGGGTTTTCGGTTTCCTCCCACGACCACGGCCATGGGATCGACCACCCGAAACGGTTCGGGTGGCTCGCGCACCTCGCGGTGGCGGCCGGTTCCTGCTTCACTGACACGTGAACCACGGGCCTGGCGTCCACACCGCGAGGTTTCGTCATGTTCTCGCGATGAGAGCCCGGCTCGCACGGATCACCGACCCGCGCGTGTCCATTCGGCTTCACGGACATCTCGCGAATCTACCAGGGAAGCGAAACGGCTTCTCCTCGGTCGGTGGGTCCGGGGACCGATCGCGGACGAAGGGGTAGGGGCGGCGATGGCCTCTCGCGAACACGAAGACGAGCGGCGACGGGCGAATCGGGGTCGGCTCGACCCGGAGCGGCGGCTCCCACCGGGGGACGCTCTGTTCACTCCGGGCGCGGGACGGTTGCGCCAAGAGGTGGAACGACGCAGCGCGGTTCCCCTGGTGTGGCTGCACCAACGTCCACATTGGCTCCTTCCCCTGCTGCTGGGCGTCCTGTTCATCGCGGG
Source organism: Nocardiopsis alkaliphila YIM 80379 (assembly GCF_000341005.1). Lineage (GTDB taxonomy): Bacteria > Actinomycetota > Actinomycetes > Streptosporangiales > Streptosporangiaceae > Nocardiopsis > Nocardiopsis alkaliphila. The sequence goes on along the minus strand of NZ_ANBD01000093.1, from coordinate 51,856 downwards.
CCTGACGTCTCCGGGAGTGCTGGGAGCCCTGTGTCTGCTGACGGTGGCGGCCTTCTTCGCCTGGTTGGCCTTCCTGACCTGGCCGACCTTGGCCCGGCGACAACGGGTGCCGCGGGTTCTGATGGTGCTGGTGGTACTGGTCTTGGCCCTGGCCCGGGCCTCGGGCCTTTGAGCCCGAGCACCGCTCCTACGGGAGAAGGCGGTGATGGGCGACGGTCAAGGTTTTGACAACCATTTTCGTTTTCGTCATAATGTGGGAGTGTCTGCCCAGCTCATCGGTTCAGGGTCCCGTTCCTCCCAAGTCCCGCCCGCCTTCCAGGTCGTCGACGCCCACGCCGCCTATGACGGCGTCCCCGTTCTCAACGGCGTCGACGTCCAGGTCCCCGTGGGCCAGACCATGGCCGTCCTGGGCCCCAACGGTTCGGGCAAATCGACCCTGATGCGCGCGATGCTCGGCATCGTGCCCCTCACCTCCGGCCGAATCCACATCCATGGCACGCCCTTGCGCCGTTTCCGCGATTGGAAGCGGATCGGCTACGTCCCCCAGCGGCTCACCGCCGGGGGCGCCGTCCCCGCCACCGTCCGTGAGATCGTCGCCTCCGGCCAGGTCGCCCGACGCCGCCGCCTGTCCTTGTCCACCAAGGCGGACCGTGCCGCGGTCGAGGAGGCCCTGGCCGCCGTCGACCTGAGCGAACGGGCCGGCGACGCCGTACGCGAACTTTCCGGTGGTCAGCAACAGCGCGTGCTCATCGCCCGTGCCCTGGCCGGACGTCCCGACACCTTCGTCATGGACGAACCCATGGCCGGGGTGGACGCCGACAACCAACGCGCCCTGGCCCGCACCATCGCCCGCCTGAGTGAACAGGGCAGCACGGTGGTCCTGGTCCTGCACGAACTGGGTCCGCTGGAGAACGTCATCGAGCGCGCCGTGGTGCTGGAACAGGGCCGGGTGGTCCACGACGGCGCACCGCCCGCGGCCATCGGCGCGTGCGCGCGCCCCGGACACGTACACCAGCATCCCCACCCTGACCCCAACGACCCCGATCCACGGGTCGCGTCCACCGACGCGCACTCGGAGATCGTTCGACTCGAGGTGCCCCACCGTGACTGAACTGCTGCAGTACGAGTTCATGCGGCGGGCCCTGCTCGCGGCGGTGCTGGTGGGCCTGGTCGCCCCGGTGATCGGCACCTTCCTGGTCCAGCGCCGTCTGGCCCTGCTGGGCGACGGCATCGGCCACGTGGCGCTGACCGGTGTGGCCTTGGGCCTGCTCACCAGCACCTCACCGGTGTTGACCGCCGCGGTGGTGGCGACCGTGGGCGCCATCCTCATGGAACTGGTCCGAGTGCGTACCCGGACCAGTGGGGACGTGGCGCTGGCGCTGCTGTTCTATGGCGGTATCGCCGGTGGTGTGCTGCTCATCGGGCTCACACCGGGTGCGAGCAACGCCACCCTGACCTCCTTCCTGTTCGGTTCGGTGAGCACCGTGGGTGAACAGGACATCTGGATCGTGGGCGTGCTGGCGGTCGGCGTGTTGGCGGTCCTCGCGGTCTTCGGACGTGAACTGTTCGTGCTGTGCCAGGACGAGGAGGTGGCCCGGGCCCATGGGCTGCCGGTGCGTTTTTTGAGCATTCTGTTGGCGGTGACCGCCGCCCTGACCGTGGTGATCGCGATGCGTGTGGTGGGTGTACTGATGGTGAGCGCGCTCATGATCGTCCCCGTCGCCGCGGCCCAACAGCTCAGTCGCAGCTTCCGGGTGACCATGGGCTTGGCCGTGTTCATCGGTCTGTCCTCCTCTTTGGGTGGGCTGACCACGGCGTTCTACTCGGACCTGGCCCCGGGCGCCACCATCGTGCTGCTGGCCTTGGCGGTGTACTGCGTGGCGGTCCTGTCCGGTGGCCTGTTGCGCCGGACCGCCAAACGGCGGAGGGCCACACCCCCCTCCACCGCCGCGAGAAGCCCCATGGATACGATGATCCAGAGTGATCGGGGGAGGTTGACACCATGACCACACGACGTGAGGACGTCCGCCGGGCGCTGACCGAGTCCTCCGGTTTCCGCAGTGCGCAGGACCTGTACGCGGACCTTCGTGCCGATGGGTCCAAGATCGGTCTGACCACCGTCTACCGCGCCTTGCAGGCGCTGAGCGACTCGGGCGAGGTGGACGTCCTACGCACCGACGAGGGCGAGTCCGTCTACCGCGCGTGCGACACCGAAGACCATCACCATCACCTGGTGTGCCGAACGTGCTCCACCGCGGTGGAGATCGAGGCTCCCACGGTGGAGCGCTGGACCACCGAGATCGGCACCCTGCACGGTTTCACCAACGTCACCCACACCGTCGAAGTGTTCGGCACCTGCGCCGACTGCTCGGCCCGGTAGGNCCGACCGACAGGAGAGGCCCCCCGCCGTGGCGGGGGTCCTCTCCCACGTTCGGGCCAAAATCACGGGGCCTGGTCATCGGGATGGAGCTGTTCGCAGCGTTGCAGGGTGGGCCGTTTGGCGCTCACCCCGTCACCGGAGGAACGACCGGTCAGCCGGCGATGGATCCATGGGACGAGGAACTCTCGCGCCCAGTACAGGTCCTCCTGCCGGGCGGTGCGCCAGTCACGCGGCTCCGGCGGTGGCCAAGGCTCGTTCCAGTCGCCCTCGACCGGCAGACCCAGGACCTCGCACACTCGTAGGGCCAGTCGACGGTGGCCTTCCGAGGACAGATGCAGCCGGTCCCAGTTCCAGGCACGGGAATCATCGAGGATCCTCATGCTCCACACGTCGACGACGTCGCAGCCGTACTTGTCGGCGACCGCGCGCATGTGCATGTTGTAGGTGGCGATCTTGCCGCGCAGGTGGCGCATGACCGGCTGCCAGTTGGTGTCGAATCCGGTGAAGATCACCACACGGGCACCGGTGGCGCGCAATTCGACGACCATCGACTCGAAGATCTCCACGACCCGGTCGGGGTCGCCACCCGGACGAAGGAGGTCGTTGCCGCCGGCACACAGGGTGACCAGGTCGGGCTTCATCTCGACCGCGTGCGGCACCTGTTCGTCCCGGATCTGGGCGATGAGGCGACCGCGGATGGCGAGGTTGGCGTAACGCACCTCGGCCACGTGCTCGGTGAGGTGTTCGGCCACACGGTCGGCCCACCCCCGATAACGACCGTTGGGCACGCTGTCGCTGTCCGGGTAGGGGTCGCTCATGCCCTCGGTGAAACTGTCTCCGAGGGCGACGTAGGACAGGATGTCCTTGTTCTTGAGATCACCGGAGGAACCGGTCCGCACACCGCTCATGGTGTTCGATGATGCAGCCCCACCCCTGGGTTACGCGACAGTAGGTTGATGGTTCGTCACGTTTTGGGGTGGAGCTCACACCACGAGCGGTGTGGCGAAGAACGCGTGGGGTGACGGCGGTGTCAGCGGTCCTTGGTCAGGAGCGTGAGCTCGGGACGCTTGGCGGTCACCGTGTCCCCCGAGGAACGCCCCGTCAGGCGCCTGCCGATCCACGGGGCCAGGGAATCCTTCACCCACTGCAGGTCCTCACGCCGGGCCTTGGCCCAGCTCACCTGTTCGAGGACGGGCCAGGGCCGGTCCCAACGCTCCTCGGTGGGCACTCCCAGGACCTCGGCCACACGCAGGGCCAGCCGGCGGTGCCCCTCCGGGGACATGTGGAGTCGATCCTCGTCCCAGGCACGCGAGTCGTTGAGCACGTCCATCGACCACTGGTCGACCAGGTGGCAGTCGTACTTGTCGGCGATCGCGCGAACGTTCATGTAGAAGCGCGCGAACAGACCGATGGTGCCACGCATGTACCCGGTGGCGACGTTGACCCCGGTGAACAGGACGACCTGGCTGCCGTTCGCGCGCAGGCGGGACACGGCGTGGTCCAGGACGCGGGCCACGCGCTCGGGGTCTCCCGCCGGGCGCAGCAGATCATTGCCGCCGGCGCACAGCGTGACCACGTCCGGCTTCATCTCCAGGGTGGGCGCCAGCTGATCGGTGACGATCTGACGGATCAGCTTGCCACGCACCGCCAGGTTGGCGTAGTGGATCTCCCCGGTGTGGTCGGCCAGGTGTTGGGCCAACCGGTCCGACCAACCTCGGAAGACCCCGGAGCCATCGGGGTAGGGGTCTCCCACACCCTCGGTGAAACTGTCCCCCATCGCCACGAGCGACATTCCGGGACGGAGCCACGAGTACTCGCCGCTCTGGGCCATCACTTCTCCTTCTTTACCTGGTTGGGTTCGGCGCCACCGTANNNNCCCCAGCCCCGCCACAGATCACGGCGGTCGAAGTCGGGCCAGAGCGTCTCCAAGAAGACGAACTCGGCGTAGGCGCTCTGCCACAGCAGAAAGTTGGACAGTCGCTGCTCCCCCGAGGAACGCACGAACAGATCGACCGGAGGGACGTCGGGGGCGTACAAGTGTTGGGCGAGGGTGTCCTCGGTGATCTTCTCCGGAGAGATCCGGCCCTCGGCGGCTTGTCGGGCCAACTCTCGGGCGGCGTCGACGATCTCGGCTTGGCCGCCGTAGTTCACACAGAACTGGAGAGTGAGCGCCGTGTTGTCCTTGGTCATCTCCTCGGCGTCTTGAAGTTCGGAGATGACGCTCTTCCAGAGCATCCCCGCGCGCCCCGCCCATTTGACGCGCACACCACGTGCGTGCAGTTCGTCACGGCGACGACGGATGACGTCCCGGTTGAACCCGAGCAGGAAACGCACCTCGTCGGGTGAACGTTTCCAGTTCTCGGTGGAGAAGGCGTACGCGGACAGGTGGGGGATGCCCATCTCCAAGGCGCCCTCGATCACGTCGAAGAGGGAGGACTCTCCGGCTCGGTGACCTTCGGTGCGCGGCAGGCCGCGTTCCTTGGCCCAGCGGCCGTTGCCGTCCATGACCACGGCGACGTGCCGGGGCACCAGGTCGGCGGGCAGGCTCGGAGGGCGCGCCCCGCTGGGGTGGGGGGCGGGCGCGATGTGTTCCGACCCCTCCGGTCGCTCCCGCCTACCTTTGTCGAAGCTGAACAGACTCAAGAACGCTCCACATGGCGCAGTGATCGGATTCCGTTTTCCAGGTGCCACTGTAGGTAGGCCGCGACCATTCCACTGCACTCGGAGCGGTGCCCGCCTTCGCTGGCGTCCGCGCTGTCCCAATCGCCTCCGAGCAGGGCGAACATGAGCCGGACCGTCTCGGGCGAGGGGTACACGGAGCCGTGGGGGCGGCACACCGAGCAGACCATACCGCCGGCGTGCACCGCGAACGCACGGTGCTCCCCGCGGGTTCCGCAGCGGGCGCATTCGGTCAAGGCGGGGGCGTAGCCCGCCACGGCCAGGGATCTCAGAAGGTAGGCGTCCAGGACGAGCCTGGAGTCATGACCTCCCTCACCCAGGGTCCTCAGGGCACCGATGAGCAGGAGGAACTGGCGCAGCGCCGGGTCCTTCTCCACCGCGACGATCTTCTCCGCGGTCTCCAGCATCGCGCTGGCCGCGGTGTAGCGGGAGTAGTCGTGGACCATCGCCGAACCATAGGAACGCACGGTCTCGGCCTGCGTGATGACGTCGAGCGTACGCCCGGTGTGCAACTGCAGGTCGACGTGGGTACACGGCTCCAACCGCGCGCCGAAACGGGACTTGGTACGGCGTACGCCCTTGCCGACGGCACGCACCAGACCGGTGCGGCGGGTCAGGAGGGTGATGATGCGGTCGGCCTCGCCCAGCTTCTGGTTGCGCAGGACGACGCCCTCGTCACGGTAGAGGCTCACTACTCCATTGTCGCGGATACGACCGACCACCTGGTCGGTGCATCCCGAAAACCTGGCCGGTCCGCCCTGAAAGCACGATCGGTCCGGCCCGAAAGCACGAGGACGCACGAACCCCTGATCAGGTTCATTACGGTTTGGATTCCCTTTTCACGACATTTGCTCTACTCTCACGCGCTAGGGATATCGATGCTCGGCCGTGCCGCCCTCCCCCCGCGACACCGCAGACCCGGGCATCGCTTGCCCCCACCGAACACAGAGCCACCGATGACCATGTGTGGCCATGGATACGGCAAGCCCCTCTCCGGCGAGTTCGGTCTCCGGGTGACCGAGCCTCAACGGGCTCACCCCACCGGCCGCCTTCACGAGGGCGCCCCGTACGTTTCCCATCCCGGCACGGAAGGTACAAGCGAAATGGCGCGAGGTCGCAGAGGCAAGCGCAGGATGAGCGCTCGCGAACAGCGCGCACCCCGCGAGGGCCGGTACTCGGAGTACGAAGATCAGGATCGGCACGACGACGATGGGTTCTGGGAGGAGGGCCGGTCGAATCGTCGCAAACGGCGCAGGGTGTTCCCACTCGTCGCGGGTGTGGTCGCCGTCCCCGTCGGCCTGGCCCTGGCCGGGGCACTGGTCCTGAACACGGTCGGAGAGGACAAGGACGCGCTGGAGGCCGCCGACGGCGCAAGCTCCGCCGGTCGGATCGGGGAGGGTGCCGTCGCCGACGACTCCCAGGTTCCGGACCTGGAGGGTGACGACTTCTTCGAGGAACCCACCCAGGCTCCCGAACCGGCTGAGCCCGCCGGGGACAGTTCTCCCCGCAGCGCCCAGGCGACCGCCTCCTATGCCCCCGAGGACTCCGGTGAGGAGGCCGGTGGTGGCGGTGACGGTGGCGGTTCCGGCGGCGGTGCGAGCAATGGCGGTGGCGGTTCCAGCGGCGGTGCGAGCAATGGCGGTGGCGGTGGTGGCGGCGGCGGTTCCTCTTCGGCCGGCCCCATGGCCACCGAGGTCGTGACGCTGGTCAACAGTGAACGGGCCTCGAACGGCTGCTCCCCGGTGCGGGTCGACGACAAACTGACCGCCGCCGCGCAGGAGCACAGCGAGGACATGGCCGCCCGCGGCTACATGGCCCACGAGAGTCCCGAGGGTGAAGGACCGGGTGAACGTGCGCGTCGCCACGGCTACGACTCCTGGGGCGCCGAGAACGTCGCCAAGGGGCAACAGAACGCCCGGCAGGTGATGGACGCATGGATGAACAGTCCTGGCCACCGCCGCAACATCCTCAACTGCGATCTGAAGGCGATCGGGGTCGGCGAGGCCGACCGTGCCTGGACTCAGAAGTTCGGCTACCGGTGACCGTCTGAGCGACGACGAGGACCGAAGAACGTCGGTGGGGCCCGCGGCGAGACGTTCGTCGCGAGCCCCATCCTCGAATCGGGTACGCCCCCGATCCGGTCCGCGTCCTTGGACCGGATCCCGCCTCAGGTCAGAGGCGACCGATGGCGCTGCACATGGCCTTCAGGGATGCGGTGGTGATGCTGCTGTGGATGCCCACCCCCCACACGACCCGGCCGTCGATCTCGGCCTCCACGTAGGCGGCGGCGCGGGCGTCGCCGTCCTCGCCCATGGAGTGCTCCACGTAGTCGATCACGCGAACCTTGACGTCGACGTCGGTCAGGGCGTCGGCGAACGCGGAGATGGGGCCGTTACCGGTGCCCTTCAGTTCACGGATCTCGCCGTGCACGCGGGCGTCGGCCTCGATCGAGTAGGTGCCGTCCTCGCCGGTGCTGGAGCGGTGCGCCAGGACCGCGACCGGCCCCCGATCGGCCAGGTAGGTCTGGGAGAAGATCTCCCAGATGCGGTCCGCCGGGAACTCGCCGCCCTCGGCGTCGGTGAACTGCTGGATGACCTGGGAGAACTCGATCTGTAGGCGCCGCGGCAGGTCCAGGGCGTGGTCTCGCTGCATGATGTAGGAGACGCCACCCTTGCCGGACTGGCTGTTGACCCGGATGACCGCCTCGTAGTTGCGGCCCACGTCCTTGGGGTCGATGGGCAGGTAGGGCACGTCCCAGGGGTACTCCTCGACCGGGACGCCGGCCTCGGCCGCGCGCTTGTTCAGGTCGTCGAAGCCCTTCTTGATGGCGTCCTGGTGGGAGCCGGAGAAGGCGGTGTAGACCAGGTCGCCGCCGTAGGGGTGGCGCGGGGCCACCGGCAGCTGGGTGCAGTGTTCGACCGTGCGACGGATCTCGTCGATGTTCGAGAAGTCGATCTTGGGGTCCACGCCCTGGCTGAACAGGTTCAGTCCCAGGGTGACCAGGCAGACGTTGCCGGTGCGCTCACCGTGGCCGAACAGGCAGCCCTCGACACGGTCGGCGCCGGCCATGACGGCCAGTTCGGCGGAGGCCACACCGGTACCACGGTCGTTGTGCGGGTGTACGGACAGGACCACGTGTTCGCGCCGGGACAGGTTGCGGCTCATCCACTCGATCTGGTCGGCGTAGATGTTGGGGGTGGCGCGCTCGACGGTGGCGGGCAGGTTCAGGATGATCTCGCGGCCCGGACCGGGGTTCCACACGTCCATGACCGCCTCGCAAACCTCCAGGGCGAAGTCCAGTTCGGTGTCGACGAAGATCTCGGGCGAGTACTGGTAGCCGAAGTACTCGGTCTGGCCCAGGTACTGCTCGGCGAAGCGCATCACGTGGCCGGTGCCCTTGACCGCGATGTCCTTGCAGGCCTGACGGTCGACCTTGAACACGACGCGGCGGAAGGTGGGCGCGGTGGCGTTGTACAGGTGCACGCTGGCGCGCTTGGCGCCGACCAGGCTCTGCACGGTGCGCTCGATCAGGTCCTCGCGGGCCTGGGTCAGCACGGAGATCTGCACGTCGTCGGGGACCAGGTCGCCCTCGATCAGCTCCCGAACGAAGTCGAAGTCGGTCTGACTCGCGGCGGGGAAGCCGACTTCGATCTCCTTGTAGCCCATCTTGACCAGCAGCCGGAAGATCTCGTGCTTGCGTGAGGGGTCCATCGGCTCGATCAGTGCCTGGTTGCCGTCGCGCAGGTCGGTGGACAGCCAGCGGGGCGCTTGGGTGATGGTCTTGGCGGGCCAAGTGCGGTCCGGCAGGTCCACCGGGGCGAAGGGCTGGTAGCGCTGGAAGGGCATGGAACTGGGTTGTTGCTGCGGCACCATGGTGGTGTTACTCCTTGGAAAGTCGTGGCACGTGGTGTAACGGCCGACAGGGCAAGCCGAAGTCCCGCGACGAGGGGCCGACCTTTTAACGATCCCCGTCGCGGCCACTAAGGAGGAGCAGCTCACGCAGCATAACGATCGTCACGCTAGCAGACGGAGGAGAAGAATCGGCACTCTTTGCTCACATGCTGAGACGGGGCCACTGTGAACCGTGACGCCCTGAGGGGTTCGCGCGGATTTCAGATGATCGTTCAAAATCGGTACCTCGACTTCAAGATACAAACGCGGGCGGCTACCCTGGAGTGGAACCCTTCAGTGCTAGGGGGTTTTATACGGAGTCCGTCGGCGGGACCCAGGGTGCGGCCAACACCCGAGGCCCCGGTAGGTAGGCAAGCCGTACCTCCGCTGAGCCGGTACCGCCGACGGACGCCTTCCCACGTTCGGATCGTTCACGCGTAAGGATCCACACCACCGAACGTTCGCCGACCCGATGGGGCGACTTCCTCCCCACGCCCAAAGGCGGGGAATTCCAATCAATCCTCGGGGGTCCGACGTAGCCCCGCGATGAGCAGATCGACCATACGGGTGGCCTTGTAGCGCGGGTCGCTGTCGGCGCCGGCACAAAGGTTCCCGATCCCCCTCATCAGTTCGTAGGCCTCGACGTCGGCGACGATCCGCCCCTCCTCCACCGCCGCTTCGAGAAGCCGTGCGCACACGGGCACGAGCCGGTCGAGGAAGTACGTGTGCAAAGCGTCGAACCCGGCGCCCTCGCCCCGCAGAGCGGCGGCCAACCCGTGCTTGGTGACCAAGAACTCGACGAACATGCCCACCCAACGCGAGAGGGCCTCGTACGAATCATCGGCGGTGGCGAGCAGTTCCGGCCCGGCCTGGGCACAGGCTTCGATCTGGTGGCGATAGACGGCGATGACCAGATCGGCCCGGGTCGGGAAATGGCGATAGACGGTGCCCATGCCCACGCCCGCGATCGCCGCGATCTCGCGCACCGGCGCGTCCACCCCCGACTCAACGAAGACGCTGGCCGCGGCCTCCAACAGGGCCCGTTCGTTGTGCCGTGCGTCGGCCCGTTTCCGTGGCACCGACCGCTCCGCGCCTCCATCACGATTCTTCACCGTGCCCACACCCCTCACTTCTCATCCTTGACAACCGGAGCAACGTTCCATATGTTCAAGCGGAGCAGTGTTCCACTTAAGCGTTCCAGCGCGACCGCCCCTGAAAGGAATCCCATGGGCGACCCGAACTCCACTCCGACCGAATCGAGCACCCCGGCCCGCGTCCTCTCCGTGAGTCCGGTCGTGCTCCCGGCGCCGGAACGTGGAGAGGATCTACGGTTGCGCGTCAGCGCGCCCGAGGCCGGAACAGGCCTGCCGGTCATCATCTTCTCGCACGGTTTCGGAGGCTCACTGGACGGCTACGCACCACTGGTCGACTTCTGGGCCGCACACGGTTTCGTCGTGGTCCAGCCGACCCATCTCGACTCCCGAACCCTGAACATCGCTCCTGACGATCCCCGCACCCCGTCGATCTGGCGTTTTCGCGTGGAGGACCTGACGCGCGCCCTCGACCGACTCGACACCCTGGAGACCACGATCCCCGGCCTCCAGGGACGGATCGACCACCACCGCATCGCCGTCGCCGGACACTCCTGGGGAGCCCAGACGGCCGGCACCCTACTCGGCGCACGGGTGCTCGACGACCAGGGCGAACCGGGGGAGGACCTGTCCGACCCCCGGGTGAAGGTCGGGGTGCTACTGGCCGCGGCCGGCACCGATGAAGGCACCCTCACACCGTTCGCGGCCGAACACTTCCCCTTCATGAAGCCGAGTTTCGCGACGATGAGCACGCCCACCCTCGTCGTCGCCGGGGACAGCGACCAGTCGGCCCTTTCCACTCGAGGTCCGGATTGGTGGACCGACGCCTACCACCTGGGACCGGGGGCCACGGACCTGCTCACCCTGTTCGGGGCGGAGCATTCCCTGGGCGGTGTCGCCGGGTACGGCGTGGCGGAGACGACCGACGAAAGCCCCGAGCGGGTCGCCCTGATCCAACGGGTCTCCTTGGCCTACCTGCGTGACGCACTCGGCATCGACTCCACCGGTTGGAAGGAGGAACTCTCGGTTCTGAGACAAGACTCCGACCCACGGGGCCGTCTGGAATCCAAGTAAGGGGGCGAGACGCCCGCCGGCCACATGTGGCCACGCTCGGCTCATGTCCGGTCACAAAAAAGCGGGCTTCACGTGGCAGGGCTCCGAAACCAGACGATTCACGGCTCCCGTCACCTCCGGCCGGCCATATTGACAGTTCTCGGGGCCCTGATCTCCAATACCGCACAGTATTCGTAGCCTCACACCCCGCTCATGGAGGCACAGTGCACCATGCGTCCCCCTCCCCCTTCAGAAGATCCCTCGTCCCCGTCGCCGTCGGCGCCCTCCTCCTGGGCACACTGGCCACCGGAAGCGCCACCGCCGAACCCGGCTACGGGTTGTACGAGATCGACGGTGTGACCACCCCCGAGGAACGCTCGGAGATCGCCGCCACCGGTGTAGCGATCGACCACGTGGGCGAGGACTCGGTGCTGATCACCGGATCGACCGAGGACCTCGACGAACTCGACTCGCTGGGATACGCGGCCCGAGCCTTCGAGCCCGCGCGGACACTGGCGAGCCCGGACCCGGGCTACACCACCTATCCGGAACTACTGGAGATCATCGACCAGGTGGTCACCGACCACCCGGGCATTGCCGCGCGGGAGGTCTTCGGGCGATCCCATGAGGGCCGGGACCTGGTGGCGGTCAAGATCAGCGATAACGTGACCGTGGACGAGGACCGGCCCGAGGTACTGTTCGTCCACTCCCAGCACGCGCGCGAGCACCTGACCGTGGAGATGGCGGTCTACCTGCTGCACCTGTTGACCGATGGCTACGGGGAGGAACCCCGGATCACCGAACTGGTGGACGGTCGGGAGATCTGGATCCTGCCCAACGTCAACCCGGACGGCAGTGAGTACGACATGGCGGGTGATACCTGGCGGAACTGGCGTAAGAACCGCCAGCCCAACGAGGGTTCTTCCGCCATCGGCACGGACATGAACCGCAACTGGGCCTACAATTGGGGCTGTTGTGGCGGTTCCTCGGGCAACCCGAGCGGCACCACCTATCGGGGAGACGCCCCCGAATCCGCCACCGAGGTGAAGGCGGTCGCCGACTTCGTGCGCGGTCGGGTGGTGGACGGCGAACAGCAGATCACCGCCGCCATCGACTTCCACACCTACAGCGAACTCATCCTGTGGCCCTTCGGTCACACCTACGATGAGACCACCGGCGCGATGACACAGGAAGAGTACGACACCCACCGCGCGTTGGGCGAGTACATGGCCGAGGCCAACGGGTACACGCCCCAGCAGTCCAGCGACCTGTACATCACGGACGGTTCGATCAACGACTGGCTGTGGGCCGACCAGGGCATCGTCAACTTCACGTACGAGATGTATCCTCGCTCGGCCTCGGGTGGGGGCTTCTACCCGCCGTCCTCGGTGATCGAGCGCGAGACCTCCCGTAACGAGGAGGCGGTGCTGCGCTTGTTGGACTACGCGGACTGCCCCTACCGGATCATCGGTGAGCAGGACGCCTACTGCGGCTGACCCACGCCACGGAGCGCCCCGGTCCGATCGTTCGGGTCGGGGTCCTTCCTTCATCCAAAACGGTTGCGATACACCTTCCCGTCCTTGACGATGACCGACAGGTTTCGTCCGGGATCGGCCAGCAGTGAGAGGTCCTGAGTCGGATCACCCTCCACCACCAGCAGGTCCGCCCAGGCACCCGGCCGCACCACCCCCAGTTCGGCCTCACCATAGGGGTCCCGGTTTCCGGCCATTCCCAACAGGGCCGCGTTACCCGAGGTGCCCACCCGCAGGGCGTCCACCGGTGACATGTACCGATCCAGGCGGGTGAACATTCGCGATTGGCGATCACCCGCGTCCGGGGCGAAGAGCAGGTCCGTACCGAAGGCGAGCCGCGCGCCGTGCTCACGTGCCCAGGTGAACAGGTGGTCCACCCCCGCGCAGACCTCGGCGTCCTTGGCCGTGGATCGCGGATCGGGGAAGGAGTGGTCGCCAACGGCGAAGGGCTGCGTACTCAACCACGCCCCCTTGCTCGCGACCAGGGCGACCGTCTCCTCGTCCGCCAACTGTCCGTGTTCGATGGAGCGGACCCCCGCGTCCAGGGCACGTCTGATCCCTTCGGTGTCGAACACGTGCACGGCGACGTAGGTCCCCCAGTCCTGAGCCGCCTGGACCGCCACCCGTAGTTCCTCCGGGGTGAACTGCAAGACGTCCAGGTCGTCGTAGACCGACGTGACTCCGCCTCCGGCCATGAGCTTGACCTGGCAGGCCCCTTTCTTGAGTTGTTCTCGTACGGCGGCGAGCACCCGTTCCGGCCCGTCCGCGACCCGCATGATCCCCAGTCGCTCCGCGCGGGACAAGGGACCACCAAGGGCCGTGGGCGCGTCGTAGACGGCGGAGAAGTCCCCGTGTCCGGCGGTCTGGGAGATCGCGGCGTTACTCGGGTAGACACGTGGTCCGGGGAACTCCCCGGAGTCGATCACACTCTTGATCGCTCCGGTGGGTCCGCCCATGTCACGCACCGAGGTGAAGCCGCGCATGAGCACGCGGCGGGCCTCGGCCAAGGCCTTGCAGTGCACCAGCCCGTCCTGACCGGTCAGCACTTCGAGAGCGGAGATACCCGAAACGGCCAGGTGGGTGTGGGCGTCGATGAGCCCGGGCATGAGCACGCGGGTGACCGCTCCCCCCTCACCGGCGCAGTCGATCACCCGGGCATCGTCGGGTTCGGCGACCTCATCCGTGAGTGGAACGATCCGGTCGATGCGCCTTCCGCGCACCACCACGTGTCCGGTTTCGAGCCGTTCGCTCTTTCCATCGAAGACCCGGACGTTCTTGATGACCAGCGGTGATGACTCAGAGTTTTCGCTCACGCCCCTTGTGTGATCACCTTTGCGAGCCCTGAAACCTCCGTCCCCGCTCCAGTGCGGTGACGGCCGGGGTTCACCGCCACGGAACGGCGTCCAGGGTGACGCATCGTGGGTCGGCGGGGCAGGGACCCAGAACGCACACGGTCAGCGCAGCCAGGCGAAGCTTTCCGCGGAAGGAACGGTGGGCTCGTACTCCAGGCTCACCAGCCCTTGGTAGCCGCCGGCTTGGGAGGCGGACAGGAGTTCGTCGAGGGGCAATTCGCCTGTGCCGGGTTCGCCGCGTCCAGGGGCGTCGGCGATCTGGACATGTCCGAACTCGGCTGCGTGATCGCGCACCACCGCCGCCACGTCGTCACCATTGACGGCCAGGTGGAAGAAGTCGGCGAGGAGAGCGACGTTGTCGGCCCCGGCCTCCCTGACCTTGGCGATGAACGCCAAAGCCTCGGCGGCGGTCTTGAGCGGATAGTCCTCGGCCCCGCTGAGGGGCTCGATGAAGATGGTGCCGCCGAGCTTGGCGACACGCTCCGCCGCGGCGAGAGTGTTCTCCAAGGCGACGCGGTCCTGTTCGTCCGGATCGACACCCTGTTGACGCAGGCCGTAGAGGGCGTTGAAGCCGGTGGTTCCGGTGTGTTCGGCGATCTGGGCGACGACCTCGATGTTGGCGCGCAGCTCTGCGATCCGGTCGGGGTGGGAGAGCACGCCCCGATCGGGGCCGGGAAGTCGGCCGGCGAAGAGGTTGAGGCCGGTCAGGCTTACACCCGCGGTGTCGATGGCGGTGACGAAGGCATCGATGTCCGCCCGGGGCGGGGTCGCGCTCTCGAAGGGCCACCAGAACTCGACGGCGTGGAAGCCCGCGTCCCGTACGGCCTGGGGACGTTCGTTGATGGGGAGTTCGGTGAACAGCAGGGAGCAGTTCACCGTGTACCCGAGTGTGTGACTCATGCGCCACCCCCAACATTTAATTTCATGATACGGAAAATAGTTTTCACTTTAAGGAATGGCGTGGGCCTGCGTCGGACCTCCTCGCGCTGTCGACCATCTTCGATCGACCCCGCCCCCAAAGGCGCTCAACACCCCCAAGCCTCTCACCTGCACGGGGACCGCCAGGAACTTCACTGCTTCTTTGGGGAGGGACACAGAATCCATATTTTTCCCACGATTCCCCCTCAGTAGTGTTGACAGGGTCGCCCCGTCATCAATTAGAGTCCCTGCAATTCGCAATGCGGAATCGACTATCTGCTCTATGAAAAGCGCGGCCGGTCACGCGAACTCCGCCCAGTGGGACAGCCACTCCACGCGCGAAAACCGATCGACCGGCCCAGGGAGTACAACATGCCCCAGACCACCCCGGACACCTCGGGGGCGGCCCTCGAGCCGGGATTGGCCCGTCTGAACCGGCTGCCTCAGGAGGACTTGCGCGCCGAACTCGCCCAGTGCCTCAACGTGGACCGCTGGGTGGAGGCCCTCGCATCGAGGGCCCCCTTCACCGACCGCACCACCCTCCTCGCCCTCGCGGACGAGTACGCGCGCGCCATCACCACCGACGAGGCCGCCACAGCCCTGGCCCGCCACCCCCGTATCGGGGAGAAGGCTCAAGGCTCGGGAACCGAGTCGGCCTGGTCGCGGAGCGAACAGTCCGCCTTCGCCGCCGACACCGATGACGCCTCCGCCCGTGTCCAGCGGATCTTCACCTACGCACAAGGTGAGTACGAGGAGCGATTCGGGCAGATCTATCTCGTCTGTGCCAGCGGACGCACCAGTCGCGAACTCCTCGCCGACCTGGTCGCCCGTCTGGACAACGACCCCGCCACCGAACTGGGCGTGGTCGGCGACGAACTGCGCAAGATCGCCGGACTTCGCCTGGTCAAACTGTTGGAGGCCACATGAGCCACGTGACCACCCACGTCTTGGACGCCGCGTTGGGACAGCCTGCCCGTAACGTGTCCGTGCGTTTGGAGGCCGCCGCCGATGGCGCACGCACCTCCTGGAAGCCGCTCGCCCAGGGACGTACCAACGACGACGGCCGCGTACCCGACTTGGGCCCCGACCAACTCGAGGCCGGTTACTACCGGGTCGTGTTCGACACCGGGTCCTACTTCACCGCTACCGGCCAGAAGGGGTTCTATCCCGAGGTCACCATCGTGTTCGACCTCACCGACGAGGACGCGCACTACCACGTGCCGCTCCTGCTCAGCCCGTTCGCCTATTCGACCTACCGGGGCTCCTAGACGGTGTCCTTCACGACCTGCGCCGCGCTCGGGCGTGTGGAAGGCGGGAATGGGTTCGAGTAGAGAGCGTGGCACCCATGGTGTGCTCCTCCTTCCTCGGATCCCGCCTACGGCACCTCCACGGGTCTTCAAGGCGCAAGGACCGTGGACGCCACGGATGATGACGCCCCGTGGCTCTCGAAACAGCCCCTGAGGCCATCCGGCCCCTTCGATCCAGGAGATCCATCAGTCCAGACGACCGACGAAAGACACCCCCGATCTTCGAGTGCGTGACAGGTCCTTCCGCATGACCACAGCGGTCCTCCCTCATACGCACAGCGCACCGCGCAAGCGATGAAACGAATCCACACGGATGGAGCTCACCCTGATGGGCATCAGGCTCGGAGACAACCAGTACGGCAAGGCCGAGGTCCGCCTCGTCCACATCAACCGCGACACCGACGTCCACCGCATCAAGGACGTCAACGTCACCTCCCAGCTCCGCGGAGACCTGGAAGAAGTCCACACCATCGGCGACAACGCCAAGTGCCTGCCGACCGACACCCAGAAGAACACCGTCTACGCCAAGGCCCGTGAGTGGGGCGGCGTCGGCACGATCGAGGACTTCGCCCTGCGCTTGGCCCGGCACTTCGTGGACGAGCACGAGTACGTTCACGGCGCCCGCCAGGAGATCGAGGAATACTCCTGGGAGCGCATCACCACCTCCGAGGGACCGCACGACCACGCGTTCGCCCGCACCGGCGCCGAGACCCGCACCACCGTCATCAACAAGGAGGGCGACAAGGAGTGGGTGATCTCCGGTTTCGAGGGCCTGACCGTCCTCAAGTCCACCGGCTCGGAGTTCCACAGCTACCCCAAGACCCGGTACACCACCCTGCCGGAGACCAATGACCGAATCCTGGCCACCGACGTCGCCGCCCGTTGGCGCTACGTCGGTACCGACCACGACTTCGACAAGGTCTACGCTTCCGTCCGCGCCCTGTGCCTGGATGCCTTCGCCCGAACGCACAGCCTCGCCCTGCAGCAGACGCTGTACGCGATGGGTCAGGCCGTCCTGGAGGCCCACCCGGAGATCGCGGAGATCCGTTTCTCCATGCCGAACAAGCACCACTTCCTGGTGGACCTGTCCCCCTTCGGTCTGGACAACCCCAACGAGGTCTTCTTCGCCGCGGACCGCCCCTACGGAAAGATCGAGGCCTCCGTCGTACGCGACGACGCCCCCGACGCCGGTGACGCTTGGAAGACCGTCCCGGGTTTCCTCTAGGAAGTCCTCGGTGAGCCGTTTCCGCCCCTGAGCCCATGCTCGGGGCACCGGATTCCCCCGGTGCGAAGGGGCACCCCCGTTCCGGTCCCACCTCGACTCGTCATGGTCTCCGGGGTCCGTGCGCACCACCGGGCCCCGGAGACCTCGAGGGTTCCTCCGGCGACGGGGCGGCGAACCCGCTCGCCTCGCGCGCACGCTCGGATCCGCGATTGCATCCAAGGACGTTCCTCGCCTGCCCACCCTCGCGGTGGGCCCCGCCGGCCTTCGGCGTGCCCGACAACGGCGTGTCTCGGCCGGTTCGACAGCATCCGGATCCCCGATCCGAAAAACCAGGTCATCGACCGACCACATACCGCAAAGGCTGGAAACCGGCCATGTCGAACAATGCGTCCGCTAAGGACTCGGTCATAACGAACGCCACTCCCTCCACCCGCCCCGAGGACGAGAAGCCGCCAGCGCGGCTTCTGCTGATCTACGGGCTCCAGCACATCCTCACCATGTACGCCGGTGCGGTGGCACCGGCCTTGGTCATCGGCGCCGCCGCTGGGCTCGCGAACGACCCCGCCGCCATGGGAATCCTCGTCAGCGGCGCGCTTGTGGTGGCCGGGATCGCCACCCTCCTGCAGACCGTGGGTCACCGTCGGATCGGCGCGCAGATGCCGATCGTGGTGGCCTGCTCCTTCGTCCCCGTCAGCGCCATCGCCACCTTGGCCGCAGGCCACAGCGGGGAGAACCTGCCCGTGGCCTTCGGCGCGTCCATGGCCGCCGGTGTGTTCGCGCTCTTGCTGACACCCTTCTTCGGACAGCTCATCCGCTTCTTCCCACCGATCGTCACCGGCACGATCATCACCGTCATCGGCATCAGCCTGATGCCGGTGGCGGCCCGCTGGATCATGGACGGCGCCACTCGCACCCTCGAGGACGGTTCCACCGTCTCGGCCGCCCCCACGGCCAACCTCGCACTGGCCGGGGTGACACTCGTGGTCATCCTCATCGGTTCCCGACTCTTCCCCGGCGTCTGGGGTCGCCTGTCCATTCTGCTCGGGCTGCTCGTCGGCACCCTCGTGGCCGTCCCACTCGGCATGGCCGACTTCAGCCGGGTGGGCGAGGCCGACATCGTGTTCAACCCGACCTCGGTGTTCTACTTCGGTGCGCCGCGCTTCGAGATCACCGCGATCGTCACCATGTGCATCATCATGCTGGTGGTACTCACCGAGGGGGCCTCACACATCATCGCGGTGGCCGAGATCACCGGATCCAAGGTCGACGCCAAGCGCATCTCCGCGGGTCTGCGCGCCGACGTGAGCGGCTCCATCATCGGCCCGATCCTCAACGCCACCCCCACCAGTTCCTTCGCGCAGAACATCGGCCTGCTCGCCCTGACCGGGGTCCGCAGCCGTTACGTGGTGGCCACCGGCGCGGGCATCCTTCTATTGCTGGGGATGTTCCCGATCCTGGGCGGGGTCATGGCCGCCCTACCGACCCCGGTCCTGGGTGGGGCGGGTCTGGTCCTATTCGGCACCGTGGCCGCCAGCGGTATCAAGACCTTGGCCAAGGTGGACTTCACCGACAACCTCAACCTGGTTCTGGTGGCCGGCTCCATCGGTGTGGCCATCATCCCTCTCGCCTACCCGACCTTCTACGCCTTCCTCCCGGAGCAGGTCGAGATGATCGCGCACTCGGGCATCATCGGCGCGGCGATCGTGTCGATCCTGTTGAACATCTGCTTCAACGTGATCGGCCGTCCGCCCTCGAGGCCGCCCGCCGACATCGACCCGGCGGACATCGGTAGCGCCGGACCAGGTGAGGCCAAGTACACCGATCAGGCCGAGGCCGCCTATCGCGGCGCCGGTGAGAGGGCCTGACCGACCGCGATTCCCAGGGGTGGACGCACGGTGGCCGTGCGTCCCACCCCTTCGTGTTCGGGGCTTCGATTCCGTTAAGCGAAAGTGAATGGTATTCCTGTGAGGGTGACCGAATGGGATCTGCGTAAGCTCCGTGTGCTCCGCACCCTCCACGAACTCGGAACCGTCCGGGCGACCGCCGAGGCGTTGTCCATGACGCCCTCGGCCGTCTCCCAGCAATTGTCCACCTTGTCCGAACAGGCGGGGGTGGCCCTGCTGGAGGCCCACGGGCGCAGGGTTCGGCTGACCGAGGCCGCGCACGTGTTGTTGCGCCACACCGACGTGGTGCTGGCGCAACTGGAACGGGCGGAGGCCGAACTCGACCGATTCGTCCGTGGTGAGGTCGGACGTGTGCGAGTGGGGTCCTTCGCCACCGCCATCCCGGCCCTGGTCGTACCCGCGCTGGATTCCCTGCGTCGTTCCCACCCGAAGCTGCGTACCAGGGTGCACCAGGCCGAGGCGGCCGAGGTGTACGACCTACTCGCCGCCGGGGAGATCGACATCGGTCTGTCCCTGGCCGCACACGCACCCGGTGACCAGGACGGGCGCTATGAGCGGGGCGAGTTGCTGGCCGACCCCTTGGACGTGGCGCTGCCCGCTGGACACAGAGCGGCCGACGCTCCGGCGCCGTCGCTACGCGACCTGGCCGAGGAACCCTGGATCTATGGGGCCTCCGGGCCTTGGCGCGAGATCACCCTCGCCGCCTGCGCCCAAGCCGGTTTCGTTCCCCGCCAGGGGCACGTGGCCTCCGATTGGCGGGCGATCCTGGACCTGGTCGCCGCCGGATTCGGGGTGGCGCTCATCCCCCGGTTGGCCGCGGCCGAGGATACCCCGGGGGTGGTGCTGCGCACTCCTCAAGCCGATCAGCCGCGCAGGCACGTGGTGTGGGCGGTGCGCGCGGGTTCGGGCCGACGCCCTCAGATCGACGCCGCTCTTGGCGCCCTCGCCGAGGCCGCCGCACTTCTACAAAGCAGCAATGTTCAGTTTAAGTGAACATATAGATCAAAAACTTTCGCTGGAAATTATCGTTTTTTCCTGTCAACCTGGAAACATCCCATCAATAGACGTGACAGGAGCACCATGAGCGGGGCCCAGCCCTTCGACCCTCGTGCCTACAACGCCCAGCCCTACGGAGGCGGTGACCCCTACGCCGACTACAAGGAGAGCGAACTCGACTTCGCCGGCCTGATCGACCTCGCCGACCGGCGCCTGGGTGGCGGCGTGGTCGCCGCCAACGACGAGTTCTTCGCCCAGCGCGAGAACCTCCTCAAACCCGAACCGGCGGTGTTCGACCCGCACGCGTTCGGGCACAAGGGCAAGGTCATGGACGGCTGGGAGACCCGACGTCGGCGTGGTCCCGGCGCCGAACAACCGCACCCCGGAACAGACGACCATGACTGGGCACTCATCCGGCTGGCCCTGCCCGGCCTCATTCGCGCCTTGAACGTGGACACCGCACACTTTCGCGGCAACCACCCCACCGAGGTCGCCGTCGAAGCCACCCACATGGAGGGCACCCCCACCAGCGAGGAACTCTTGGCCGCCGACTGGACCGAACTGGTGCCGCGCACCCCCGTGTACGGACACGCCGCCAACGGCTTCGAGGTCACCTCGACCCGCCGCTGGACGCACCTGCGCTTGAAGCAGTTCCCCGATGGTGGCGTGGCTCGACTGCGCGTGTACGGCGAACCCATCGCCGACCCCGTCTGGCTGGCCGCACAGGGCTCCTTCGACGTGGCGGCCCTACTCAACGGCGGCACCGTCGAGGACGCCTCGGACCGCTTCTACTCGCCGCCCGAGAACATCATCGCCCCGGGCCGTTCGCACAAGATGGACGACGGTTGGGAGAATCGACGACGTCGCGACACCGGCCACGACTGGGTGCGTTTCCGGCTGACCGCCCAGGCCACCGTGCGTGCCTTGGAGGTGGACACCGCCTATCTCAAGGGCAACGCGGCCGGCTGGATCACCATCCTGGGTCGTGACGCGCACGGCGCCGACCCGGACGCCTGGTTCGAGATCATCGGCCGGACCTCCCTGGTTCCCGACAGCCCGCACCGTTTCGTGTTGGATGCCCCGGTGACCGTTACGCACGTGCGCGTCGACGCCTTCCCCGACGGGGGCATGGCGCGCCTGCACGTCTACGGTTCGCTCACCGAGGCCGGGGTGGCCGACCTCGAGTCCCGCTGGGAGGCCGCGCAGAGGTAGGTCCTGAAGAGGAGGGGCGCCGGGGGTAGGGGCGCCCTGGGTGCCTGGGGGTATCCGGGGCGCCTGAGGTGAGGCGAGAGTCGTGCTCGGCGGGCGGGGTGGGGGTGGGGGCGAGCCACAGGCCACAGCCCAAGGACCCGCCCCCTCTGGGTACCCCACACCCGAAAACACGGTTACGCGCCACCCGCAACACCGGCACGAAATCGATCTTGCTCCCAGGGGCACGGAAAACGCTTTCCTTGCCCCTGGAAGCAAGATCACGAACGAAACAGACCCGAAGCAGGCCCGCCGGACCGGTGGGCCTTCCCCCACCCCGGCCCAAAACCTGGTCCGGGCCTGTCGTTGCTCTGCCCACGCCCACGGGGACGCGCCCACCGATTCCCACCAGGCGGACGGGCAGGAACCCGGCCGCCCAGCGGCCGGAGGGGCCGGAAGGCCCCGGGCCAAGGCCCGTGAGCCGGAAAGGCCCGGGCCAAGCCCAGGACCCGGGGCCCGGGACCCGAAGGTCCCCGACCACACCTTCCCCGTTTCCTGATAGCCGCCGACCCCGCCGTTGAAGCCAAGCGGGTCAAGGTGGAGCGCCCGCAGCGCAGCGAGGACGAACGACCTTGACGCGCGCAGCAAAAACGGCCACCATCACGCGGCGGGAAACGGGGGCACCACCCGGCAGCCGCCCAATCGGCACCACCACACCCCACCCCAGGCGCCCCGCCCACCCCACCCCACGCGCTCGGGCACCACCGACACCCCGAGCGCCCCGCTCCGAACAACAGCGTCTATGCCCGGAATACCATGCGGCCGTTCGTACTGTGCGCCGTGACCTCCACGCCCCGAAGCAGCGTGCGCCGCACCCTCCCCTTCAGCTCGGCACCGTCGTAGGCACTCACCGGATTACGGTGCGCCAACTCCCCCACCGATACACGGAACGGCTCCTCGGGAGCGAACACGGCCAGGTCGGCCTGATTCCCCACCACGATCGCGCCCTTGCCCTCGATACCGGCGACGCGGGCGGGTTCAGCGGACATCCACCGCACGACCTCGGCAAGCGGAACCCCTCGCCCCTCCGCCTCGGTCCACATGGCGGACAGGCCCACCTGAAGCCCCGCCACACCGCCCCAGGCGGTACCGAAATCCCCTGTGTCCAAATCTTTCAGGTCGGGGGTACTGGGTGAGTGATCGCTGACCACGCAGTCGATGGTCCCGTCCTGGAGTGCCCGCCAGAGCAGGTCGCGGTTGGCGACGTCCCGGATGGGCGGGCAGCACTTGTAGCTGGTGTCACCCGCCGGAATCTCCTCGGCGGCCAGGGTGAGGTAGTGCGGGCAGCTCTCCACGGTGAGCGGCACGCCCTCCTGTTTGGCCTGGGCGATCAACGGCAGCGCCGAAGCACTGGACAGGTGCAGGACGTGCGCTCGCACCCCGGTGCGACGGGCGGTCTCGATGACCAGCGCGATCGCCGCGTGCTCGGCCTCATCGGGGCGCGATGCCAGGAAGTCCGCGTAGGAACGCCCGGAGACGGCCGGAGCCGCCGCCAAGACCTTCGGGTCCTCGGCGTGCACGATCAATCGGCCACCGCAGTCACCGATGGCGGTGGCCGCGCTGTGCAGGTGCTCGGGGTCCAGGTGTCCGAATTCGTCCACCCCCGAAGGCGACAGGAACGCCTTGAACCCGAACACGCCCTCGGACCACAGGTCAAAGAGAGCGCCCGTCGTCGTGGGTCCGGTGTTCTCGGGAACGGCCCCGCCCCAGAACCCCACGTCCACCGCGAGCTTGCCCTGGGCCGCCGCCTTCTTGGTCTTGAGGTTGTCGGTGGTGGTCGTGGGCGGCACGCTGTTGAGCGGCATGTCCACGATCGTGGTCACCCCGCCCAGGGCTGCGGCACGGGTGGCGCTGGCGAACCCCTCCCACTCGGCGCGGCCGGGCTCGTTGATGTGCACGTGGCTGTCGACCAGCCCGGGCAGCAGCACCTCGTCCCCGGCCAGACGCAGTTCGTTCCGGGCGGTGACGGGTGTGTCCGCGCCATCGAGGACGTCGGTGATCCGCCCCGCGTCCACCACCACGCTGACGGGTCGCTCCCCCTCGGGGGTGAGGGCACGGTCGGCCCGCACCACCAGTTCGTGTTCGGCCATCGCTCCTATTTCTCCTGTCCGACCCGGCGTGTGGCGAGGGTTTCGATCCCGGCCGCGTCGATTCCGCAGGCGTCGACCACTTCGGCCTCCTCCAGCGCACCACACCGCAGCCCTCTGGCCAACACCACGGCCAAGGCCTGGGCGGTGGCGGGTTCGTCCATGACGTTGCCGCCGGCCTGTCCCAGGTAGGCCTTGAGGCGTGCGGCGGCCGGGGCGAAGGCCTCCCGGTAGAACGCGTAAGTGGCCAGGTAGCGCAGGGGCAGCTGGTTCGGGTGCAGGTCCCAGCCCTGGTAGAAGCCACGTTCCAGGGACCGACGGATCAGTCCGGCCTGTAGTCGCCAGGCGGCGTGGACTTCCTCGGGAGTCCCGAGAGGAAGGATGTTACTGCTTCCGTCCGAGAGCCACACCCCGGTACCGGCGGCGGCCACCTGCATGACGGACTTCGCGTGGTCCGCGGCCGGGTGCGCCAGGCTCTGGTAGGCGGCGGTGATCCCGCAGGCGGCGCTGTAGTCGTAGGTCCCGTAGTGCAGGGCGCTGACACGCCCCTGACCGGCTTGGATCATTCGGGCCACGGCCACGGTGCCATCGGGCAGCAGGATCGACTGCGGTGTCTCGATCTGCAACTCGAAGCGCAGGCGCCCGGAGGGGAGTCCGAGGTGTTCCTCGAACCGTTCGCACAGCCAGACCATGGCCTCGACCTGCTCCACCGAGGTGATCTTGGGCAGGGTGATCACGAGGTTGTCGGGCAACGAACCGTGCTCGCCCAAGAGGGTCTTCAAGAAGAGGCCGAGTGTGCGCACCCCACGGTGGCGTCCGGCCGCCTCCATACCCTTCATCCGAAGGCCGAAGTAGGGCGTGGCCCTTCCCTTCGCCAGGTCGGTCGCGAATGCGCGGGCGACCGCGACCGCGTCCCGGTCCTCGACCTCGTCCCCGGGTGCGCCGTAGCCGTCCTCGAAGTCGGCGCGCAGGTCCTCAATGGGTTCACGGGCGAGCTTGTCACGGACCCGGGGCAGGGCATCGGCGACCGCGGACTCATCCATACCGGTGGCTCGGGCCATGTCGGCCACGCCGGGGGCGAACTCCTCCAGCGCCGCCAGGGCCTGGGCGCCCCACTCCGCCGCGAAACCCGGTCCGACCCGGTCCGCGGGCACGTAGACACTGTGGATCGGTTGACGTCCGCCCTGGTCGCCGGGGTACTCGTGGTCCAGGCGGGCGTCCGCCTCGGTGAGCCGGGCGTCGAGTTCAGTGGCCAGGTCGGCCAGACCGAGTGGGGTGTCGCTCGCCACGTGGTGTGTCCTCCTCCATCGGCAGGACCAGCCTTGTGAAAGCCGGTCAAGTTTTCTAAACGCGGATACTAACTTTTGCGATTCGGAAGAACAAGGTTTACAGGGGCAGCGGGACCGCCCTGGACGCCCTCTCTCTCCGAACCGAGATCGAAAAACCTCTTTCGTATTGCAGAATGAGGGCGTAACCGTAGCGGCCCTCAGCATGGGAGCACGACCCTTGTCAGCCTCACAGCCCCCCCACATGGACCAACCTCGCGCCTCCGCGGAGCCGGCTCGTCGCCCCGGTGGTGTGCAGTCCCTCGACCGCGCGTTCTCCCTGTTGGAGATCATGGCCGAGACCGGCGGTGAGGCATCTCTCAGCCAGCTCGCCGATTCTTCGGGCCTACCTCTGCCCACCATCCACCGCATCATCCGCACCCTGGTGAGCAACGGCTACGTCCGGCAGCTACCTTCTCGGCGCTACGCCCTCGGCCCTCGCTTGATCGGTCTGGGCGACAAGGCCGCCCAGATGCTCGGCACCTGGGCCCGCCCACATCTGGCCCAGCTCGTGGACGACCTCGGCGAGACGGCCAACCTCGCCATGCTCGATGGCGACAAAGTCATCTACGTGGCACAGGCGCCATCCCCGCACGCCATGCGCATGTTCACCGAAGTGGGTCGCCGGGTCCTGCCGCATTCGGCCGGAGTCGGCAAGGCCTTGCTCTCTCAACTCAGCGATGAGGAGGTTCTGGCCACCCTGCGCCGCACCGGCATGCCCTCCGCCACCGAACGCACGATCACCACCCCCGACGCCTTCCTCGACGAACTGCGTCGCATCCGTGAGACGGGCTACGCCATCGACGACGGTGAGCAGGAGGTCGGCGTTCGCTGCGTGGCCGTGCCGGTCAAGGACGCTCCTTCGGGCATGGCGGTCTCGATCTCCGGTCCCGAAGCGCGCGTGAGTTGGGACTTCGTGGACCGCGCGGCCCCCATCGTTCAGCGCTGCGCCGCCGTGTTGGCCACCGACCTCAACAACCAGAACTGAGGCGACCCAAGGCGACGAGGGGCCTCGATCGGCCCAGGCCCCTCGTCATCGACACGGTCGAGCGCCCATTCGGATCCCGCGTGGTCGGCACTCACGTCTGCTGGTCGAAACCCAACCTGCGCAGCTGCTTGGGATCGCGTTGCCAGTCCTTGGCCACCCGGACCCGCAGATCCAGGAAGACCCTCTGTCCCAGCAGGCCCTCGATCTGTTTACGGGCCCGCGACCCCACGTCGCGCAGACGTGATCCCTTGGAACCGATCACGATCGCCTTCTGACTGGAGCGCTCTACGTACAGGGACGCGTAGATGTCCACCAGTTCCTTACCGGGCTTGGTGTTCTCACGCTCGTACATCTCGTCCACGACCACCGCGATCGAGTGCGGCAGCTCGTCCCGTACGCCTTCCAGGGCCGCTTCACGGATCAATTCGGCCACGAGCATCTCGTCGGGCTCATCGGTGAGGTCACCGTCCGGGTACAGCGGCGGCCCCTCCGGCAGATGCGAACACAGCACATCGGTGACGGTGTCCAGCTGGAAGTCGCCCTGGGCCGAGACGGGAACGATGTCGGCCCAGTCCCCCAGTCCATCGACGGCCACCAGGTGTTCGCCCACGGCGGCCTTGTCGACCAGATCGGTCTTGGTCACCAACGCCACCACCGGGGTGTTGGTCTGCGCCGCCAGCTCCTTGGCGATGTAGGTGTCGCCGCGACCGATCGGTTCGTTGGCGGGTAGACAGAAAGCGATCACGTCCACCTCGACCAGGGTGGACCGCACCAACGAGTCCAACCGCTCTCCCAACAGGGTGCGGGGCTTGTGCAGACCGGGGGTGTCCACGATGATCAATTGCGCGTCGGGGCGATGCACGATTCCGCGCACCGTCCGCCGCGTGGTCTGGGGCCGGTTGCTGGTGATCGCCACCTTCTGTCCCACCAGCGCGTTCATCAGGGTGGACTTGCCGACGTTCGGTCGGCCCACGAAGCACACGAAACCGCTACGGAAACCCTCCGGGTAGGAGGGCATCTCCAGCGGCACCCGAAGCTTTTCGAGATCGAGGTCCTTCATCAGTCCTTCTCAGGGGCGGGTGATGCTCGCGGGCACCCCGTCAGGGGCCGCGATCACCACCACCTGGGTCTTCAGGTCGTCCGCCACCGCGCGGTCGTCCTCGGTCAGTTCCTTGGCCTCGGTGACGACCACCGCGGCTTCCAGGACGGTGGCCTCACTGGAGACCGCCGCGGCCACGGCGGCCTGGAGCGCGGACAGGCGCAGTGAGGGCAGCGACACCGTGGTCGCCACGTAGGTGCGACCCGTCTCGTCACGCACCGCCGCGCCCTCGGCGGTCGCGTTGCGGGCCCGGGAGGCCCGCGCGAGCGTGATGAGCTTGCCGTCCTCGGGGCCCAGTCCCGTCGTCTCCGTCACTGATCCGTGCTCCTCACGTTCTTGTCCTTGCCCTCGACGGCATCGGTCTCCTCGCCCGCCAGCCGTTCCACCAGAACCGTCGTCATCCGGTTGCGGCGGCTGCTCTTGCCCTCCAGGGTGAGTCTGAGACCAGCGTATTCGGCTTGGGCGCCGCCTGCCGGAACACGCCCCAGTACGAAGGCCACGAGGCCACCCACCGTCTCCACGTCGGACACGTTTAGATCGCGTTCGGGGAAGAGTTCGGCGAGCTCGCCCAGCGGCAAGCGGGCGGTCACGCGGATCCGGTCCTGGTCCAACCGGTCGACCGGGGGGATCTCGTGGTCGTACTCGTCGGTGATCTCCCCGACGATCTCCTCCACGATGTCCTCCAGGGTGACCAGCCCGGCGGTACCGCCGTATTCGTCGATGGCCACCGCCACGTGGTGCCGCCGCTGCTGCATCTCACGAAGCAGTTCGTCGATGGGTTTGGTGTCGGGGACGTAGGTCGCCTGACGCATCACGTCACCCGCGGTCAGGGGAACGTCCTCGGCGCCGCCCGCAGCCGCCGCCCACCTGTCGCGCAGTCGCTCCACCAGGTCCTTGAGGTAGACGATGCCGACGACGTCGTCCTCGTCCTCACCCGTGACCGGGATGCGCGAGTAACCGCTGCCCAGGGCCAGGGTGAGTACCGAGTCGGCATCGGCCTCACGACTGGTGAAGACGATGTCGGGCCGTGGCACCATGACCTCGCGCACGGAGGTGTCGTCGAGTTTGAACACGGAGTGGATCATCTGCCGTTCGTCGGCGTCGATGACTTCTCCCTGTTCGGCCAGGTCCACCAATTGGCGCAGTTCGGTCTCGCTGCTGAAGGGGCCCTCCCGGTCGCCCTTGCCACGCGGGGTGAGTGCCCGCCCCGCACCGACCAACAATCGGGCCGGCGGACCCAGCACGATCTGGAGCGGGTGAAGGACCGTGGCACTGACCCGGGCGATGGGGCCGGCGAACTGGCGGCCCAGGATCCGTGGGGTGACGGCGATGAACACGCACTCCGCCACGATCATGAGGACGGCGGTCAGCAACAACGCCGGCCAACCCGGCCCCAGGAGGGCCACCATGCCCACCCCGGCGGCCAGGACCGCGCACACCTCGAACACCACCCGCAGGAACAGCAACGTGTTGAGATGGGCGGTGGGGGCCGCGGCGACTCGCTCCCAGGCGGGACCGACCTTGGCGGCGCGCTCACCATGGGTGGCGTCCATCCCCATCGAGATCACCCGGGTGACGGCGACCTCGGCGGCCACGAGGAAGCCCGCACTCCCGATCAACAGCAGCGCGGCCACCAGGGCCAAGGCCCACTCCCAGGCATCGCCCGCGCCCATCGTGCCCGGACCGGACCACGGCGAAGCGCTCATCGCTCGCTCTCGTCCCCTTCGGTCGGGCGCGTCCCGCGAGCGGCCTCACTCTCACGCCAGGAGGCGAGGATCTCACCTTGGAGGCCGAACATCTCCTTGTGTTCCTCGGGTTCGGCGTGGTCGTAACCCAAAAGGTGCAGAATGCCGTGGGTGCACAGCAGTTCGATCTCGGCCTCGGTGCCGTGTCCGGCCTTCTCTCCCTGCCGTTCGGCGACCTGAGGGCAGATGATCACGTCACCGAGCATGCCGGGTTCGCTGGTGCGACCGGGGCCACCGGGACGCAATTCGTCCATGGGGAAGGAGAGCACGTCGGTGGGGCCGGGCTCGTCCATCCAACGCACGTGCAGGTCGGCCATGGGCTCTTCGTCCACCAGTACGACGGACAGTTCGGCCAACGGGTGGACGCGCATGGCGTCGAGCACGTACCGGGCCAGACGGGAGAGCCTCTCCTCGTCCACGGTGGAGACGCCGGACTCGTTGGCGACGTCGATACTCATCGGATGCGGGTGCCTCACTTGATCGGTGGTGGTCGGCGGGTGTCCGCCTAGAGCGGCGAGAACGCCTGGGTGAGGCCGTGGACCCACGCACTGCGGGCCCACGGCGTCACTGCGTACTTCTCCTCAGTCTGCCCGGTCCCGACCGTCCTGTGGACCGTCCGTTCCGGAGGTGTCGTCAAAGGAACGGCGCCCTCGCCTGGACCGCTGCCCGCCGGTGCCGGGGCTTCGTCGGCTCTGGGCGGCGTCATAACGGCCATAGGCGTCGACGATCTGGCCCACGAGCCTGTGCCGGACCACGTCCTCACTACTCAGCCGACAGAACGCGATGTCGTCGATGTCACCCAGGATGTTCTCGATGGTTCGAAGACCGCTGGTCTGTCCACCGGGCAGGTCCACCTGGGTGACGTCACCGGTGACCACGATCTTGGAGCCGAATCCGAGCCGGGTGAGGAACATCTTCATCTGCTCCGGAGAAGTGTTCTGTGCCTCGTCCAAGATGATGAAGGAGTCGTTGATGGTTCGGCCCCTCATGTACGCCAAAGGAGCGACCTCGATGGTTCCGGCGGACATCAACTTGGGGATGGAGTCCGGATCCAGCATGTCGTGCAGGGCGTCGTAGAGCGGCCGCAGGTAGGGGTCGATCTTCTCGTAGAGGGTGCCGGGCAGAAAACCCAGGCGTTCCCCGGCCTCGACCGCGGGACGGGTGAGGATGATCCGGTTCACTTCCTTGTCCTGCAGGGCCTTGACCGCCTTGGCCATCGCCAGGTACGTCTTGCCGGTGCCGGCCGGACCGATGCCGAAGACCACGGTGCGCTGGTCGATGGTGTCGACGTAGCGCTTCTGGTTCAGCGTCTTGGGCCGGATCGTCTTGCCCCGGTTGGACAGGATGTTGGTGGTGAGCACGTCCGCCGGCCGTTCGGGCCCCGGCGAACCCAACATGTGGATCATGCGCTCGATCGTGTCGGGGGTGACGTGGGTGCCGCTCTTGGCGAGCTCGATCAGCTCCTCCACGAGACGGACCACCATGGCCGTCTCCTCGGGGGCGCCCTTGATCGTGAACTCGTTGCCACGGACATGGATGTCACTGTCGAAGGCCCGCTCCAGAGCACGGAGCAGTTCGTCACCCGAGCCCAGCAGGCTGATCATCGTGTGTTCGTCCGGCACCACGACCTTGACCTGGCTGCCGGGGTCCGGATTCGTGTGAGTTGACTCGGCCATAGCGTGGCCTTACGGCCGCTGTCCCTACCCTTCGGTCACGGGCCCCTACGCGGGGCTGTTCACCGGGCCCGGCACCGTGATCGGCGGCACCGTTCACCGTCACCGCAGGAGCTAGGGACACCCTAAGTGGCCGGTGGGACCCTGGCCGCGAGTCTACCAACGTGGATCCCTGGGGCTCGATCGGTTGATCGGGCCCACCGGGGCCGGGCGCGCGTCCCGTCTACCCGGGGGGCCAGTCGAGCCCACGGCCACCGAGCAGGTGGGCGTGAAGATGGAACACGGTCTGCCCGCCCGCGACACCGGTGTTGAAGACGATCCGGTAGCCGGCCTCGGCGACGCCCTCGGCCACGGCCACCTCATGGGCCTCACGAACCACCTCGTCCAGGAGACCACTGTCGTGGACGGCCGCGGAGGCGGCGTCGGGATGGTGGTCGCGCGGGATCACCAGAACGTGGGTGGGCGCCTGGGGGTTGATGTCCCGAAAGGCCACGGTGCGTTCTCCTGCACGGATGATCTCCGCGGGCACCTCCCCCTTGACGATCTTGCAGAAAAGGCAGTCAGGGTCGACCATCGCACACCTTCCGTTACCGGCCCCACGCGGTGGACACGGGGCGCCTGAGGTTCTTCGAGCACCATGATGCCCCAGCGAGGCCACCGACGCAGGGGTCGGCCAAAGAGATGAACTCTCAACCCTTCCGCAACCGTGCCGAGCGAAGTTTCCCTCCGGTACCGGGTCCCGGCACGGTAGGCTTTGCATTCGTGCGCGTCAGGTCGTCGGCTTCATCTGCCGTTCAGCCGCATCCGGCGTGTTCGAAACAGCACGCACGTCTACCCGGAAATGAAGAGGTATGCCCTTTCGTAAACCCCGCGACAAGGGTGTGCGTCGAACTGATGTGACGACAGAAACCATGGTGGCCCAAGCCACCACGGCGCCGCTCTCCGTCGAGTGGGACGCCGACCACGCGGTGACGGAACTCTACCGGGAGCATTACCGTCCACTCGTTCGGCTCGCCGCACTCCTGGTCCGGGACCACGCGAGCGCGGAGGAAGTGGTCCAGGACGCCTTCGTGGCCATGCACGGCGCCTGGCGCCGGCTGCGAGACCCGAACAAAGCCCTGTCCTACCTGCGACAAGCGGTGGTGAACAAGGCCCGCTCGGTTCTGCGTCACCGCGCCGTCGTCGAGAAGCACGCACCGAAGGCCTTGCCGGACGCCCCGAGCGCCGAGCACGGCGCCATCACCCTGTTGGAACGCGAGGCCGTGATCAAGGCCCTGCGCAAACTACCCACCCGTCAGCGAGAAGCCATCGTGCTTCGGTACTACGGTGACTTGTCCGAAGCACAGATCGCGGACGCCATGGGCATCAGTCGAGGAGCGGTCAAAAGCCACACCTCACGTGGTGTGTCCGCACTCCGCTCTGCACTGGAGCAGACCACATGAGCAGCCCCAACGAACGGAACGACCTGGAGTTCGAGGAACGACTCCAGCAGATCCTCCGGGCCGAGGCCGACTCCTTCACACCCTCGGCGGAGGGCCTCCAGCTGATCCGTGAACGTACCGAGCGTCAACGCGGCTCGGCATGGTTCGGTCTGCCCTGGCTGCGGCCGGCCGCAGCGGTGGCGGGGGCGGTGCTCATCGCCACCTCGGTGATCATGTCGAGTCCTCAGGTACGTGACCAGGTACTGGAGATCGTCCCGGCGGGCTCGGACCATGAGGGCGCCCCGCCGGTGTCGGAAGGGGAGGGCGGCGCCCCGGTACCCGACACCGCGAGCGACTCGGCCACCGGAGCCGGCAAGCCCACCGAGGAGGCCGAGGACAACCCACAGGGTTCGCCCACGGCCGAGAACGAGGAGAGCACGGACGAGGAGGATCTCGAGTCAACGTCCTCTTGTCCTCCCCGTGAGGAGGGTCCCACACCCGCCGTGCGGAGCACCGACGAAGAAAAGGACGGCTCCTCCGACCCCGAGTGCGACCCGGAGGAGGAGCCGACCGACGAACCCAGCTCCCCCGGTACCGCTCCCGGAACCGATCCGGACGAGACCACCGAGCCGGAGGAGCCGGCCGGTGGAGGGGACACGGGCAATGGTGGCAACGGTGGTAGCGGCGGCAGCGGAGGTACTGAGGCCGAGGCGCCCAACGCCGATTAGCGGTCCCGATCGAACAGGTGCGCCCGGCCGGAGAACCAGGGGCCGAGCACACTCGAGTCGACCGGAATGACGAAGGAGACCATGGAATTCCATGGTCTCCTTCGTCTGTTCATACCTGGGCCGCTCTACGGCTTCACCAGCGTCCGGTACGCGCCTGGAGCACCGCCAGCGCCGCCACCCCTGCGGTGGAAGTGCGCAGGACCGAAGGTCCCAACAGGGCGCGCACGGCACCCGTCTCATCGAAGGCCCTCAGTTCGGAATCGGAGATTCCGCCTTCCGGCCCCACCACCAACACGACCCCACCGGTGTTCATCGGCTCGGGAAGGGGCAGCTCGGCCAAGCGCTCGGCGCCATCCTCGTGCAGGACCACGGCCAGGTCGGCCTCGGCCAGCAACGCCGCCGCGCCCTTGCGGTCCACGGGTTCGGTGACCTCGGGTATCCGTGCCCGACGGGCCTGTTTGCCCGCCTCACGGGCGGCCGCCCGCCACTTGGCCAGGGCCTTGGCGCCTCGGTCGCCCTTCCACCGGGTGACGCACCGTTCGGCTTCCCAGGGCACGACGACGTCGACGCCGGCCTCGGTCATCATCTCCACCGCGAGCTCGCCCCGGTCTCGTTTGGGCAGGGCCTGAACCACGGTGATCCGAGGGTTCGGCTCGGGTTCGTCCAGGTGTTCCGACACACGGCACAGGAGGGCGTCCTTACCGACGACCTCCTCCACCACGCAACGGACCCGCAGGCCGAGACCGTCGGACAGGTCGACGGTCTCGCCCTCGCGGATGCGTCGGACCGAGGCGGCGTGGCGCCCCTCGGGTCCATCGAGCCGGATCCGGTCGGCCGCCAGTATCGCGGTGTCGACCAGGAAGACCGGTGGTGTCACTTGCCCGCGCCGAAGGCATCACGGATCTTGGAGAAGAACCCGCCGTGCCCAGGGCTGAATCGACCCGGGTTCTGGTCCTCGCCACGCAGTTCGGCGAACTTGCGCAGCAGGGCCTCCTGCTCCTCGTCCAGTTTGCTCGGCGTCTCCACCTCCACACGGATGCGCAGGTCACCACGACCGCCGCCATCGAGGTGGGTGACACCCTTGCCGGGCAGGGTGATGACGTGGCCCGAATTGGTGCCCGGACGCAGGTCGATGTTCTCGGTGCCGTCGAGGGTGTCGAAGGCGAAGGAGGCGCCCAGGGCCGCTGCGGTCATCGGTACGGTGATGGTGCAGTGCAGATCGTCGCCGCGACGCTCGAAGGTCGGATGGGCCTTCTGGACGACCTCGAGGATGATGTCGCCTCGGGGTCCGCCGTTGGGACCGACCTCGCCCTCGCCCGCGAGCTGGATGCGGGTGCCATCGTCCACACCCGCCGGGATCTTGACGGTGCGGGTGACCTTCTCCCGAACCCGCCCCTCACCGGCGCAGTCACCACAGGGGTTGGTGATGATCGACCCTTGACCCGAGCACTGGGGGCAAGGGCGCGAGGTCATGACCTGGCCGAGGAAGGAGCGCGTGACCTGGGAGACCTCGCCCTGGCCATGGCACATGTCGCACGTGGTGCGGTGCGAACCGGCGGCCGTCCCCTCACCCTGACAGGTATCGCACAGGATGGCGGTGGGGAAGGTGATCTCCTTGCTGACACCGAAGGCGGTCTCCACCAGGTCCAGTTCGATGCGGATCTTGATGCTGCGTCCGCGCCGGACCCGCTCGCGCGGGCTGCGCCCGCCGGGCTGACCACCCCCGAAGAAGGCGTTCATGATGTCGTCGAAGGCGAAGCCGCCCGCGCCACCGAAGCCTCCGGCGCCGCCCCCGCCGCCCGGGGCATAGGGGTCCTGACCCATGTCGAACATCCGACGCTTGTTCTCGTCGGAGAGGACCTCGTAGGCCTGGGTCACTTCTTTGAAGCGTTCCTGGGTAGCGGGGTCCGGGTTGATGTCCGGATGCAGCTCGCGCGCGAGCCGCCGGTAGGCCTTCTTGATCTCGTCCTTGGACGCGTCACGACGCACCCCGAGGACCTGGTAATAGTCTCTGGCCACTGAGTTACTGTCCTGCCAAAATCTGTCCGACATACCGAGCCACCGCACGGACGGCGCCCATTGTCCCCGGGTAGTCCATCCGGGTGGGTCCCACCACACCGATCTTGGCCAGCGACTGGTTTCCCACACCGTAGTCGGCCGACACGATGGAAGTGGACCGAAGCCCCTCGTGGAAGTTCTCCGTGCCGATGCGCACGGTGAGCATCGAGGGGTCCTTCGCCTCACCCAACAAACGGATGAGGACCATGTTCTCTTCCAATGCTTCGAGCACGTCTCGCAGACTCGCCGCGAAGTCGACGGCGGCGAGGTTGGCGGTGCCCGCCAGGACGATCTTCTCCTCATGCCGTTCGACGAGGCTCTCCAACAGGACCGAGAGGACGGCGGCCGCCACGGGCCGGTCCTCCGGGGGGACCTGCGCGGGCAGGTCCTCCACCGCGTCCGGCACCTCGCCGAGGTGCTTTCCGGAGATCGCGCGGTTGAGCATGGCGCGCAGGTCGTCGACCACGCTCTCGCTAACGTCGCCCAGCCCGTCGATGACGCGCTGTTCGACCCGCCCGGTGTTGGTGATGACCACCATCATGATGCGCCGGCCGCCAAGAGGTACGAGTTCCACGTGCTGCACCGAGGACCGGGTCAGCGACGGGTACTGGACGATCGCGACCTGGCGGGTGAGCTGCGCGAGCAGCCGCACCGTGCGGGCGACGATCTCGTCGAGGTCGACGGCCCCTCCGAGGAAGGACTCGATGGCGCGTCGCTCGGCCGCCGAAAGGGGCTTGACCGAGGAGAGCCGGTCCACGAACAAGCGGTACCCCTTGTCGGTGGGTACCCGTCCCGCGCTGGTGTGCGGCTGGGCGATGTAGCCCTCTTCCTCCAGCGCGACCATGTCATTGCGGATGGTCGCCGGGGAGACACCGAGCGGGTGCCGATCGGCCAACGCCCTGGAACCCACGGGTTCGTTGGTGTTGACGAAGTCCTCGACGACGGCACGCAGGACCGCGAGCTTGCGCTCGTCCAGCAACTCGCCACCTCCTGGCACTCCGTGGTCTTCGGTGCTAATTCTATGCCCGACCGCAAACCCGGACGTCTACCCGTCGGTAGTAACACGGGGACGCGAGAATCTTCTTCCTCGCGAACAGGCGACGTGCGCCACCCGGTCACCGGGATCACGGGCCCTCCACCAGTACACTGCACCACCGTGGCTACCAAGGGAAACGGCCGTTACGGCCGCGACGTTCTGGCGAAGGACCGGCGACGGTTCGAGAAGGTGACCGTCCGCGAGATACCCCTCGGTCCAGAGTTGGTCGTGGAGGACGCCGAGGAGTCGTTCTGCGGGGCCGTGGTGGCCTGGGACAAGGCCACGGTGACCCTGGAGGACCGGCACGGGCGCCGGCGGGTGTTCGACCTGGGCCCGGCCGCGTTCCTGGTGGACGGAGAACCGGTGACTCTGGTGCGTGGAACGAGTGCGCCCAAGGGACCGTTGCGCAGCGCCTCGGGGTCGATCGCGGTGACCGATGCCCGGGCGCGCACCGCTCGGGAGAGCCGCATCTACGTCGAGGGCGCGCACGACGCCGAACTCGTGGAGAAGGTGTGGGGCCACGATCTGCGTGTGGAGGGTGTGGCGGTCGAGTTCCTGGAGGGCGTGGACGACCTACCGTCGGTGGTCGAGGAGTTCTCGCCCGGACCGGGACGCCGGTTGGGGGTCCTGGTCGATCATCTGGTGCCGGGTTCCAAGGAGAGTCGGATCGCGAAGCGGGTGCGGGGCGAGGACGTGCTCGTGGTCGGGCATCCGTACGTGGACGTGTGGCAGGCCGTGCGGCCGAAGGCGGTGGGCATTCGTTCCTGGCCGGAGGTTCCGCGCGGGCGGCCGTGGAAGGAGGGCGTCGTGGCGGCCCTGGGCTGGCGGATGGAGACCGGTGAGGCCTGGCGGCGCATCCTTGGTTCGGTCCGTGGTTACGGTGACCTGGAGCCGTCGTTGTTGGGACGCGTCGAGGAACTCATCGACTTCGTCACGGGTCCTCATCCCTTGGAAGACTAGATGCCGCCGTATCGCCGGCCCCATCGGTCTCACGTGTTCGATCAGCGTCCCCACGAGCGGAACCGAGGAAGAGCTTGAGCCAGACGCCGAACCAGCCGCTTCCGGAAGAGCCACGGGGCCCCGAGGACTCCGGACGGCAGGCGCCGGTTCCCCAGCCCCATCCCGGTGCTCGACCCGGCCGGGGACAGCCCTCGGGCTCCCAGGCGCCCCAGCAGTACCCACAGCGGCCTCCGACGCTCCGACCACCATCGGATGGCCATCCCGGTTACGGACAGCAGTACGACCCACAGGCCCCACAGCAGCCCTACGGGCAGCCCTCGGGTGCCCGACAGGGCCGGTGGCGACAGGGGCCACCGAAGTTCGCGCCTCCCGCGCAGCCGGCCTTCGAGCAGCCGTCCCACCTCCAGGGCGCACAGCAGCCCTTCCACGAACAACCGCCAGGTGTCCGTCCGGGACGGTCCTCCGCCCAAGGTGACGACGGGGACGTCCTGGTCGCGATGTCGGCGCACCTGGCCGGATTCATGATCGCTTTCCTGGGCTGGATCCCGCCCCTGGCCATATACTTCGCTAAACGCAACAAGTCACAATTCGTCCGATACCACTCCGCCGAGGCCGCGAACTTCCAGCTCACCCTGCTGATCCCCTACGTGTTCGCCGGCGCCCTGTTCGTCGGCCTAGGGGTCTTTTTCGGGGACCTGACCTGGATCGGTTCATTGTTCATCGCTTTGACATGGATCGTTTCCATCGTCTTGGGCGTCCTAGGAGCGTCCGGAGCGAACAAGGGGGCGTGGTATCGCTACCCGGTCAGTATCCGGCTCCTGAAGTAGAATCGAATCCTGAAGATCAAGGAAGACCCGTCATGTCCTATCCCAACGGCCCTTCCCCCGAAGACCCTTACGGTCAGCAGGGTCAGGGACCCTCCGGCGGCCACCCGGCACCGGACCAGTCCGGCGGCCACCCGACACCTCCTCCCGGCCCTGGCGACCCGCAACAGGGCTACCAGCAGCCGGGCGGGCAGCCCTATGACCCGTCCGGTCACCAGTCCGGTGGTTACCCGCCTCCTCAGCAGGGCGGATACGTCCCCCACCCCGGTTACGGCCCGCAGCCCGGTTACGGTCCGCAGCCCTCTTCCGCCACCACGGGCCAGCCCAACCAGGACGAGCGGACGATGGCCCTGCTCACCCATCTGAGCGGCATCGTGCTCGGCTTCATCGGACCGCTGATCTTCTTCCTGATCAAGAAGGACGAGTCGCCGTTCGTTCGTGACCAGGCCGCCCAAGCGCTGAACTTCCAGATCCTGGTGGCGATCGGTTACGTCGTCTCGGTCATTCTGTACATCATCATCATCGGCGCCTTCCTACAGATGATCATCTGGGTGGGCGCACTGGTCTTCGCCATCCTGGCCGGTGTGGCCGCCAACCGGGGTGAGTGGTACCGCTACCCGTTCAACGTCAGTTGGGTCAAGTAACCCTCGAAACGTAGGAGGAGGGGTCCGGCTCAGCCCAGCCGCCGGGCCCCTCCTTCCGTCTCCGGGAGTCTGGAGCCGGTCGGTTCAGGTGAGGTCACGAACGACGGCGTCGGCGAGCAGGCGGCCTCGTCGGGTCAGGGCCGCGTGCCCCCGGGCGTGGGCGTCGGCGTCCAGCAACCCTTCCCGCACCAGGCGTTGGGCCGCGAGCAGACCGGATTCGTCCAGCAGGTTCAGGGGGCATCCGCGTTCCACCCGCAATTCGAGCAGGACGCGTTCGAAGCGACGTTCGGCCTCGGTGAGGACCTCTCGGGCCTGGGCCGGGGCCTGGCGAGCACTCAACCGCGCGGCGTAGGCGGCGGGGTGCTTGACGTTCCACCAACGGGTACCGCCCACGTGGCTGTGCGCGCCGGGTCCCACGCCCCACCAGTGGCCTCCGGTCCAGTAGAGCATGTTGTGGGCGCTGCGCCCCTGGGCCCCACGCGCCCAGTTGGAGACCTCATAGGGCGTGAACCCTGCGGCGGCCAAGGCCTCGTCGGCCATGAGGTAGCGATCGGCCATGGCGTCGTCGTCGGGTTCGGTGAGTTCGCCGCGACGGACCCGAGCGGCCAGACGAGTGCCCTCCTCGACGATGAGCGAGTAGGCCGAGACGTGGTCGGGGCCCGCACCGATCGCGGCCGCCAAGGATGCGGCCCAGTCGTCATCGCTCTCACCCGGCGTGCCGTAGATCAGATCGAGGTTGACGTGAT
The DNA here is from genome assembly GCF_000341005.1 of Nocardiopsis alkaliphila YIM 80379. Taxonomy (GTDB): domain Bacteria; phylum Actinomycetota; class Actinomycetes; order Streptosporangiales; family Streptosporangiaceae; genus Nocardiopsis; species Nocardiopsis alkaliphila. The sequence goes on along the minus strand of NZ_ANBD01000093.1, from coordinate 12,946 downwards.
CGAACCCCGCCTCGCGTGCCCAGGCGACGCACCGTTCGGGGCGACCAGGGGTGTGGCCACGTTCCAGGACACGCAGAACGTGCGGACGGGCGCTCTGCATACCGAAGGAGACCCGGGTGAACCCCGCCCCGCGCAGCCGGCGCAGGTAGTCGGGGGTGACCGTCTCCGGGTTGGCCTCGGTGGTGATCTCGACGTCGGGGGTGAACCCGAAGCGGGCACCGATCGCGGCCACGACGCTCCCCAGGTCCTCTGCGGAGAGCAGGGTGGGGGTGCCACCACCGACGAACACCGTGCCGACCGGGGGCCGATCACCGGACAGGACGCGGTCGGCCAACTCCACCTCGGCGATGGCCTGTTCGGCGTAGGTCTGGCGGGAAGCGGTGGCGGTGCCATCGCGCGAGACCAGTTCGTCGGCGGTGTAGGTGTTGAAGTCGCAATAGCCGCAGCGGGTGACACAGAAGGGCACGTGAACGTAGAACCCGAGCGGGCGGTCGCCGAGTTCGGCGAGGGAATGCGCGGGAAGTTCCCCGGTCCGGGGTACGGGTTCACCGTCAAGGGCTACGGAAGGCATGCCTCCAGTGTCACCGACCCGATGGGGTGGACCGGCCTCGAGGACACCGGCCAGGTGAGGGCGGGGACTCTTTGTGGCAAAGGGCTCTCGCCTCCGAGACATCAGACACGTCGGCGGCGGTGGGAAGGGTGGCCCACTTCGGTGAGCCGGGCTTTCTCCGAACCTCCCCCCTGGATGGGCCCTTCGTCCTTTGGGAGCGCTACCACAAGGCCTTGTCCAAGGCTTTCACGAAGGGTTGTCTGGGAGGTGACACGACCAGACCGGCGAGAGGGCACACGATGTCCCACCACAAGACCATCCCCCCGACCANGCCCCCCGCCGATCGGCTCCCCCGCGGCCCGTCACGTCTTCGCCCTCACCCGGATCTCGCTCGGTTGGATCTTCCTTTGGGCGTTCTTCGACAAGCTGTTGGGACTGGGGTTCGCCACCCCCGCCGAGGCGGCCTGGGTCAACGGTGGTAGCCCCACCGAGGGTTTCCTCACCCACGCGGTGAGCGGTCCCTTCGCCGGAGCGTTCAACTCGATCGCCGGGACCTTCTGGGTGGACCCACTGTTCATGATGGGTCTGTTGGGCATCGGCGCGGCTCTGATGCTGGGAATCGGTGAGCGGATCGCGGCGGCCTCGGGCGCATCGATGATGATCCTGATGTGGGCGGCGGTGCTGCCCTTGGACAACAATCCCTTCATGGACGACCACATCGTCTACGCGCTGGTGCTGGTCGGCTTGGCCCTGGTGCGGTCGGCCGACACACTCGGTCTCGGACGGTGGTGGGGCTCCACCGTCCTGGTCCGAAGGGCCCCGCTCCTGCGGTGAGTGTCGGGGGCCCAGGGGTGCGTGTGCGCGACACGCACCCCTTCTTCGTGTCCGGGGCTCCCGCCGGAGTCCATGTCCGTGAGGGGCTCAGCCTCCCTGGACCACGCCTTCGGGGTCGCGGGTCGGGTGGGGGCGCGCGGTGAGCCTGGTCTCGTGGCCCGCGGGTTCGGCAACGATGCGGGAGGAGGAGGGCGGCGCGGTGGTGGTGGAGCCACGCACGACCAGTTCGGGATCGAAGACGTATTCGGCGTGTGAGACGGGGTGCCCGGCGATCTCATCGCACAGAGCACGCGCGGCCGCCATGGCCATGGCGTTGATCGGCTGGCGCACGGTGGTCAGGGGCGGATCGGTGAAGGCGATGAGCTGGGAATCGTCGTAACCCACCACGGAGAAGTCCTGGGGGACGCGCAGACCACGTTGGCGGGCGGCGCGGATGGCGCCCAAGGCCATGATGTCGGATCCGCACACCATGGCGGTGACACCGCGTTCGATGAGGCGGAGCGCGGCGGCGTGCCCGCCCTCGACCCCGAACAGGGAGAGTTCGACGAGGCCGTCACCGTCCAGTCCGTGTTCGGCCAGGGCCTGGTGGTACCCCTCCAACTTGCGGCGGACCGGCACGTAGCGCTCGGGACCGCTGGTGAAACCGATGCGGGTGTGTCCCAGGGCGGCCAGGTGGTTGACGGCCAGGCGTCCGGCCTCTCGATCGTCGGCGGAGATGAAGGCCGCGGGGATGGCGTCCGAGTACCCGTTCACCAGAACGATCGGCAGCCGCCGGGAGACGAGGGCGTGGTAGCGCTCGTGGGAGGCCGTGGTGTCGGCGTGTCTACCCGAGACGAACAGGATCCCGGAGACGTTGCGTTCCAACAGGAGCTCGACGTACTCGTCCTCCGTTATCCCCCCGGGGGTCTGGGTGCACAGCACCGGGGTGTAACCGCGTTGGGCGAGCGCGCCCTCGGCCGCCTGGGCGAACATCGGGAAGACGGGGTTGTCGAGTTCGGGGATGACCATGCCGACCAGACCGGCGGAACGTTGCCGTAACCGGGCGGGACGCTCGTAACCGAGTACGTCGAGGGCGGTCAGAACGGCCTTACGGGTGTCGCCGCCGACACCGGGCTTGTCATTGAGCACCCGCGAGACGGTGGCCTCGCTGACGCCTGCGTGCCGTGCGATGTCGGCAAGTCGTGGACCCATGGAGGCAACTCTAGTCGAGATCGTAGTCACATAATAGAAAGTTGACGGTAATCTTGCGCAAGAACTTGCAGTAACAACCGGGAAGGACCTCGCTGATGCAGCATGAGGCGCGTTGGTGGCGTGAGGCCGCCATCTACCAGATCTACGTGCGCAGCTTCGCCGATTCCAACGGTGACGGGGAGGGCGACCTGGCGGGCATCCGCGAACGTCTGCCCCATCTCGTCGAACTGGGCGTCGACGCGATCTGGTTGACTCCGTTCTACGTCTCTCCCTTGGCCGATGGCGGTTACGACGTCGCCGACTACCGCGACGTGGACCCGCGTTTCGGCACCCTCGACGACTTCGACGCCCTGCTCAAGGACGCCCACGAGCAGGGCATCCGGATGATCATCGACGTGGTCCCCAACCACTCCTCCTCCGAGCACGCGTGGTTCCGTGAGGCCGTGGCCGCCGAACCGGGCGACCCGGCGCGTGCGCGCTACATCTTCCGGGACGGCAAGGGCCCCAACGGCGAGGAGCCGCCCAACAACTGGAAGTCGATCTTCGGCGGTCCGGCCTGGACCCGCCTCACCCGCCCCGATGGCACCCCCGAGCAGTGGTACCTGCACCTGTTCGACCCCGGCCAGCCCGACTTCGACTGGTCCCACCAAGAGGTACACGACGAGTTCGACGACGTGCTGCGTTTCTGGCTGGACCGTGGGGTGGACGGCTTCCGGATCGACGTCGCGCACGGCATGGTCAAGGACCCGGCCCTGCCCGACATCGATCCCGACGCCAAGGCCGACATGCTCGACGGCAGCACCTCCCTGCCCTACTTCGACCAGGACGGGGTGCACGAGATCTACCGTCGCTGGTCGCGGATCGCCTCCTCCTACGAGGGCGATCGCGCCTTGGTGGCGGAGGCATGGGTGGAGGACGCCGATCGGATCGCGCGCTACCTGCGTCCGGACGAACTGCACCAGGCGTTCAACTTCGAGTACCTGACCGCGCCCTGGGACGCCGCGCGCCTACGCGAGGTCATCGACCGCTCCCTGGCCTCCAACGGTGCCGTGGGCGCGACCACCACGTGGGTGCTGTCCAACCACGACGTCGTCCGGCACGTGACCCGCTTCGGTGATGGTGAGCAGGGGCTGCGTCGGGCGCGTGCGGCCACGCTGCTCATGCTGGCACTGCCCGGTTCGGTGTACCTGTACCAGGGCGAGGAGCTGGGTCTTCCCGAGGTCACCGACCTGCCGGAGGAGGCCCTGCAGGACCCCAACTGGGAGCGTTCGGGCCACACCGACCGTGGCCGGGACGGCTGCCGGGTCCCGCTCCCGTGGGAGGGCGAGGTCGCTCCGTACGGGTTCGGACCCGAGGGCACCAAGCCGTGGCTGCCGGTCCCCGAGAAGTGGGCCGGGCTCTCCCGTGCCGCCCAGCGGGGTGTGGAGGGTTCCACCCTGGAGTTGTACACCACGGCTCTGCGGCTGCGTCGAGAGCTGGACGCCCTGGGCGACGGCTCCATGACCTGGCTGGACTCACCCGAAGGGGTCCTGTACTTCGAGCGTGAGCCGAACGTGCGGGTGGCGGTGAACATGACCGAGACCCCGGTGGAGCTCGCCGCCTCCGGTGAGGTGCTGGTCTCCAGCGGCCCGGGCGTCGAGGTCACCGACGGCACGTTGACGCTTCCCGCCGAGAGCGCGACCTGGCTGCGCGTATGAGGCACTTCTGACACGGTGTCGGGCGATCGAGGTCTCCCTCGTGACCGCCCGGCACCCTCCCCCTTCCCTTTCCACGGTGTGGCCCTGCGTTCTTCCTGCGGGGCCGACCCTCGTTTCCCCTTCGTGCGGGGTACTCCCCGCCCGTCTTCCCCACGGGCCCCGCTGTCACCTTTGGAGCACACTTTGAGGACTCCCCTCCTTTCCCTGTGCGCCGGCACGCTGGCCCTGACCCTGGTCGCGTGTTCGGGCGCGGACGAGACCGATGACTACTCGTCCATCCCGCTGACGATCTGGGCCGATGAGGACCGAGCACGGGCCATGCGCACCTTCGCGGAGGCCTTCGCCCGCGACGTCAACCAGCAGGTGGAGGTGATCGTGGTCGAGCACGAGGAACTGCGCGCCAGCTTCCTGAGTTCGCACGCCACCGGCCTGGGCCCGGACCTGCTGGTGGGCCCTCACGACTGGACCGGCGAACTCGCCGCCGCCGAGGCGATCGTTCCAGTGGGACTGGACTCCTCCCACAGCGACCTGTTCTCACCGGGTGCGCTGGAGGCGGTCAGCTTCAACGGTGACGTGTACGGGGTGCCCTACGCCACCGAGAACCTGGGGTTGTTCCGCAACACGGACCTGGTTCCGCAGGCACCGACCTCGATCGAGGAGATGGTGGAGGCCGGTGAGGACCTGGTGGAGGCCGGAGCGGTCGACCAGGCCCTGAGTCTGCAGGTCGGTACGGAGGGCGACGCCTACCACATCCACCCGTTCTTCACCTCGGCCGGCGGTTACCTGTTCGGACAGGACGAGGCGGGAGACCCCGACCCCACCGATCTGGGGGTGGCCGCCCCGGAGTCGATCGCCGCCTTCGAACGGTTGGCCTCACTCGGAGAGAACGGTTCGGGGGTACTCGACCGTGACACCGATTCCACCAACGCCACCGACCTGTTCGCCTCGGGGGCGGCTCCGTTCCTGGTCAGTGGCCCGTGGAGCGTCTCTACGGTGAAGGAGAACGATGTCGCCTTCGAAGTGGACCCGGTACCGGGCTTCGCCGAGGCGGGCCCGGCCCGTTCGTTGATCGGTGTGCAGGCGTTCTTCGTGGCCTCGGGGGCCGGTGACCCGGAGTTGGCGCGGGACCTGGCGCAGTCCTTCCTCGCCGACCCCGAGCTGTCGGTCATCCTGTACGAGGCCGACCCGCGCGTGCCCGCCTTGGACGAGGCATTGGAGATGGTCTCGGGCCAAGACCCGCATCTGGAGGCCTTCCAGAAGGCCGGGGAGGGTGGTCTGCCCATGCCGGCGATTCCGGAGATGGAGGCCGTGTGGAGTCCGTTCTCGCAGGCCACGGCGGACATCATCGGTGGTGCCGATCCGGCGGAGGCGCTGACCGAGGCCGAGCGTTTGATCCTGGAGGGTTTCGCCTCCTGAGGACGCCGCTCTCCCACCGTGCGCAAGCAGACGCGCACGTGGAGTGAATCATCACCCGCCTGTTTCCAGGGTGTTTCCACATCTTTATCCACAGCCTTTGCAAAGACTTTCATGTATTGCAAGTTATTGCTAACGTCACATCATCAAGCATGCCCGCAACGGACCCGGACCCTCCGGTGAACCGCATGCAGGACCTTCTACAGTCCTCCCGGAAGGAAGACACCATGAGATCCCGAAGCGCGTCAGCGATCGCCGGTATCGCCGCGATCGCCCTGATGGCGACCGCGTGTGGCAGCGACGGAGATGGCGACGGCGGTGCCGAGGGCTCCGCCGAAGGCACCTTGGTCATCTGGTCCGACCCCGAGCGCGCCGACGCCATCCAGAGCGCCGCCGCCGAGTTCGCCGAAGCCAACGGCATCGAGGTCGACGTCCAGAACGTCTCCTTCGACGACATCCAGGGCGACGTGGTCAACGCCCACCAGGCGGGCAACGCACCCGACATCTTCATCGGTGCCCACGACTGGACCGGCAACCTCATGCGCAACGGCACGGTCCAGCCGGTCGAGCTGCCCACCGACCGGGAGGCCGCGCTCGACGAGACCGCCCTGGAGGCCATGACCCTGGAGGGTCAGCTCCTGGGCGTCCCGTACACGCAGGAGAACATCTTCCTCATGCGTAACACCGAGATGGCTCCGGACGCTCCGGAGACCTTCGAGGAACTCGTCGAGATCGGCACCGATCTCAAGGACGAGGGTGAAGCCGGTGAGGTCCTGGCCATGGCGGTCGGCCAAGAGGGCGACCCCTACCGGATGAACGCCCTGATGACCTCGGCCGGCGGCTACCTGTTCGGACAGGACGAGAACGGTGACTGGGACCCCGAGGACCTGGGCATCGGCTCCGACGAGACCATCGAGGCCATGGAGAAGATCGCCGAGTACGGCGAAGAGGGCGAAGGGGTCTTGCGCCGCTCCATCGACCTGGAGAACGAGGCCTCCCTGTTCTTCGACGGTGAGGCACCGTTCTTCATCGCCGGTCCCTGGAACATCGGTGACGCCAACGCATCCGACATCGACTACGAGATCAGCGCCATCCCCGGTTTCGAGGGAATGGAGCCCGCCAGCCCCTACATCGGCTACCAGGGCTTCTTCGTGACCGAGGGCAGTGCCAACAGCGCCTTGGCCGAGGAGTTCGTGGTCAACTACGTCACCGACTCCGACTTCATCCAGTCGCTGTACGAGGCCGACCCGCGCACCCCGGTGCAGACCGAGGCCCTGGAGGCCGTCTCCGCCGAGGACCCCAACATCGCGGTGATGGCCGAGACCGGTGAGAACGGCATGCCGATGCCCAACATCCCGGAGATGGGCGAGACCTGGGAACCACTGGGCGTGGCCCAGGCCCAGGTCATCGGTGGCGCGGACCCCCGTGAGGCCATGGAGACCGCTCACGAGACCGTCGCCGAGCGGATCGGTCGGTAACGGTGACGGCCGACCGCCCTGGTACCGCGGGCGCCCCTGTCCAGGGGGCGCCCGCGGGCCGCAAACGCCCCGGCCCGTCCTCGGGGAGCCCACTCGGCGGCCAGATCATCAAGATCCTCCTGTTGGGCCTGTTCACCGCCCTGGGCGTGTGGGCGGTCCTGCCGCTGTACCTGGCGGGCGTGTGGTGGGGGATCGTCCTGGTCGTGGCCGTGGTGGCTCTCGTCTACTGGGTCTACCTCTCCAAACGCACCGTCCCGGCCAAGTACCTGGTGCCGGGTGTGCTGTTCCTGATGGCCTTCCAGATCTTCCCGGTGCTCTACACGATGAGCACCTCGCTCACCAACATGAGCGACGGACACCGAGGAACCAAGGAGCAGGCGATCGCCTCCATCGAGGCCTACTCGGTGGTGCGCGACGCCGACTCCCGAGAATTCACCCTCACCGTGGCCGTCAACGGCGAACCCGAGACCGGTGAACTGGTCTTTTTGCTCACCGATTCCGAGGGCAACGCCTACGCGGGCACCGAGGAGGGATTGACCGACCTCGTGGGCGCCCAGGTGGACGAGTCGGGGAAGGTCACCGACACCCTCGGATACACGGTCCTGAGCCCCACCCAGGTGAACGCGCGCAGCGACGAACTGCAACGGTTCGCGGTCCCCACCGACGATGGCGCCGGTATCCGCTCCAGCGGTCTGTCCAGCGCCTTCGAGGGCAGCGCCGTGCGGGTCTACGACCAAACGTGCGACTGCGTCGAGGACACCGAGACCGGGATCGTCTACCACGCCGACGACGAGCGCGGCGCCTTCTACGACGAGGACGACCGGCGCCTCCCCCAGGGGTGGCAGGTCGGGGTGGGGCTGGACAACTTCCTCCGGTTCCTGTTCAACCCGACCTTCGCGTCCTCCTTCTTCGGCACCCTGGTGTGGAACATCGCCTTCGCCGCTTCGGTCACCTTCCTGGTGTTCGTGGTGGGCCTGGCCGTGGCCCTGACCCTGCACGTGCCGAAGATGCGCGGCAAGGTGGTCTACCGAATCCTGGTGGTCCTGCCCTACGCCATGAGTTCGTTGGCCATGTACCTGCTGTGGCGGGACATGTTCAACGCCGACTTCGGCCTGTTCAACCGGATGTTGGGGTTGCAGGTGGACTGGCTGGGCGACGTGTGGGCGGCGCGGATCGCGGTGATCCTGGCCAACGTCTGGTTGGGCTATCCGTACATGTTCTTGGTCGCCACGGGGGCCCTACAGGCCATCCCACGCGAACTGGGACAGGCCGCGCAGCTGGACGGGGCGGGCCCCTGGCAGGCCTTCCGGCACGTCACGTTGCCGTTGCTGATGGTCGCGATGACCCCGATCCTCATCTCCACGTTCGCCTTCAACTTCAACAACTTCAACGCGGTGTGGTTGATCACCAGGGGTGGGCCGTTCGGCTCGGAGGGCACCACCGCGGGTGGCGCCACCGACCTGCTCATCACCTACACGTACCGGCTGGCGTTCAGCGAGGCCACCGCCCAGTACGGGTACGCGGCGGCGCTGTCGGTGATGATCTTCCTGATCGTCTCGGTGATGTCGGTGGTCAGCCTGAGCCGGACCAAGGCCCTGCAGGAGGTGGAGCGATGAGCACCCCCGACGTCGCCGTCGGGCCCGTGTACCGACGTACCGCGGGCAAGCGGTTCACCCTGTGGGCCGGTCGGCTCGGCTGGCGTCACGCCGTGATGCTGGTGGTCGTCACGTTCGCGGTCTTCCCGGTGCTGTTCGTGGTCTCGGCCGCGATCAACCCGGTGGGTACGCTGAGCAGTTCCCAACTGTGGCCGACCGGCGCGAGCCTGAGCAACGCCCAGGACCTGTTCCGCAATACCCCGTTCGGCACCTGGTACGCCAACTCGCTGTTCTTCGCGATCACCAACGCGACGGTGACGGTCCTGCTGTCCGCGTTGGCGGCCTACGCCTTCAGCCGGATGCGCTTCAAGGGCCGTCGCGTGGGACTGATCGGGCTACTGGTGATCCAGATGTTCCCGCAGTTCTTGGCGATCGTGGCCATCTACCTGATGTTCTCCAACATCGGTGAGCTCTACCCGGCGATCGGTTTCGACACCCGTTGGGGTCTGCTGCTGGTGTACCTGGGGGGAGCGCTCAGCATCAACACGTGGTTGATGAAGGGGTTCTTCGACACGGTGCCCAAGGAGCTGGACGAGTCGGCTCAGATGGATGGTGCCACGCACGCCCAGGTGTTCGTCCGGATCATGCTGCCGCTGGTGACCCCGGTACTGGCGATCGTGGCCCTGCTGGTGTTCATCAACACCATCAACGAGTTCCTGCTGGCCAGTGTGTTCCTGCGGGACAGCGGCTCCCAGACCTTGGGGCTGGGGCTGTACCAACTCGTGGATTCCCAGCGCAACACCAACTTCGGAATGTTCGCGGTGGGCGCCATCATGCTGTCCCTGCCCACCCTGGCGGTGTTCTGGTTCCTTCAGCGCTACATCAGTGAGGGCCTGACCTCCGGAGCGGTCAAGGGTTAGGGGCGTTCTCGGTCGACTCGACGCTCGTGCCGACCGACGCGCGCGACAGGTGACGGTGCGAGGTCCGAACGGGCCAAGGACAGGGTCTGGTCCGGGACCGGGTCGAGGGCGGTGGGGTGAGGCCCCACCGCCCTTCGCCGTTGGATCCTGCTCGGTGCACCACGGGTTCAGGCGTCCGGGCGCCGTCAGGCCCTGTTCCTCGAAACCCGTGGGGCGCCGTGGAGGGGATCGCCGGTGTCGTTCTGGACGCCGCCCCGTAGCAGGCCCACCCCGACCGCCATGGCACGAACAGGACACAAGGGAAAGGGGCGTTCCCAGCCTTGGGAACACCCCTTCTTCATCGCCCGCCGGCCTCGGCCGGCCACGATTACTTCTTCTTCTTGTCCTCGGAACCGCCACCATCGGTGGACAGGGCGGAGATGAAGGCCTCCTGGGGCACCTCGACCCGACCGACCATCTTCATCCGCTTCTTGCCCTCCTTCTGCTTCTCCAGCAGCTTGCGCTTACGGCTGATGTCACCGCCGTAGCACTTGGCGAGCACGTCCTTGCGGATGGCTCGGATGTTCTCGCGGGCGATGACACGGGCACCGATCGCGGCCTGGACGGGCACCTCGAACTGCTGCCGCGGAATGAGCTCGCGCAGCTTCTTGGTCATCTCCACGCCATAGGCGTAGGCCTTCTCGCGGTGGACGATCGCGGAAAAGGCGTCCACGGCCTCACCTTGAAGAAGGATGTCGACCTTGACCAGGTCGGCGTTCTGCTCACCGATGGGCTCGTAGTCCAGGGAGGCGTACCCCTTGGTGCGGGACTTGAGCGCGTCGAAGAAGTCGAAGACGATCTCGGCCATGGGCAAGGTGTAGCGCATCTCCACCCGGTCCTCGGACAGGTAGTCCATGCCCTGGAGCTCACCACGGCGGTCCTGGCACAGTTCCATGATCTGACCGATGTGGTCGGAAGGGCTGAGCAGGGTGGCCTTGACCATCGGCTCGTAGATGGAGTCGATCTTGCCCTCGGGAAACTCGCTCGGGTTGGTCACCACGTGCTCGGCCCCGTCCTCCATCTCCACCCGGTAGATGACGTTGGGGGCGGTGGAGATCAGGTCGAGGTTGAACTCGCGTTCCAAACGGGCCCGGGTGATCTCCAGGTGGAGCAGGCCGAGGAAACCACAACGGAACCCGAAACCCAAGGCGGCGGAGGTCTCCGGCTCGAAGCTGAGGGCGGCGTCGTTGAGCTGGAGTTTGTCCAGGGCATCGCGCAGGACCGGATAATCGGTGCCCTCGATCGGGTACAGGCCCGAGAACACCATGGGCTTGGGTTCTTGGTACCCGGCCAGCATCTGCTCGGCCGGCCGGGACAGGGAGGTGATGGTGTCACCGACCTTGGACTGACGCACGTCCTTCACACCGGTGATGATGTAGCCGACCTCACCGACGCCCAACCCGTCGCACTTGGTGGGTTCGGGCGCGCTGACCCCGATCTCCAGGATCTCGTGGGAGGCCTTGGTGGACATCATCTGGATGCGCTCACGCGGACTGAGTCGGCCGTCCATGACCCGTACGTAGGTGACCACACCACGGTAGGTGTCGTAGACCGAGTCGAAGATCATCGCGCGGGCCGGGGCGTCGGCGTCACCCACCGGCGCCGGGATCTGGTTGACGATCTCGTTGAGGAGCTCCTCGACCCCCTCACCGGTCTTGGCGCTGACCTTGAGCACGTCGGAGGGCTCACAACCGATGATCCCGGCGATCTCCTCGGCGTACTTCTCGGGCTGGGCCGCGGGAAGGTCGATCTTGTTGAGGACCGGGATGATCTGTAGATCGTTCTCCAGCGCCATGTACAGATTGGCGAGGGTCTGTGCCTCGATCCCCTGCGCGGCGTCGACCAGCAGGATCGCGCCCTCGCAGGCGGCCAGCGAACGCGACACCTCGTAGGTGAAGTCGACGTGGCCGGGAGTGTCGATGAGATCGAGCGTGTAGGTCTTGTCGTCCAAGGCGGTGAAGGGGATGCGCACCGCCTGCGACTTGATGGTGATGCCGCGCTCGCGCTCGATGTCCATGCGGTCCAGGTACTGGGCGCGCATCTGACGGTCCTCGACGACGCCGGTGATCTGAAGCATCCGGTCGGCCAGCGTCGACTTGCCATGGTCGATGTGCGCGATGATGCAGAAGTTGCGAATCAGCGCGGGATCGGTCCAGTTCGGCTGTGCCACCGTGCTCCGTTCAACAGGGTTGGTTCCATCTCGTGCGCGCCGGTGGGGCGCCGCCCCACCATGGCCTCGGGCGCACGGCATCCTTCATCATCCCACGGCACCGGCACCGCCCTCACCGGGTATTCGCCCTCGGGGTAGGGCAGTATGGGCGCGGGTTCGCGGATGTCGATCCCAGGTTATGCGAACCGGCGGCGGGCCCGGGCCCGCTGGAGACGAGAGCGGGTGGCGTGCGGGTGATGTGGTTTTTGAGACGACTGGTCGCCGGAGTCGCCGCGGTCTTGGTGCTGGTGGTGGCCGCGGGCGCCCTGTTGAGTTTCCAGTACTCGGGCACGCCACAGGATCGGGCGGCCTCTCAGGACGCGGACGCGGCCTGGGTGGGCTCGTGGGAGGACACCACGACCCTGGCGGAGCTCTTGGACACCGGGTCGGTGAACACCCTGTACGTTCACACGGGCGACGTGGCCACGGACGGGACCGTGGCCCGGGTCGAGGGCACCGATGAACTGTTGTCGTGGCTCGACTCCGCCTATCCCCAGGTGCGGCCCCTGGCCTGGCTCCGGCACGTGGAGTCCGGGTCGTCTCTGCTGCGGGACCGGTTCCCCGCCCCGGCCCGCCAGAAGCTGGCGCCCGAGGTCGCCGAGATCGGCGCGGACGGTTTCGCCGGGGTGCACCTGGAGATCCGTCCGGTGACCGTGAACGACCCCTCGATCCCCACCCTGATGGAAATGGTCCGTGATGAGCTGGGTGAGGATCCGGTGTTGTCGGTACAGGCCCAGCACGTGGAGCTGATCCCCGGGGGCCGGGTGGCCTCCTTCGTCACCGGTGGGGAGGAGAAGTACTGGTCCAAGGGGTATCTGGACCGGGTGACCGAGCACGCGGACGAGGTCGTGCTCCCAGGTGTGGACGCGAACATGCCCACCGAGGGGATGTACGGGGGCTTCATGGTGCGCCAGGTGAGCGAGGCGGTGGCGGCGATCGGTTCCCGTCAGGACCTGATCCTGCGGTTCGGTGTGCCCACCTACGACGGCCCGGAGTGGGGTCCCGTTCGGGACAACGAGA
>NZ_ANBD01000092.1 GCF_000341005.1 Nocardiopsis alkaliphila YIM 80379 | reverse complement strand
TGTCGGGAGCCGAACCACCCGAGGGCCTGACGACCGGAGTGGCGCTCTACCTGGCCGACGAGGCCACCGAAGACGACGTGCGTGCCTATCGAACGGCGTGGTTGGACCCGCTCTCCTGAGAGTTCGTAGTCGAATTCACGTGCCCCAGGTCTGAGCGGTCCGCCGAATACGGCATACTGAGAAGTCCGTGTCTCGGACTTCCACGTTCGAATTCGAGCCCTATGGACTCACACACCCTGCGCCGGTGCCCACGCACGCCACTCATGGAACGGCTGCCCATGAGATGAGCCGCCTGTTCGACCGGCGCGCAGATCACAGTTACTGGAGCACGTTTTCGCATGGCGAACATCAAGTCGCAGAAGAAGCGCAACCGGCAGAACGAGAAGGCTCGTGTCCGCAACCAGGCGGTGCGCTCTTCCCTGAAGACGGCCATTCGGAGGTTCCGCGAAGCTGCCGAGGCCGGGGACGTCGAGAAGGCCACCGTGGCGCAGCGCACCGCCGCCCGCGCTCTGGACAAGGCCACCAGCAAGGGCGTCATCCACAAGAACCAGGCCGCGAACCGCAAGAGCGCGATCGCCAAGCGCCTGTACCAGCTCCAGTCCGCCTAAGGACTGCGTGGCCCGCGGTTTTCCAGGGTCCGGTCTCCCGTTGGGAGCCCGGGCCCTGTCGTCGTTCTCGGCCGGTTCCGAGGAGCACGGATCACGGTTACCGGCGAGTTGTCCACAGCTTGAAAACGACCGGTGACAGGGGGTGAACGACTCCCTAGCGTTGATGGCATGACCGCTTCGCGCCGGTCACGGCGCCCCTCTCCCACATCGACCCCTGAAGAACGACTCCGCGCACTCGGACTGGACGCCTCTCCCGTGGCCAGGCGTTTGCGCGCCCGTATTCCCCGCCCACCGGTCGTGCCCTCGGCGTCCGAACCCGGATCTGGGTCCCAGGTGCCCAGCGCCCCCTACGCGGTTCCGGAGGCCGACGCCGCCCACCGCCCCTTCTCCGCGCGCACCGAGCCACCATGGCGGGAGCGGGATTCGCGGGACGTACTGCCCCTCTCAGCCCCCTCGACTCCCGCACCTTCGGTGCCGGCACCGAGGCCTGCGCGAAACCGGAAGACACGCTCGTCCGGACCCTGGAGGGAACCGGCCGGGCCAGGGCCCGGGACGCACCCGCCCGCACGGACTCAGGGCGCCTCCGAGGAGGGACGGGCCACCACGCCGGAACCACCGGAGGGGACGCGGGACCCTTCCCGGCCCACACGCCGACCAGAACGGCCACCCGCCGGGTACGTGGAGCTGTCACCCGAGGAATCCCTCAGCGCCCTGGAACGGGTGACACGTGGCTGGAGCTCCCAGAGCGCGCTGTCCCGAAGGTCGGTGGCGGTCCTGCTGGCCCTGGGTGTGGCGGCGGTCGTGGCGGCGTTCCTGATGTCGCGTGAGAGCCCTCAAGAGGTCACCGCCCCCGAGTTGGTCACCCAAGCGGTGACCGAGGGTTCCTTCGCCGATGACGTCCCCGGCAGCGCCGATACCTCGACCGATGCGCCACCCGACGTGGAGCCAGAGGAGGACGTGGTGGTGCACGTTGGCGGTGAGGTCACCGAACCGGGCCTGTACACCCTGCCCGCCGGGTCGCGGGTGGCCGACGCCGTGGAGGAGGCCGGGGGCGCACTACCCGAAACCGATCTGGACCTGCTCAATCTGGCCCGGACACTGACCGACGGAGAACGGATCCTGGTCGGCGTCGCGGAGGAGGAGGGCGTCGAAAACGCGGGTGTGCCCGGCGGGGGAACCTCATTGGTGAACATCAGCACCGCCGGAGAGACGGAGTTGCGGACCCTGCCCGGGATCGGGGAGAAGAAGGCACGGCAGATCCTCGCTCACCGGGAGGCTCTTGGGGGTTCTTTCTCCAGTGTCGACGATCTGCTGGGGGTGGACGGGATCGGGGAGAAGACCCTGGAGAACCTACGGCCGCACGTGACCGTGGGGTGAGGGCCGATGGTGACCTGGCTGGGGACCGACGGGTACGGACTGAACCGGCCGGACCTGCGGCTGGTCGCGCCGGCCTCGGCTTCCTGGGCCTGCGCGTTGGCGGCCTTGGCCGTTCCGCCTTGGGCCGCGTGGTCGGGCTCGGCCGTGGCGGCCGCCTGCACGCTGGCGGTCTTCCTGATGGCCCGGTTCGACCGAGTGGCGCAGGCGCCCGCCCTGGTGACGGTGGCGACCCTGGTATGCGTGGCGACGGTGGCCGCGGTGACCGGCCTCCACGTGCACAGGACCATGACGAGCGCCGCTGCGGTGGCCGTCGAACACGAGGGTGAGGTGGAGTTCGCCGCGGTGGCAACGGCGGATCCACGCTCCAGGGCTGGGATGCCTCGCCCTGGGCGTGCGGAATGGGTGGTGCCGGCACGCACCCTGTGGGTACGTGTGGAGGGTCGGGTGCGTCCTTCCCGCGCTTCGGTGGTGGTGTTGGCCTCCGGCGAGGGATGGTCGGGACTGCTACCGGGGCAGGCCTTCACCGCCCGTGGCGCTTTCTTGGCCGCTGAGGACGACCCACTGACCGCGGCGTTGGTCCCGGTCCGGGGCCCGCCCGAACAGGTGGCGAAGGCCGGCCGCCTACAGGCTTTCGCCGGCGGGGTCCGCTCCGACCTTCGCCAGGCCACGGCCGAGTTGTCCCAGCCCGAACGAGGGTTGTTGCCCGCCCTGATCGTCGGTGACACCTCGGAGCTGTCGGAGGAGACGGCGGAGGACTTCCGGGCCACCGGAATGACTCATCTGTTGACCGTCTCCGGTGCCAACCTGGCGATCCTGACCGGGTTCGTGCTGGCGCTGGCGCGGTGGGCACGCGCCCCGACATGGTGTTCGGTGTTGGGCGGCGCGGTGATGATCTGGCTGTTCGTCCTGGTGTGCAGACCCGAACCGAGCGTGGTGCGGGCGGCCTTCATGGGCTCGCTCGGGTTGCTGGCGTTGGCGACCGGGCGTACGCAGGCCGGATTGGGTGCGCTGAGCGCCACCGTGGTGGGGGTACTGTTCGTCGCCCCCGGGTTGGCGTCCTCCTACGGGTTCGCACTGTCGGTATTGGCCACCGCCGGGATCCTGCTGTTGGTGCCCGGTTGGACGCGCGCGTGGTCCACTCGGCTGCCCCGCCCTCTCGCGGAGGCTCTGGCGGTGGCGGTCGCGGCGCACGTGGCGGTCGCTCCGGTCCTGGTCTCGCTGTCCGGGGAGGTCTCCTGGGTCGCGGTGCCGGCCAACGTATTGGCCGCCCCTGTGGTCGCGGTGGTGACCGTGGCCGGGTCGGCGTTGGTCGCGCTGGCGGCGGTGTGGTCCGGTGCGGCCGTGGTCCTGGTACATCTGCCGGGCCTGGGGGTCTCCTGGATCGCCAGGGTGGCACAGGTGGGCGCGCGGGTACCCTACGGAGCCTTGCCGTGGCGTTCCGACCTGGTCGGAGCACTGCTGCTGGCCACGCTGGTGGTGGTCTTCCTGCTGATTCGGGGCCGGGCCCGTCGAGTGCTCGCCGCGGTGGCGGTGGTGGCTCTGCTGCTGGGAGCGGCGGCCCGGTGCGTACCGGGAGGCTGGCCCCCGCGGGGGTGGGCGTTGGTCGCCTGCGACGTGGGGCAAGGGGACGCGCTCGTGTTGTCCACGGGGCCGGGGGAGGCGGTGGTGTACGACACCGGGGACGACCCCGGGGTGGTGGACGGGTGTTTGAGCCGGTTGGGGGTGCGCGACGTCCCGTTGTTGGTGCTCAGTCATGACCACGCCGACCACGTGGACGGAACCCCGGGAGTACTGCGACATCGGCGAGTGACGTCGGTGTTGGCCCCGGAGGGGTTCGATTCCACACCGGTGGGACGCCTACTGCTTCGCGAAGGTGCGGAGCTCACGGTGGCCGAACGGGGCCGATCGTTGCGGGTGGGTCCCTGGGCGCTGCGGGTGCTGTGGCCTCGGGCCGGTTACGCGGGCTCGGTCAACGACGCCTCCGTGGTCGTTCGTGCGGACGGCCCTCACCTGTCGGTTCTACTCACCGGGGACATCGAGGAGCCCGCCCAGGGAGAGTTGTTGCGCGGCCCGGACGCCGCGCTGTTGGCGGTGACGGTGCTCAACACCCCCCATCACGGGGCCGGCACCCAGGAGCCCGCTTTTCTCGAAGCCACCGGGGCGCTGGTGTCGGTGACCTCTGTGGGTTCGGACAACCCCTATGGCCATCCGGCTCCGTCCACCCAGGGGATCCTGGAACGGGTGGCCCGGGTGAACGCACGCACCGACCGCGACGGGGACGTGGCCGTGTTGGACTCCCCGGTACGGGTGGTCTCCCGTGGCCCCGTCCCCGACCGTTGAAGGGCACCGGCCGGTCGGTAGGGCGTGGCATGCTCGTTGTATGCCTGCACCCGCCCTCATCACGCTCATCGTCGGAGACGAGGAACTGCTCGTCGACCGGGCCGTGGCCGCCGTGGTCGCCTCGGCCCGCGAGGCCGAACCCGAGGTGGACGTCCACGACCTCCTACCCTCCCAGGTCGGCCTGTCCACCCTGGTGGAGGTCACCTCTCCATCTTTGTTCGGGGACCGCCGGGTGGTGGTGCTCCGTTCCTCGCAGGACCTGACCAAGGACCTGGCGGCGACCGTCACCGACTACCTCAAGAGCCCCGCCGACGACGTGAACCTGGTACTGACCCACGCTGGGGGCGCCAAGGGCAAGGCCCTGCTCCAGGCCGCCACCAAGGCGGGGGCCCAACGGGTGGACTGCAAGGGGCCCACCAAGGCCTCCGAACGGGTGGCGTTCGTCAAAGGCGAGTTCTCCACGGCCAAGCGTCAGATCACCGCCGACGCCGCCCAAGCGTTGGTGGACGCGGTGGGATCCGAGCTGCGCGAGATCGCCGCCGCCTGCACCCAGTTGATCGCCGATACCGAAGGGCGGGTGGACGCCGACGCGGTGGCCCGTTACCACTCGGGCAAGGCGGAGGCCTCCGGGTTCACGGTGGCGGACCGTGCCGTGGAGGGGCGCCTGCCCGAAGCGCTGGAGCAGCTGCGTTGGTCGTTGGCGGTGGGAACCGCTCCTGTGCTGATCAACAGCGCTCTGGCCGGGGCGGTGCGCGGGATCGCGGTCGCCGCCCAGCCGCCACGTGGGATGAACGATGCCGAACTGGCCAAGCGGGCCAAGGTGCCGCCGTGGAAGATGCGCGGGCTGCGTCAGCAGGCGCGCGGGTGGAGCCCGGCCGGGGTGACCCGGGCGTTGTCGGTGGTCGCCGAGACGGACGCCCTGATCAAGGGAGCCGGACGCGACCCCGAGTACGCGCTGGAGCGCGCGGTGATCGAGATCGCCCGAGCCCGCGGCACCCGCTGAATCCGACGTCGACTTCAGCGGATGGTCCGACCGCCCTGCCACACACGCAGGGTGTTCAGCCCCATGGACCAGGCGAAGGCGCCCTCGTGGTCGGCGTCCCACTGCACCAGGTCGGCGAGGCTGCCCGGGGCGATGAGTCCACGGTCGTTGATTCCCAAGGCGTGGGCTCCGCCCACCGTGGCGGCGTTGAGCGCCTCCTGCACGGTCATCTCGAACATGGACACGGCCAGGGAGATGACCAGCGGCATGGACGTGGTGCCGGACTGGCCGGGGTTGTGATCGGTGCCCAACCCCACGGGGACACCGTGGTCGAGCAGGGCACGCACCGGCGGGGTTCGACGTTCGTGCAGGGCGGTGGTGGGGCAGGCGACCACCGGGGTGCGGGTAGCGGCCAAGGCCAGCATGTCCTGGTCGTCGGCCTCGTGCAGCAGGTCCACGGAGGTACAGCCGAGTTCCGCGGCCATCCGCACGGCGCCGTGGCGAGGCCGGGAACAGGCGTGCATGGTGGTGCGCAACCCCACGGACTGGCCGACACCCAGCAACATGTGGGCGTCCTCGGTGGTGAACTGCTGGTTGTCGCAGTAGACGTCCACCCCATCGGCCCCGGCCATGGCGGCGTCACTGAGCCAGGAAGCGGCCGTGGCCACGTACTCCTTGGGACGCCCGAAGAACTCCGGAGGCACCCCGTGTGCGGGGAAGAAGGTGACGTGCAGGCGCGGCATGCCCGGCTCCTCCTCCAAGGAGCGCAGCAGGCGCACATCTGCGAGTTCGCCGTCACGGGTGAGGTGGTAACCGGTCTTGGCCTCCACCGTGGTGCAACCGGAGAGCACCCAGCGGCGGAGTCGCTCCCGGACGGCGTTGCACAGTGTCCAGGGATCGGTTCCACGGGTGATGGTGACGGTCGTGGACACTCCTCCGCCGGCGGCGAAGATGTCGGCGCGGGTGGCGCCCTTGGCCCACATGTTGACCTCGGCGTAGCGGTCACCGGCATACACGGGGTGGCAGTGGGCGTCGACGAGTCCGGGGGTGAGGAGCCCTCCCCCGATGTTGACGATCTCGTCGACGTCGGTGAGATCCTCCATCACTCCGGGAATGTGCTGGGGCAACTCGGCCGCGGGCCCGACCCAGACCACCCGGTCGTTGTCGATGAGGACGGCGGCTTTGGTCAGCAGCTCGTTACCGGTCCACAGGCGGCCGATGTTGGTGAGCAGTAGTACCGACATGGTGTGGTCCGCCTTCGCCGTTCAGTTCCGGTTCGCGGCACGTGGCACAGGGGCATGGGACGCACGGGCGGACATGGCGACCTCGTATCTGGACGTACTTCCGACAGAGCCGTGGGCGGTCGGAGTCCGCCTCGCGGTGCCGTGGCAGTGGGGTTTCGGACCTCAGGGGGCGCGGGGACACTGCCGGCCGGTGCTCCGAAACCGTAGCCCATTCGCCGACTCTGTGTACACCTCTGTGCGATGACGAATGCGAGAGTTCCGGGCCCGAACTCCTCATCCCACCGAGTACTGAAGCCACTCACATCAGCGCTGAGCTGCGAAGACCCACTTCATCGGCGAACTCGGAGCAAGCCACCGAACATGAGTGGTCCGTGTACTCCGGGTACATGGACCGAGGCCGGGACACCCTTGTGGGTGCCCCGGCCTCGGTGTGTTCTCATCCCGTACACATTCGGCTCGCCACGGCCTCGAAATGTCCGGTGTGTTCGACGTGTCCCCGCAGAAGAGGTCAGACCGTGCTGAGCGCGTGCTCTCCAAGCCTGGCCGCCAGCGGCGCGGGAACGAAGGCGTGCAACTCGGTGCCGTCGGCGGTGTGCTCCTCACTGACGACACGGCCCTCATCGTGCGCTCGGGCGACGAGATCGCCCCGCGAGTACGGGACGAGCGCGCGCACCTCCTCGGCGATCTCGGGCAGGGCGTCCGCCAACGCGGCCACCAGTGCGGGGATCCCCTCACCGGTGCGCGCCGAGACCTCGACCATGTCGGGGTGGTGGGTGCGCATCGTCTTGAGGACGTCGGGATCGGCGGAGTCGACCTTGTTGACCACGATGAGTTCGAGCACGTCACCCGCGCCGATCTCGGCGAAGACCTCACGGACCGCACTGATCTGTGACTCGGGATCGGGGTGCGAACCGTCGACCACGTGCAGGATCAGGTCGGCGTCGGCGACCTCCTCCAGGGTGGAACGGAACGCCTCCACCAACTGGTGCGGCAGGTAACGGACGAAACCGACCGTGTCGCTGAGTGTGAAACCACGGCCCTGGGGCGTGCGCGCCTGGCGGACAGTCGGGTCCAGCGTGGCGAACAGGGCGTCTTCCACCAGCACTCCGGCTCCGGTGAGCCGGTTGAGCAGGCTGGACTTACCGGCGTTGGTGTAACCGGCCAAGGCGACCGAGGGCACCTGGCGGGTACGCCGGACGTCGCGCTTGACGTCGCGTGCGGTCCGCATGTGGGTCAGCTGACGACGCAGCTTGGCGATCCTGTCGTTGATGCGTCGACGGTCGGTCTCGATCTTGGTCTCACCGGGACCACGCAGACCCACGCCACCGTTGCCGCCTCCACCGGCGCCACCGGCCTGGCGGGACAGGGAGTGACCCCAACCGCGCAGTCGGGGCAGCAGGTAGTTGAGTTGGGCGAGTTCGACCTGGGCCTTGCCCTCACTGCTGCTCGCGTGCTGGGCGAAGATGTCCAGGATGAGCGCGGTGCGGTCGATGACCTTGACCTTGACCACGTCTTCGAGCTGGATCAGCTGGCCAGGGGTGAGTTCTCCGTCGCAGATGACGGTGTCGGCCCCGGTGGCCTCGACGATGTCGCGAAGGTCCGCGGCCTTGCCCTTGCCGATGTAGGTGGCCGGGTCCGGCTTGGAACGGCGCTGGGTGAGACCCTCCAGAACGAGGGCTCCGGCGGTCTCGGCCAAGGCAGCGAGTTCGGTGAGCGAGTTGTCGGCGTCCGCCTGTGTTCCTCGGGTCCAAACGCCGATCAGGACCACGCGTTCCAAACGCAGGGCCCGGTTCTCGACTTCGGTGACGTCGGTGAGTTCGGTGGACAGGCTCTGGATACGACGTAGGGCATGACGCTCGGCCAGTTCCATCTCACCCCGGTCGGGCGTGTCCTGACGGCGACCGTCCCGGTCGTCGCCGGCGCCCGTGGCCGCGTCGGGCGTGTGGCCGCTCCGGCCACCGTCCTCGACGGCGGCCGTCTCACGGAACGCGTCCCCGCCCGGTGCCTCGTGGTCGGTTCGGTCGTTTCCGTGGATCTCAGAAGTATTCATATCCCTCCAGCTGGGTCAACGCGGACACCACCGGGTTTCTTCCCCTGTGCCTGGGGGCGAACGCCGTGTCGTCTGGCACGGCCGACGCCCCTCGTG
The DNA here is from genome assembly GCF_000341005.1 of Nocardiopsis alkaliphila YIM 80379. Classification (GTDB taxonomy): domain Bacteria; phylum Actinomycetota; class Actinomycetes; order Streptosporangiales; family Streptosporangiaceae; genus Nocardiopsis; species Nocardiopsis alkaliphila. The sequence goes on along the minus strand of NZ_ANBD01000092.1, from coordinate 59,183 downwards.
CGGCGGGGCGGGTGTCCGCGGGACTCGCCCCTGGCTTCGATGGTGGCACTTCACCGCGGTGAAGGCACGTTGATTTTCACGGGCGGCGTGACACCAGACACTGCCCCTCGCCGACCGTGTGACCTTCCAAACTCCTGGCAGAATCGAAGAATCACGATATTTACCGAAGAAGTTTCGCCAAGCTTCTCTCCAGGAAAAGTTCGCACGTCATCGATGTGGCGAGCGACATTGACCGCTTGACGTCAAGATAGTAGTTTCACTTCCACATACCAGAAGCTTATTTCGTATTGCGGAAGGTTTTCCATGGGCGCCACACACGGGGTCGAGATCACGGGACCCCTCAACGACCGGTTCGACGAGATCCTCACCGACGACGCCCTCGCGCTCGTCGCCGAACTGCACCGCACCTTCGAGTCCCGCCGCCAGGAGCTGCTGGCCGCGCGCAAGACCCGTGAGGCGCAGATCGCGGCCGGGGAGGACCTCGACTTCCTCCCCGAGACCAAGCACATCCGCGAGGACGATAGCTGGAAGGTCGCGCCGCCCGCCCCGGGCATCACCGACCGCCGAGTGGAGATCACCGGCCCGACCGACCGCAAGATGACCATCAACGCGCTCAACTCCGGCGCGAAGGTGTGGCTGGCCGACCTCGAGGACGCCAACACCCCGCTGTGGGAGAACATGATCCAGGGGCAGCTCAACCTGCGTGACGCCCTGGACCGCACCATCGACTTCACCTCCCCCCAGGGCAAGACCTACGCCCTGAAGGAGGACTCCGAGCTGGCCACGATCGTCGTCCGCCCGCGCGGCTGGCACCTGGACGAAAAGCACATCCTCGTCGACGGTCAGCGCACCAGCGGCGGCATCGTCGACTTCGCGCTGTACTTCTTCCACAGCGCCAAGCGCCAGATCGCCAAGGGCAAGGGCCCCTACTTCTACCTGCCGAAGATGCAGAGCCACCTCGAGGCCCGCCTGTGGAACGACATCTTCGTCCTGGCCCAGGAGCGACTGGACATCCCCCGCGGCACCATCCGCGCCACCTGCCTCATCGAAACCATCCCGGCCGCGTTCGAGATGGAGGAGATCCTCTACGAGCTGCGCGAGCACTCCGCCGGCCTCAACGCCGGTCGCTGGGACTACCTCTTCAGCATCATCAAGACCCACCGCACCCGTGGCCGCAAGTTCCTGCTGCCCGAGCGTAACGCCGTCACCATGACCGCCCCGATGATGCGCGCCTACACCGAACTGCTGGTCAAGACCTGCCACAAGCGCGGTGCCCACGCCATCGGTGGCATGGCCGCGTTCATCCCCTCTCGCAAGGACGAGGAGGTCAACAAGAACGCCTTCGCCAAGGTCCGCGACGACAAGTCCCGTGAGTCCGGCGACGGCTTCGACGGCTCCTGGGTCGCCCACCCCGACCTGGTCCCGATCTGCCGCGAGATCTTCGACGGCGTCCTGGGCGACAAGCCCAACCAGATCGACAAGCAGCGTCCCGACGTCGAGGTGACCGCCGCCGACCTGCTCGCCGTCGACCAGACCCCGGGTGGCGTCACCCAGGCCGGTCTGCGCGCCAACATCAACGTCGCCCTGCAGTACCTTGCGACCTGGATGGGTGGCAACGGCGCGGTGGCCATCCACAACCTGATGGAGGACGCCGCCACCGCCGAGATCTCCCGTTCGCAGATCTGGCAGTGGCTGCACAACGACGTCACCCTCGACGACGGCCCCAAGGTCACCGCCGAACTCGTCAAGCAGATCATCGACGCCGAACTCGTCACCATCAAGGAGTCCTTGGGCGCCGCCTACGACGAGGACCTGTACGAGCAGGCCAAGGAACTGTTCACCGAGGTCGCCCTGGACGACGAGTACGTCGACTTCCTGACCCTGCCGGCCTACGAGCGCATGCCGTAGTTCGAACGCCGCCGAAGAGTTTCACAAAACGGAAGATTGATTCCACCGCACCCCTTGTCTCGGCAAGGGGTGCGGTCGTACGGTCGCCCTTGCGAGGTCGCGGTCGGAGTACGGGGCCAGTACGCGCTCCGACCGAACCTGGGAGGCGCCCCGTGGCCACGTCCACACACCCGAAGAGCACACCGGCGAACCTGACCGTCCTCATCCCTCGGTTACGCGAGGTCTGCGGTGCGGACCGTCCTCACCGACCTCTCCCAACGCCGTGTCTACGAGCGCGACGGCCTCGCCCACCACCGCGCCACCCCCGGGGTGGTGGCCATGCCCACCACCACCGCCCAGGTCGCCGCCATCGTCTCCCTGTGCGCCGAGCACGGTGTCCCCTACGTCCCCCCGGGGCGCCGGCACCGGTTTGTCGGCTGGAGCACTCCCCCACGCCGAGGGCGTCCTCCTGGTCACCTCACGTATGCGGCGCATCATCGAGATCGACCTGGCCAACGAGTGCGCCGTGGTCGAACCCGGTATGGCCAACCTCGACATCACCCGAGCCGCCTCACCCCACGGTTACTACTACGCACCCGACCCTTCCAGCCAACAGGCCTGCTCGGTGTGCGGCAACGTCGCGGAGAACTCCGGTGGGGCCCATTGCCTCAAGTACGGGTTCACCTCGGGCCACGTGCGCGTCCTGGAGATCGTCACCCCGGCCGGAAAGATCGTGGAACTGGGCGGCAAGGCCACGGGCGCACACGGTTACGACCTCATCGGCGCGTTCATCGGGTCCGAGGGCACCCTGGGAGTAACCACCCGCGTCACCGTCTCCCTGACCCGTTGCCCACACAAGACCGTCACCCTGTTGTCGGCCTTCACCTCCATGGACGCCGGAGGTGAGGCGGTAAGCGCGATCATCGCCGCCGGGGTCCTGCCCTCCGCCATCGAGATGATGGACGCGTCGGCCATCGAGGCCGCGGAGGCGGCGGTGGCCTGCGACTACCCGGCGGCCGCCGCCGCGGTCTTGGTGGTGGAGTTGGACGGGCCGGCCGCGGAGGTCGACGCCCAGATCGAGCAGGTCACCGAACTGTTCTGAACCATCCCACCACCGGCGAGAGGTGGGAAGGCCGAGCGTGAAGGATCTGGACGTCGAAGGGGCCGCCCTGCGCGAGGGCGATGTCGAGGACGCGGTGTGCGGGGTGGTGCCCGCACGCGTGGCCCGCTTCGAGGACACCCAGGCGTTGGGGCGACTGTTGGGGGCGGCCCGTGAGGCCGGCCTGACCGTCACCCCGCGCGGTGGCGGCACCGCCCTGGGTTGGGGCGCGCCACCATGCTCGGTGGACCTGCTGGTGGACACCCGCGCTCTCCTGGATCGAGCACAACGCCGGCGACCTGGTGGTGGAGGTGGGCGCGGGCACCCCGGTGGCCGAACTCCGACGGGTCTTGGCCGAGGCAGGACAGCGCCTGTCCCATGATCCGGTGCGCACCGGGGGACCGTGGGCGAAACGTTGGCCACCGGGCTGAGCGGTCCACGACGACTGCTCGCCGGAGCCCTGCGCGACCTGGTGATCGGGATGACCGTGGTGTGCGCCGACGGCGTGGTGGCGCGCAGTGGTGGTCGGGTGGTCGAGAAGGTCGCCGGCTACGGTTCCAGCATGAAGCACTTCGATCGCACCATGGCCGAGGCCGGGGAGAGCCGGAGGCGGGTGGAGCGCGCCCGCGCGATATCGGCCAAGGTGGTCGACCTGGCCGAGTACCTCGTCGACCTCGGGCCTCACGCGAAGCGTCATCCGCTGCCGCTGCACGTGGCCTACCACGACGCCTGTCACCTGTCCCACGGCCAGGGGGTCACCAGCCAACCCCGGAAACTGTTCGCCCCGATCCCCGACCTAAAGGTGTCCGACCTGCCGAACAAGGAGATCTGCTGTGGTTCTGCGGGGGTGTACAACCTGTTCCGGCCCGAAGCCGCGGCCGAATCGGGCGAGCGCAAGGGCCAAGACGTGGCCTCGACCGGGGCGCGCGTACTGGTGTCGGGCAACCCGGGATGTTCACTCCAGATCGCCTCGGCCATGGAACGTGCGGGCTCATCGATGGCCATCACGCACACCGCGCAGATCTTGGACGCCTCCCTGCGTGGCCTGAGCGTGGACCGACTCCTGGGTCGGGGCTGAGTCATCCGGATCGAACGTGGCCGGTGGGTCGAACCTACCGGCCGTTTCCGCGTGCCCAACGGGGGTCTGCCGTATCGTCCCGGACCGGCGTGCCCTACGCCATGACCTTCCCTCTCCAGGGCCGCGGCCGGGCACGGTGGGGAAAGACGTCCATGTGTTCGGCAAGAGCACTAACTCAAGACTCCTTCCCACTTGCCCCGTCTTGCAAACCACCGCCGGGATGGATATCCGATGATTGACAATCTCCTATGGACTTCAGTGATCAAGAGATCTCTACCGCCCGAAAGGGTCGACGAAAAACGAGCGCCGACCTGAACTGCGAATTCTGCATTGCGCGGGACTCAGTACCCGAATCGAGCATACCGCGATCCCCCTGAAGCCCTTGACTGGCTCTGCGGTGCCCGAGTAATGTCACAGCGCATCACTCGCACTGATATCACGCGAAAGCGGAGGTCATCATGACCGAAGCCAATGACAAGAACACCAATGGATCCTCCAGGAAACAGGACTCGGTTTCACAGGTCGATGTCAATCGACTGACCCGCCGACTCGACCACTCTGTTCCGGAGCCGATGCTCCTGGAAGAGCCGAAGAAGTCTTCCTAGAGAGCCGATAGAAAATGACCACTGAGGAGCCGACCCAGACGCCGGACAGCTATTCCTGGAGTCAAAAATGGAGTTACTGGATACGAGATAGAGTCAGTGTCTCCGACCAGGCGCCTCAGTGGTCTGATTTCTGCAAGGAATACACCGAACACCTGCGGTCCCTGCGGTCACTGGAGCGGATCAGACCCAGATACCAGTCTAGCGACTTCCTCGACACCGATACCCTCGAGAAGATTTACGAAGACTCCGATCGGGCTTTTCGGGACCACGGTTGGCAGCACAATGGAAGATGGAATGCCCGATTGTCGGACCATGTCGCCGACCTACTCGACTCTGCGGGCATAGTTTCCGAACTTAAAACCTTGACGCAGGAAACCATAGAATTCCCACACGGCGGAACCTACATCCGCTACTTCAACGAAGGCGAGCGGCTGAATTTCCACCTTGATGATTTCAGCTACGGGGAGGCAAATGTCCTCATCTGCCTGGATCATTTTCACGGATATTCGGAAAAGCTGAGTTCTACGTTGTTCCTCGGCCCGTCCGGATACGAATCCCATACATTGGAAAAGGGTGGTGCCCTCGCTTTCGACGGTTGCTTCACCCCCCACGGGCGAACCCCCCTCGCTGCAGGAGAAACCGTAACACTACTCGCTCTGGCCTTTCGGCCGGTTTCCGCCAAACACATCGACACGAACAACCTTCCCGAGCCTCCGTGTTGAGGCCACTCAGCGGCCGGGGGACGGGAGGTTCCGGAGAAGACGCGGGCGGAACCACCGGCCACCCACGTGAAGGCGGGGCGGCAAGCGGACACCATCCAAGCCCGGATGCTCCGGTGGAAGCGGACAACGACATCGGGAATCAGGACACCATGACCCAAGTTCAGCCCTACCAGGCAGCAGCCCTGCCCGGTTTCGTTTCTCGGAACAGCCTGGCCTCCAGACTCGGAGCCGAGGGCTCCGTCTCCGGGACCACGCCCTCCTTCATTCACACGAAACTGACCAGAAAACCCTGGAAAAGCCTGATCTCGGATATTTCCACGCAGTCTTTTACCGTATCAGGGCACGAGTTCTGGTGGGCGTGGGGAACGACTCAGGACGGCCCATTCAACAAGGCGTTGGACCTGCCTGGGCAGGAAGCGACGAAACCAACCAGTGAGACACGCTCGGAAACGGAGAGTGCGATCGAAATGATCGCTGATTATCCGTGGGCATTCACCCTATTCAAGAACTACACGACGACATTAACCTACGTCCTGAACGACCCCGGAAACCCTAGGCCCATCACATCCGCATCGTTCCCTGATTTCCCCATGCAGACTTTCTTCTCCAAGGTTGCCTGGAAACACATACCCCCCAGGAGCGTCCTCCGAGAGTCTTCTATCCATCTATTGGCAGAAAACCTTTTCCACGAAAGCATACACCAGTACATCAACGCCCGGATACTCACAGAACCGATCCTCCCCGCGGATTTCGACTCGGGCAAAGGCGTAAAGGTTGACATTTCATGGCGCAAGGGCCAGGGCAGCGAAAGCCTGTGGTCCCTCGACCGAGTTTTCCATGCGGCGTCCGTGTACACCATGCTAATTCCTTGGCGCCATGAAATCCTAAAGCGAAATGACCTTCCGCCTGAGACTCGAAAAGTAATCGAGGGCGCCGTTGAATTTTCTGAGAAATCATTGGACGAGCTTTCCTCAGCACTCCAGGAGCATCTCGAATCATTCACCCAAAGGGGGGCCTTCTTTGTGGGTCAAATGCTGGAACGAGCATCGACGTACACTCAACTGACGCGCAAGGGTCATATGTAGTCGATCTCTCATTCCGAAAGTCGGACACGAGCCCGTACCGACACCTCGACGCCCCCGCACACAGATCCGAACACCATACGCATCGATTGACCCCGCCCTGTTTCATCTTTCAACCTATATGGTGGCCCTCTTGCCGATTGAACCCATGAAGATCGTCCTCGATTACGTTCCTCTCCTGCCCGCGCAGGACAAAGACCGCCGCAAGGTGTTCGAAGACCACGAGTACTCTCCCCGATTCGATGACGATTTCGAAGAGGTCGTCGAGGAACTCATCGACCTTTCGGTCCGATTGCTGACCCTTTTGCCGGATCCCTCGTTGAGCCCCGACGAACGCTTGGAGCGACTTGCGCGGGTCGTCCCCCACTCCCAGTTGGTCACCGCGCACCGCAGGAGCGTACGGCACAAGCTATATCAATTGCGTCGTCGGCTGGATGAGTTGGTACCGGACGAGAAGCTGGACCACCGCCAGAAGCTGGAATGGCTGGTGCACCGGTTGGAGGAACTGGTTCCAGGAGAGGATCTGCGCCCGATCCAGCGTCTGGAGAAGTTGGGTGACTACCGCTCCACCGACGTCGGACTGGCACCCTGGCACTGGCAGTGAGTCCGTGATCCGCCATGAGAAACCGCGACGTATCACACCCTCACTCGGAACATGCTCGTACCGCCGCCCTTCTGAGCGCACCGGGACCAGTGGGCTCGGGCTATTGCTAGAAAGTCGAACATCGTGTCGGAACAGAGATTCCCGCGCCGGGGACGAGTGATCGGCCACCAGGCGTTCTGGGTGTTGTGGGGCGGTCAACTGGTCTCACTCCTGGGCTCCACCGCGGCGTCGTTCGCTTTGGGACTGATCGTGTACGCCGAGACCGGGAACGTGGCGGTGCTCGCGCTCATCACCGGGGTCTCCACATTCGGTTCCATCTATCTCGCACCCGTGTGCGGCGCCGTGGCCGACTATTTCGACCGCAAGCCCACCGCGTTGTTCTGCAATGTCGCGCTCGCCCTGGTCGCCTCCATACTGGCCTGGATCGCCTATCTCGGGGTCGGTGAACGTGTTCCCTGGCTGCTGGGTTTGGTGTTCGTATCAGCGCTGTTCAACACCGGTCTGTCGGTCACCCTGGCGGCGTCGGTGCGCGAACTGCGTTCGGAAGCGAACCTGACACGCGTCAACGGTGTCACCTCCCTGCTGGAGAACGGCCCGATCGTGGCCGGACCACTTCTGGGTGCGGCCATCTACGCCTTCCTCGCTCCAGCGCTGATCTTCGTCCTGGACGCGAGCACCTTCCTGTTGTGCGCTCTGGTGGTGCTCTTCGTGCGGTGGCCGCCCCGCCCGGCCACGGGGCGAACTCTCAGGCTGAGACCCTTCGCCGGTGCTGCGGCGGGACTCGCCCACATCTGGCGTGAGCGCGACTTGCGCACACTGCAGTTGAGCTTCGCGGGGGTGAACCTGTTCAACGGGCTGGCGATCGCGGCGATGACCGCTTTCGTCGTGTCCGCGTCCACGGAGGGTAAGGATGCCTGGAACCTGGCCGCGGTCAACGTGGCCGGGGCGCTCGGTCTGCTGCTGGGATCGGTGATCGTGTTCGCTCTGGCCACACGGGTGGACAGGCGGTGGCTGATCGCCGGCGGGGTGGTCTGCGGCGCCTTGGTGGGCAGGCTTCTTCTAGTGGTGACCGTGATCCCCGTCATCTGGGTGCTCGCCTACACGGTGCGGAACCTGTGCGTTCAGGCGTCCAACGCCCCGCTCACCGCCATCTGGCAGGAACGGGTGCCTAAAGACATCCAGGCGACCGTCTTCGGTGCCCGCCGCCTCATGGGCCAGGGCCTGTATCCGCTCGCCGTACTCGTGGGGGGTCTCCTCGGGGCGGGCGCCCTGAACGACTCCGCGGCGGTGGAGTGGGTCCTCACCACGATCGGTCTCGCCTTCGCCGGGGTGGACTCGGGGATCACCGCGGTGATCCTGATCGCGGGTGCGGGAGAACTCATCCTGGGGCTCGTACTGCTGACCTCCAAGGCCCTACGCAAGCTGACCCACGCCCCGGAACCGAGCGAGGACGACAGTGACCCCGCAAAGGCGCGCACGAACCCGGCGCCCACCTGAGCGCGAACACGAGACAAAGGGCCCCGACCTCTCAGATCAGGAAGGTCTCGCCCTCGGCGACGATGACGGCCGGACCGCTCAGACGGGCTCCGGATGCGTCCATGTAGACGGTGCACTCGCCGCCCAGGACACGCACCTTCCAGACCTTCTCGTTGTCCCCTTCGGCGGTGGCCGCCGCGGCCACCGCCACGATACCGGTGCCGCAGGAACGCGTCTCCCCCGAGCCACGCTCGTACACGCGCATGTCCAGCACGCCGGGCTCGACCTCCCGGTAGACCTCGACATTGGCGCCCTGGGGAAAGGCCTCGGTGTCCAACTCAGGGGCACGAGTCAGGTCGACGTCGGCGACCGGGCCCTCCACCTCACAGGCCAGGTGCGGATTGCCCACGGAGATCTGGGCGCCGTGGACGACCTGGCGAGCGAGCTTGGCCGAGGAGGTGCCCTGCATCTCCACTCGGCCCATGTCTATGGTGATGTCGCCGTTGGGCTCGATCACCACCTCCTTGGCGCCATCGCGGGTACCGACCTCGAAACGGTCGGAGTCGACCAGACCCGCGTGAAGCAGGTAGCGGGCGAAGACCCGCACCCCGTTACCGCACATCTCGGCGATACTGCCGTCGGAATTGCGATAGTCCATGAACCACTCGGCGCGTTCGGCGGTGCGCGCGGCCGGGGCGAGGGTCTCACCCAGCCTGGCGGTACGAACCACCCTCAGGATGCCGTCACCACCGATGCCCGCACGGCGGTCGCACAGCCGTCGGACGATCTCCTCCGTGAGTTCGAGCTCCCCTTCGGGGTCGGGGAGGATCACGAAGTCGTTCTCTGTTCCGTGGCCCTTGGCGAATCGCATGCGGACCATCCTAGGGGTGCTCGTCCACCTCGCCGACCGTAGAATTTTCCCACCCTCCTCTCACACCGAGTGGGCGTGTCGTGGTCACGACGTGACTACGCTGGAAGAATGATCAAGGTGATCGCGGTCGTGGGCCCGACCGCTGTGGGCAAGTCGGACCTGGCAGTCGACCTCGCGGAGTGGTTGGAGGAACGTACCGGCCGCCGTGGTGAGGTGATCAACGCCGACTCCATGCAGCTGTACCGGGGCATGGACATCGGAACCGCCAAGCTGACCGAGGCCGAACGCCGAAGCGTGCCGCACCACCTTCTGGACGTTTGGGAGGTGCACGAACCCGCCGACGTGGCCAGCTACCAGACCATGGCCAGGGAACGGGTGGAGGACTGCGCCGACCGCGACGTCATCCCCGTGCTGGTGGGCGGCTCCGGACTCTACGTGCGAGCCGTTCTGGACCACATGGACTTTCCCGGCACCGACCCCGAGGTACGTTCACGCCTGGAAGCGGAACTGGCCGACGTGGGGCCCGGACTGTTGCACGCCCGTCTGGCCGAGGCCGACCCCGAGGCCGCACGCACGATCCTGCCCGGCAACGGGCGCAGGATCGTTCGGGCGCTGGAGGTCATCGAACTGACCGGTAAGCCGTTCACCGCCAACCTGCCGGCCCACACGTCCTTCTACCCCTGCGTGCAGCTGGGACTGACCGCACCGCGCCCCGAACTGGACGAGCGCATCGACCTGCGCGTGGAACGCATGTGGGAACAAGGGCTGTTGGAGGAGGTCCGGTACCTGGACAAGCAAGGGTTGCGCGAGGGCCGCACCGCGTCCAAGGCGCTCGGGTACTCCCAGGCCCTGGCCCAGTTGGACGGTGCGATGACCGAATCCGAGGCCATGCGGAGCACCGCCCAGGCCACCCGCCGCTTCGCCAGGCGTCAGGAGTCGTGGTTTTGCCGTGATCCCCGGGTGCACTGGTTGCCCTACGATTCACCCACCCTGTTGGAGCGGGCGATGGCCCAGGTCGAGGCCGCGCTCTCCGGCCATACCGAGGAACCCGGTGAGGCTCTGGTGGACGTGGCCACGATGGTGCCTTACGGCCGGCTCTGACTCCCTGACCGTCGGACTCGATCGAAGCCTTCGTCCCGGGTCCAGGTGGCGACGAGATAGCCCACCCCGTAGAGGGCCTCATAGGCGAGCAGGTCTCCGATGAAGGGACGCCCTTGGGTCGCGCCGGCCAGAAACTGCCAGGAGGGACGTCCGGCGACCATGAGTTCACCGGCCGCATCCGCGTCGAGCCCGGCCAGTGCGGCGGTGTCCGCCTTGCTCAGCGCCTCGGCGACGGCGTCATCGAAGGGGACCGCCCGTTCGTCCACGCGGCCGGGTGAGCTCTCGGTTCGACGAGCGCTACCATCCCCCATGACCAGCAACGCGACCCGTTCGGCGTTCCCCGTCCACTCGGCGCCCAGCGCGAGCGCGCGTTCAGCACGGGTGTCGGGGGCGAGTTCGAGGTAGCCGTCTGGGGTGAGCCCTCCACGTTCGGCCAGCCATCGCCCGGTCGTGGCCGCCAGATCCAGGACGGCGGGCCCGGCCCCCACCCGCAGGTCCACACCGTAGCCGGACAGCCCTCCTGCGGCCTCGGCACCATGGCTGCGTTCGATCGGGCCACGACCCACCACGTACAGCCGGTCGAAACCACTCCGCCCGAGCGTGGCGACGGCACGGTCACAGGCCGCACGCAAGGAATCGAGTTCGGTGGCGGCGCCCTGAGCGATCTCAGGGAACAGAACCGGCGGATGAGGGCACACGGCGGCAACGGTCAACACAAGGGCGAGGTTATCTCCATCCTTGTCAACGGATGTTTCCGCGTCTGGCGTTGACCGTGTGAGAGAATGTGGAAACCGGTCACACAGTCAAAAAGACGATCGAAGAAACGGAGCCGGAATCGGGGGCGTGGATGTGGTCGTCGCGTTAGCGCTGGTGGGTGCCACCGGCGGCGGCCCACGAACCGAAGGAGCCGTAAGCGTCCTCCTCACGGCCTTTCCCGAGCTCTCTGGTACCCGACCGCCTACCTCGGCCCGACACGGTCCCGGGGACACTGCGGCTGAGCGAACCGCCGGTCCGGCTCCGCTCGAGGAAGGTTTGACAACACCGGGCCCCGCACCCCACCCTCCAGGGGCGCGGGGCCTGAAAACGAAGGTTCGACTCAGGCGTCGCAGCAACCGGTCGCCGGGGCCGGTTCTTCCGCGGGGACCCCGACCTTGGGCATCCCCAACATCACGTCCGGTTTGTTCACTTGGACCGGCTTGCCCTGACGAGCGTCCCAGGCATCACCCGCACGGGTGCGCCGCAGGTGACGCACACCCGAGTCGGCGACCAGGTGGTGCGGGGCCGCGTAGGTGACCTCGACGGTGACCATGTCACCCGGACGAGGATCGTCCGCGTCGCCCACGCTGAAGTGCACCAGACGGTTGTCGGGCGCACGACCGGACAGACGGCGGTGTTCCCCGTCCTTCTTGCCCTCGCCCTCGGCGACCATCAGCTCGACCTCGCGGCCGACCAGCTTCTGGTTCTCCTCCCAGGAGATCTGGTCCTGTAGGGCGACCAAGCGCTGGTAACGCTCCTTGACGACCTCCGGCGGCACCTGGTCGTCCATGGTGGCGGCGGGGGTCCCGGGACGCTTGGAGTACTGGAAGGTGAACGCCATCGCGAAGCGGGACTCGCGGACCACGTGCAGGGTCTCCTCGAAGTCCTCCTCGGTCTCACCGGGAAAGCCCACGATGATGTCGGTGGTGAGGGCGGCCTCCGGCATGGCGGCGCGCACCTTCTCCACGATGCTCAGGAAACGCTCCTGGCGGTAGGAACGACGCATCGCCTTGAGCACCCGGCTGGACCCCGACTGCAACGGCATGTGCAACTGGGGCATGACGTTGGGCGTGGCGGCCATCGCCTCGATGACGTCGTCGGTGAAGTCGCGCGGGTGCGGAGAGGTGAAGCGGACCCGTTCGAGCCCTTCGATCTCCCCACAGGCACGCAGCAACTTGGAGAAGGCCTGTCGGTCCCCGAACTCGCTGCCGTAGGCGTTGACGTTCTGCCCCAGCAGGGTGACCTCGGTTACGCCCTCCTCCACCAGCGCCCTCACCTCGGCGAGCACGTCGCCGGGACGGCGGTCCTTCTCCTTGCCCCGCAGCGCGGGCACGATGCAGAAGGTACAGGTGTTGTTGCAGCCCACCGAGATCGACACCCAGGCCGCGTAAGCCGACTCGCGCCGACTGGGCAGCGTGGACGGAAAGTGTTCCAAGGACTCGGCGATCTCCACCTGAGCCTCCTTCTGGACGCGCGAACGCTCCAGAAGAGCCGGCAGGGAACCGATGTTGTGCGTGCCGAACACCACGTCCACCCAAGGGGCGCGGCGCACGATCTCACCACGATCCTTCTGGGCCAGGCAACCGCCCACGGCGATCTGCATCCCGGGGTTGGCGTCCTTGACCGGACGCAGATGCCCCAGGTTGCCGTAGAGACGGTTGTCCGCGTTCTCCCGGACCGCACAGGTGTTGAAGACGACGATGTCGGCGGTGGTGTCCTCGGCTGCGCGTGCGTACCCAGCGTCCTCCAGCAGACCGGATAGGCGCTCGGAGTCGTGGACGTTCATCTGGCAGCCGTAGGTCCGCACTTGGTAGGTACGACTCTGGCTCACTGTTTCAGGCTAACCCGTGTCAGGGGTGGGTGCGCCGCCATCCGAAATCGGTTCGATCACGGGACCGACCGGAGAAGGGCCCGGCCTCGCTCGGGGATCGATCTCACCCCGAGAAGACCGTGTCCCCGGTCTCGTCGAGGAGAGCCGGGGACACGGGCGACACCGAGCCGGGGACAGGTCACTCCCGTCCGCCGTCCTCCCCGGCCTTCTCTCCCTCTTCTCTGGGCTCGGCGGGGGCCGGTTCGGCCACCGCGGGCCCGGCCGCAGCGGACTCGGCCACGGCCTTACCCTGGGGAACGGCGACCCCGCCCACCTGCGGGATGAAGGTCGGTCCGCCCTCCTTCTTGGTCTTCCAGCGCTCGTAACCGATGATCACGCCCACCAGGACCAGCCCGGCCACATTGGTCTCCCACGTGGCCGAGACCAGCCAGAGACCACCCAGGACCAAGCCGAACCGCTTGTACCACTGCAGGTGCCGGTCGATGTATCCGACCAGGCCCACGGCCACCAACGCGGACCCCACCACACCCGAGGTCCCCGCGATAATCCCGGTGACCAGCGTGACGTCCTGCAAGAGCAGTTCGGGGTTGAACACGAACATGAACGGCATCACGAAGGCCGCCACCGCGATCCGCACCGAGTAGAACCCGGTCCTGATCGGATCACCGCCGGAGATACCCGAGGCGGCGTAGGCCGCCAGACACACCGGCGGCGTGATGTCGGCCAACACACCGAAGTAGTACACGAACAGGTGCGCCATCAACAGCATGGCCAGGGTCCGGGTCTCGAACTCGCCCTGAAGGACCGCCACGATCGCCGGAGCCGCCAGGGTCGCGGTGATCACGTAGTTGGCGGTGGTCGGCAGACCGATACCCAGGATCAGGCAGGCCAACATGGACATGACCAGGACCAAGAACAGGTCGACGCGCATCGAGGCGACCGCTTCGACACCGAAGTCCGCTCCCGCACCGGTCCAGGCCAGCACCGGCGAGGTCACCACCATCGTCAACAGGTTCGCCAGACCGGCGCTGAGGGAGTTGGCGATGCCCAACAGTCCAGAGCTCAGCTTCAGGCCCAGGTCCGTGGTGATGATGACACCGGCGATGATCCCCGCCGAGGCACAGGCCACGATGATCGGGATCGCCAGACGCGAGGCGCCCACCAGACCGTCCAGGAAACTGTGCAGGTTGAGCCGATCGTCACTGGTCTCCTTCCAGGAGGTGAAGACCCTCATCAGCACGATGCCGAGCAACGCCAAGGCGAAGGAGATCGCCAGCGCGGTCACACCCCGGTCAAGACCGGTGACGATGTTGTCCATCACCCATACCAGAACGGCCGCCGCAACGGCCGCGACGGCGATCGGAAGCGCCAGGCGCAGAGCGATTCCGAGGGCCTCCCCCGCCCTACGCAGGCGCACACGCCCGTCCACACGGTGCCAGGGCAGAACCACCAACTGGGACACCAGGTTGATGACCACGGTGGCCAGGACCGCGCCCATCGCGGAGAACATCGGTGAATAACCCATGGAGAGCAGCGCGAAGATCGCGATCACCGGGGCGATCAGGTACCCCCGGGTCAGGAGCAGGTGACGCAGGTTCGGCAACAGCTCCTTGGGTAGACCACCGACCCCCATCCGCTTGGAGTCGTAGTGCACGACCACGTACTGGGAGACGAAGAACATCACCGCGGGGATCGCCGCGGCGGTCAGGATCTGCTGGTAGGAAGCGCCGGTGAACTCGATCATGATGAACGCGCCCGCGCCCATGATCGGAGGCATGATCTGCCCACCGGTGGAGGAAGCCGCCTCCACCGCGCCCGCGTACTCGGGCTTGTACCCGGACTTCTTCATCATCGGGATGGTGAACGCGCCGTTGGAAACGGTGTTGGCCACCGAACTGCCGGTCATCGTGCCGGAGAAGGCACTGGTCACGATGCCGACCTTGGCGGTACCACCCACCGAGGAACCGGTGGCCCCCAGGGCCAGGTCCGTGAAGAAGCGTTCCATACCCGTGCGCTGGAGCATCGCGGCGAAGATCATGAACAGGAAGATGAACGTCGCGGAGATCCCGAGGGGGGTACCGAACACCCCTTCGGTGCCCACGTAAAGGTTCGTGATGATCTGGTCGACGCTGGCGCCCCGGTGCCGCAGGAAACCGGGCATGTCCTGCCCGAAGTAGGCGAACGCCAGCAGGGCCGCGGCCAACACCACCAGAGCCGAACCGAGCACACGCGAAGCGGCGACGAGGATCAGCAGGATGCCGATGGTCCCCACCATCACGTAGGTGGGGTTCATGATACCGACGGTACGGGTGATCTGCTCGTAGTTGACGAACATGTACATGCCCGCGAACACGCCCATCACCGCGAGTACCAGGTCGAAGACCGGCATGCCCAGGAGCTTCAGCGGAACGTGGCGGGCCGCCTGAACCAGGAACAGGATGAGGGCGGCGGGACCGACGACGTTCCAGTCCGCCACACCCGTCACCAGCATGCCGACCAGGAGCGCCACGCCCGTGAACGTGAGTCCCCAACGCCGGACCAGCGGCCACAGGGCCTGCGGCACGAAATGGGGTGCGACGAGCAGGATCACGGACAGGGCGACGGTCAACACCACCAGGGCCAGGCCCAGAACCGGCAGGAAGAAGAAACCCCCGCCCGATTCACTGGTCACCAGGTCCACCGAGATCAGAGCGGACCCGCCCAACAGGGTCCACCCGGCACCACTCTGGGCCCGGGAGGTCTGCTCGGACACACCGGACCGGCGGATCACACCGACCGCGACACCCAAGACGACGACCGCGATGGCACCGAACACCCACTGCGGTAGGTACAGGTACATGGCGGTGTTCGCCCCGGACAAGGCACCGACCGCGACGTAGGCCACCAGAAGACCGCTGAAGGCCATCGTCGCCCCGTAGAAGGGCCCATGCGGCCCTTCGGAGCGCGCCTTGGTCGGGTACAGCAGGAACACCAGGCCGAGGCCGAGGGCCAGGTGGAACGATCGTTGTTGCAACGGAGGCAGCGTTCCGGTGAACGCCGTCCACAGGTGGAACAGAGCCAGTGCCAAGGCCGCGAAGAAGACACTCCAGCGCCAGACGGCACGCAGGTCGGTACGAGTGCCCTCGATCCCGGTGTCCTCAGTGAAGTCATGCTTTTCCAGAGCCGCGAGGTCCTTTTCGATACTCCGCAGAGCTCCTGGATCCGGCTCACCGGCGGCGGCACCTCCACCGACGGCCGCGGGGCCACCAGGTTCGCTGGTGGCGTTGGAGTCCGTTGTCATCACCCTCGTCCTCGTTCATCGGTGGGCGTCCCCACCATCTCTTCTCGGCCTTCACCTGCCGAAGGATCCGGCCATCGCACGCGCGAGGCCGCCCGACACGGTTCGCCGAGCGGCCCCATCACGAAAAACGATCAGTCCAAAAGGCCCTGCTCCTGATAGAAGCGCTCGGCACCGGGGTGCAGCTCGATGTCGCCCAGGCCATCGAGCGCGGTCTCCAGCTGGATCTGGCTGCCGACCTCGTGGCCGATGTCACCGGCGTTCTCGTACATGACACGGGTGAGCTCGTAGGCGAGCTCCTCGTCCAGGGAGTCCGTCGTGTACAGGGTCGCCCACTGGGTCAGGGTGACGACGTCCTCGTCCTGCCCGTTGTAGGTTCCACCGTCGATCGTGAGCGGGCTGTAGCTCTCGTCCGCGGCCATGAGTTCGTCGGCCTCATCACCCTCGATCGGCAGGATGTTCACGTCGTTGTTGGCCGACACCTCCACGATGCCCGCGGCCGGAACCGACAGGATGCCGAAGGCCGCGTCCACCTGTCCGTCTCCGAGCGCGGTGGCCGCGTCGCCGAATGTGCTGTCGAAGGCGTTGATGTCACTGTCCGGATCGATACCGTACGCCTCGAGGATCTGGCGGGCCGCGACCTCGGTGCCACTCCCCGGAGGGCCGAGCTCGACGTTGGCGCCCTCCAGGTCGGCGATCGACTCGATACCCGAATCGGCCAAGACCACGACCTGCATGACCTCCGGGTAGATGTTGCCCAGGGCCACGATGCTTTCGGGGTCGTCCAGCGGCTCGTCCTCGAACGGGCCGGCGCTCTCCTTGGCCTGCATCGCCACACCGTTGACCGACATGATCAACTCGACCTGGTCGATCGCGCCCGCGTCCTCGTCCTCGGTCTCGCCCTCCAGGGCACGCAGGTTCTGCACCGAAGCACCGGTGGCGAAGGTGTCCACCTGTACGCCCTCGATATTGTTGCTCCAGACCTGGGCGATCTCTCCACCGAGCGGGTAGTAGGTGCCGCCGGTGGAACCCGTGGCGAGGCGGAGGAAGGTGGTCTCGTCGCCTCCGTCGCCACCGGGCCCCTCGACGTCCTCAGGGGCCGCGCACGCCGACAGGGCCACCACACCGGCCGCGGCGATCGCCACGGAGGCCCGCATGGTCATGCGTCCCTTGCTCATCGCTGGCTTCCTCTCTAGCAGCTTCGATGAAAAAGGCCCGCGGAGACCCGCTGGAGAGCGAGTGATGCCGTGGACCACATCATCTGGTGATATCCGCGAAAGCATAAACCGGGGAGGGCACTCCCGCTGTGTCATCGCAGTCACGAAAACAGAACGATACCGAGAGCCTTGGCACGCGAGCGTTGAGTGAGACCCACGTGTTCAGACCGTGCCCGACGAGCTTTCGACCCTCCCCAGAAGGCCCTTGTGAGCACTAAGGTCGACATGTCATCTGATCACACCCACGACCCTTCCTGAGCGGGACATGTCTGAACTGTCGAGCCCTCATGGCCGCTGGCCATCGCCCATCAGCGCCGCCGACGTCGCGCGAGGAACGCGCCTGCCCTCGTTCCCTTCCGTTCGGGGCGACGAGGTCTGGTGGCAGGAATACCGCCCGGAGGAGAACGGCCGTACCACCCTCATGCGCAGGGCCCCGGACGGGACCGTGCACGACCTCCTGCCCGCCCCTTGGAGCGTGGGCACCAGGGTGCACGAGTACGGAGGCCGTTCCTACCTACCGGTGCCTCGACGCGACGACAAGGCCATCCCCCGTGTGGGCGTGGTGTTCGCCGACCAGGCGACCCAGCGCCTGTACCTACTGGAGCGAAGCGCCAAGGATCCCGTCCCGCTCACCCCCGAACCCGCGACCCCGGCGGCGCTGCGCTACGCCGATCCGGTTCTGGCCGCGGACGGCAAACAGGTGCTGTGCGTGCGTGAGGAACACACCGGTGGTGACGTGCGGCGCTCCATCGTGTCGGTCCCCCTCTCCGGACGCGGCGCCCAGGACGCGTCCGCCATCCGGGAACTCGTCCGGGGGGCCCGCTTCTACGCCTCCCCCAGCCCTTCCCCCGACGGTCGTCACCTGGCCTACGTACGCTGGAACCACCCGAGGATGCCCTGGGACGGCACGGAACTTCGAGTCGGTGAACTCACCGAGTCGGGCCTGGTCGGTGAGTACACCCTCAAGGGAGGGGTGGACGAGTCCGTGCTCTCCCCCACCTGGGCCGACGAACACACCCTGTACCTGGCCTCGGATTGGCCGGGCTTTTGGAACCTGTACCAGGCCGGGCTCACCGGACAGGCGATCGCCCTGTACCCGGCCGAGGAGGAGTTCCACGAGCCGCCGGGCCGGTTGGGCAACCGCTCCTTCTGCGTACTGGAGTCCGGCAAGGTGGTGACCCTGCACGGTGACACCGCGCTTCGCCCCAGCGTGTACGACCCGCACACCCTGGACTTGGAGGAGGTCCGGACCTCGTTCACGTCGTGGTCACAGATCGACTCCGACGGACTGAACGTGGTGGCGGTGGCCGCCTCCCCCGACATCGCCCCTTGTGTGGTGCGTCTGGACCCCGTGCGAGGTGATGTGGAGGTCCTGCGACGGTCGATGGAACAACCTCCCGAGGCCGCCTACCTGCCGATTCCCCGTCGCGAGACACTTCCCGGACGTTACGGGGCCACGGTGCACGCCAACGTGTACCCGCCCACCCACCCCGAGATCTCCTCAAAGGCTCCCGCGCCGTACGTGGTGTGGGCGCACGGGGGCCCGGTCTCCCACTCCCGACGAGAACTCGATCTGGTCAAGGCCTACTTCACCAGCCGAGGTATCGGTGTGGTGGACGTGGACTACGGGGGCTCCACCGGGTACGGCCGCCCCTACCGCAAGCGCCTGCACCGAGAATGGGGCGTGGTGGACGTGGAGGACTGCACCGCCGTGGCCCGGGCCCTGGTCGAACGTGGGGTGGCCGATCCCGAACGGCTCGCCATCCGTGGCCCCAGCGCCGGCGGTCTCACCGCGCTGCTGGCCCTGACCGGGAACACCTTCGCCTGCGGGGTGTCCTACTTCGGGGTCGCCGACCTCTTGGGACTGGCCCGAACCACCCACGACTTCGAGTCGCGCTTCCTGGACACCCTGGTGGGCACCCTGCCCGGCTTCGTGGAGACCTACAAGGAGCGCTCACCGATCAACCGCATCGATGAGATCGACGTACCGGTGCTCCTCCTCCAGGGTCTGGACGACCCGATCGTCACCCCCGACCAGGCCTTCGGTATGGCCACCGCTCTGGGAACACGAGGTGTTCCGCACGCACTACTGGAGTTCGAAGGACAGGCACACGGGTTCGACTCCCAGGAAGCGCGAGTGCGTTCCCTGGAAGCGGAACTGGCCTTCTACGGCAAGGTGTTCGGGTTCGAACCGGACGTGCCACCGCTGGAGCTGAGTACCACTCCGCCCGAGCCGCGCCCGGCGAAGACCGCCGTCGAGGAGCCGGTGGATCCGCACGAAGTATCCGAGGACGACATCCCCGAGGCCGAACAGCTGCCCGAGGTCACTCCGGCCGCGGGTCTGACCGCGGGTACCGGCGAACCCGTGACGAAGGACGACTGAACCCGGAGTGGGTGCCGTGTCCCTGAAGGGTGCGGCACTCGCCAAGGCTCAAAGGTGGTCGGGGTCGAGCGGCGACCCTACCTCCTCTCCCTCCGCCTCCAACTCCTCCCGAACGATCCGGTAGGACAGACCCGCCGGATAGCCCTTGCGGGCCAGTGCCCCCAGAGCCCGGCGGGTCCGAGTCTGGGCGTCCTTGCCCCTGCTGCCGGCCAAACGCTTACGGGCCAAGATCCGGGCGGCCTCGGTCTCGTCCTCGTCGCTGACCTCGGCGACGGCCTCCCGAACGGTCTCCTCCTCCACGCCCCGGGTACGCAATTCCTGGGACAGGGCCCGTCGAGACAGACCCCGGCTGTGGTGTCGGGAGGAGACCCAGCCCCGCGCGAAGGCGGCGTCGTCGATCAGCCCCGCCTCCTCGACCCGGTCGAGGACGCCTGTGACGACCTCTTCCTCGTACTCCCTACGTCGCAGGGAACGTTCCAGCTGGGCGCGGGTGCGCGGCGAGTGCGTGAGCATGCGCAGCACCAGGTTGTGGACCTTCGCTTCGAGTTTCTCCCCGGACGGGCACTCGGGCCCGTCCGGGGAATCGTCGACGCTCACCGGGACAGCCTCCTCGGCCATCCCGGTGCGGTCATCGAACCGGCGCCCCTCACGCATCCGTGCCGGGCACCTTGGTGGTCGTGGTCTTGGCCGACGCCTTCTTGGCGGGGGCCTTGGCGACGGCTTCCTTGGCCGGGTCGGTCTTGGCGTCCGTCTCGGATCCGGTGTCGTCACCGGAGGGCACACCCACGCCCAGCTTCGCCTTGATCTTCTTTTCGACCTCGTTGGCCATGTCGACGTTCTCGCGCAGGAACTTGCGGGCGTTCTCCTTGCCCTGCCCCAATTGCGTTCCGTCGTAGGTGTACCAGGCACCGGACTTGCGCACGATTCCGTTTTCCACACCCAGGTCGATCAGACTTCCCTCACGAGAAACCCCGACACCATAGAGAATGTCGAATTCCGCTTGTTTGAACGGAGGCGCGACCTTGTTCTTGACGACCTTCACCCTGGTGCGGTTACCGACCGCATCGGTGCCGTCCTTGAGGGTTTCGATGCGCCGCACGTCCAAACGGACCGAAGAATAGAATTTCAAAGCCCGTCCACCTGAGGTGGTCTCGGGACTGTTGTGCACCATGACACCATCGACGAAGTAATTGTGGTTTCCTTCGACCTCGATGTCGAACTTGTCCATGCCCCGTGTCTCCGGTTTGACCTGGATGTCCAGGATCGGAGAGGCGACCAGGCGGTCCACCGGCTCGGAGTGCACCGGTTCGATCCGGCACTGCCCTTGGAAACGGGGCAGGAGCTTGTGTGCCATGGATTCGTGCACGTAGGGAGCGACGATCTCCTGGAAGCGGGCGCTGGATTCGGTGCTGAACTGGAGGACCGCGATGTTTCGGCTTCCACTCGACCGGAGTTTGACGTCCAAGCCGTGGGTGTCCCGAAGGTAGTCCACCAGGCGTGTCCGACTACCGGGGCTCATCGCCTCGACACAGATCTCGATCCGGCCACTGCCACCCTCGGTACGCTGCTGGACGCCTTTGGAACGCACGGTGAAGCAACCGTCGTCCATGTACCACACGGCCAGGGCGAGCGGGGTGAGCTGCTTGAGGTACTCCCAGCTCAGGTGCTTCTTGCCGTCCCCGAAGTAGACGGCCTCGTGCAGCTCGGCCAGTTCGGGAATCGGAGTGAAGTCGGCGAAGACGGCACCCTCGTCGTTGGTGGTGCGGGTATGCCCGATGTTGCCCAGAAGCGACACCTTCCAGTCGAGGTAGTCGGCCTGCGCCTGGCCGTGTCCCATCCGGAAACGGGTGCCGGTGCGCCCCGTGGTGTTCGGGGAGAGGCTACCGTCGCCCATCAATGCTCCGAAGACGACCTGACGCTGCTGGTCGTTCAGGAAGTGCTGCTGGGAGGTCAGGACCCGGTCGCCGGGGAGCAACTCTCCCGCTTCACGCCAGCCGCCAGGAGTGCGGATCAGGTGGTTGGGCGTGGCCGCGAACTGAGAGCGGCCGTTCTTCCCTGAACGAGCCACTGTGAACTGGAGGAAGTGGTCGGCCACCCCATTGTTGAACCACCCGACGACCTTCCGAGGAACGACCTCGTCCCGTTCCGGGTCGTAGGACAGAACTTCGACGTCCATTTTCTGATCGACGATCTTGCCGATCTTTTCCTGCGTACCGTCGGCGAGGGTCACCCGGGTGTCATAATGCATGCACCCGAACATGACGCCCACCTTTTCCCGCAATTGGTTGATGAAAATCGCGGTGGTACCGGTGGAACTCAATGCGCCGGCGATCTTACGCAGGGCTTGGGACATCAGACGAGCTTGAAGGCCCACGTGGCTGTCGCCCATTTCGCCCTCGATCTCGGCGCGGGGCACCAAGGCGGCCACGGAGTCGATGACGATGACCGAGATCGCGCCGGAGCGGATCAGCATGTCGACGATCTCCAGCGCCTGCTCACCGGTGTCGGGCTGAGAGAGCAACAGGTCGTCGGTGTTGACGCCGATCTTCTTGGCGTACTCGGGGTCCAGTGCGTGCTCGGCGTCGACGAAGGCGGCGATCCCGCCCTGCTTCTGGGCGTTGGCCACCGCGTGCAGCGCGACGGTGGTGTTGTGCGAGAGCACCCCGTTGGCCAGGAAGCTGTGCGTCTGGGGAAGCATGATGTCGAAGGTGGGCTGGACACCGCCGTCCTCGATCGCGGTGATCGCCTCAAAGGTGTAGGGGTCTGCGACCAGCTGCTCCAGGTGGCCGATGATGGCCTGGGCCGAGGCGGAGGGCGCTTGCTCGCGGCTCTTGGCCCAGTCGATGATCTCGATGAGCCGGTTGCGACTACAGGTCGGGGCGCCGTCGGTGTGGAAGAGGTCGCCGGCCACCCGATCGAAGTCACGGTCGCCGCCGAAGCCGTCGCGCAGGGAGCGGATCATCCCGCCGAGGTTCGGGATGTCCTCGAACCTCGGGTCGCGCGAGGACGGGTGGAAGTCGCGCTCGATCTGCGCGGCGCGACGGGCCGAGCGGAAGCCGACCTGGTCCAGGAAGCGGTGGGCCACCGAGGGGTCGATCGCGACGGTCCAATAGTCACGCTCGTAGGTGGTGTCGTACTCGGTGTACAGGGAGGCCGGGATGCCCAGGCCGTAGAGCAGGAGTTGGACGTCGCGGGCCAGTCCCTCGGAGGCTGTCCCCAGGCCGATGGTGGAGCTGTCGTCGATCCACCCGTCGCCTTCGTAGAGGGCGGACAGGAAGGCGCGCTGGATCTTGTCGCCACCGGTGCGCACCGCGTGGGGAACGCGCTTGTTCGCGGAGCCGACGTAGTCCAGACCGTAGCGCTCGGCGATCTCCTTGCGCGGTTCCACGCCCGGGAGTACGTATTCGAGGCGGTCGCTTCCCTCGGACACCTCGACCTCGGTGTCGAAGAGCCAGGTGGCGATGGAGGTGAACTCACGGCCCACCTCCTCGTCACCGTTGGTGAAGCGGATGGAGGTGGCGGAGTCCAGCAGGGTCCCCTCTGCGACGAGGTAGCCGAGGAAGACGGCCTCGTCCTCGCTGAGGCCACCGCCCAGGGCCGCCTCGTTGGCACCGAAGCGGGCGGAGACGAGGGTGTCGCCCTCGGCCAGGTCACCGGCCTCGCGCCAGACGATGTAGCCGTCCTCGTTCATGACCCGCAAGGGGTGGTTGTGGGTGACGCTCACCCGCCGGCCCGAGGCGCTGGTGATGTTCAGGACGGGCTTGCGGTCGTTGTGGGTCAGGGCGGCGACGGTCTCCAGTTCACCGTTCTCGTTGACCACGCGGATGCCCAGGTCCCGGATGTCGGTGACGCGGGTGGTGCGGCTGACGGGCTGTCCGGCACGCTCGAAGAGCTCGGCGACGGTTTCGAGTCCGTGGTCGGTCCACACGTGGGTGTCGGCGGTCAGGCACTTCCCGCTCGACTCGGGTCCGTAGATCTCCACGACCCGGCCCTTGGGCAGTCCGCCGATGCCCAGGGCCACGTCCAGCGCGATGGCGCCGGTGGGGATCGCCTCGATCGGCGGGCGGTCGTCGTCGCCCAGGCGCATGACGGAGCCCTTGCCGAACTGCCGCTCGATCTGCGCGAGCGCTGTTTCGAGAGCCTTGTCTCGGTCTCCAGAAGCCACGGGATTCCCCTGTTGGGTCGATGCCTTTTTCTTCATGATGCGCTTGACGCTACGCACTCGGTACGACAATCACGACGTTCGTCAGCGGTGGGACCACACTACCCGAACCTGTGTTCGATTTTCGGTGATCCACGGGGCGAATGTGGACCACGTCTCATCGGACGGTGGCCGGGAGGTCGAAGGCCTCGCACACGGCGCGCCAGACTTCCTTGGCGCCGACGCCCTCGGCCAAGGCCTGGTTCACGGTGCGCGAACCCAGCCCCTCGATGACGTAGTCCTTGGCGAGGCTGTCGGCGTAGACCTCGCCGAACTGCTCGTGCATGTTGTTCCAGAAGGTGGTGAGTCTCATCGGCCCCAGTATGGGTGATCGAGAGGGCTCCCAGGGGGTTGTCCACAGGGTGGCTCCCCGTGCCGGGCGTGTCCCGGGCTCGGTCGGGCGTGTCCCGGGCTCGGTTTTGTCGGACCCCATGGGCGGACTGGCGGCATGAGCGGCCCCTTGGCACCCTTCGGCACGGCGTTGGATTCGGCCTTGGTGGCGACGGGCTTCCATGTCACCCCCAAGGGGCTGCGACTGCGCCGCTGAGTGGGTGTGGGGTCCGCGTCGTTCATCGGCCGGGACGAATCGTCTGGACGCCGCTAGGGTGACGGTGAGCAACCGTCGCACACGGGGGGACGATGGGACCGGTGATCCGGCCGATGGCGTCGAAGGACACGGAGTTCGTGGTGGCGGTGTCGTTGGCCGCCGACTCCCTCTTCACGGAGGCGGGGGTGATGCTTCCGCTGGACGACCCCAGGCAGATGTTCGACCACGTCGAACGGGTGATGGTGGCCGAGGTGGACGGGCGGGTGGAGGGCTTGGCCGCCACGGTCACCTTGGACGGGGGCACCCATCTCGAACAGCTCGCGGTGCATCCGGACCATGGACGGCGCGGGGTGGGTGGGGCGCTGGTGGAGGCGGTGTGCGCCGAGGCCGCCGGGCGAGGGCACGATCGGGTCACCCTGACCACCTTCCGTGATCTGCCCTGGAACGGCCCGTGGTACGAGCGACGGGGATTTTCCGTGTTCCCTCGACCGGAGTGGGGGCCGGGGTTGGTCCGTCAGTGGGCCGTCGAGGAGGAGGCCGGGATCATGGTCCGTCCTCGAATCGCCATGGTTCGGCGCCTGAGGTCCCCCAGCCGGCCGTGTCCCCGAGGGCCCCTTCCGGGTTCGAACGACCCATGACTTCGTAACGACTCCGGGCTCCTTTGGCCCCGGCCGAGGGGCGAAGACGAGAACGGCGATGACCGACCGCGCCTGGGCGGGTGAGGACGCGCCAGGCACGGCGTGAAGGTGGCTTCGGTCCTCTCAGACGGTCGAGGAGAAGACCTCCTCGCGGGCACGTTCCAGGCCGTGTAGGAGGGCACCGCGCACCACGGGGTTGCCCTCGACTCTTCCCAGCGCCACCTCCGTGGCGTTGGGGGCGAGCCGGGCGGTGGCCTCTTGAACCCGTTCGGCGAGCTTGGGGCCGCCGGCCTGTGCGACGTCGCCGCCGAGGACGACCAGTCCGGGGTCGAGCATCACACTGACGGCGGCCACGCCGCGGGCGAGCCGGTCGGCGAAGGCGTCGAGGAAGGCGTCGCCCTCGGGGGTGTCGGAGGCGGCGGCGCGGGCCACCACCTCGGTGACGTCGTCGCCGGTGAAGCCGTGTTCGGCGGCGAGCAGCAGGACCTGTTTGGCCTTGACCAGGGCCTGGAAGCCATGTGACAGTTCCCGATCACCCTGGGATTGGAGGGATTCGTAGCCGCCGGACAGGCCCACGTCGGTGGGCATGGGCGCACCGGGGACGGGCAGGTAGCCGATCTCGCCGGCACCACCGGATCGGCCTCGGTGGACCCGTCCCCCGATCATGGTGGACATACCGACACCACCGGCGGCGCTGAGCCAGATGAGCACGAACTCGTCGACTCCGACGGCGGCGCCGTCCGCGTGCTCGGCCAGGGCCGCCAGATTGACGTCGTTCTCGAGCATGACCGAACGCTTGAGGTCGGCGCGCAGCGCTTCGAGGATCCCTTCGTGCCAGTCCATGAGGTCGAAGGAGAAACGGATGTCGCCGGTGCGGGGATCGACGACACCGGGGGTGCCTATGACGCAGGCACGAACCTTGGCCAGCGGGACCCCGGCGGTGTCCACCAAGCGCATCACCGCGGTGTGGACGAGGGAGACCGGGTCATCGGAGGCTCTGGGGTCGACGGTGACGTCGCTGATGATCTGCCCGGTGATGTCGGCGATGGTGGCGGTGACCCGGCTCGCGCTCACGTCCAGGACGGCCACGTAGGCACTCTCGGGGACGACCGCGTAGAGGGCGGCGTTGGGGCCACGCCCTCCAGCGCGACTACCGACCACGCGTACCAGGTCGCGTTCTTCCAGTCGCGCCAGGAGTTGGGATGCGGTCACCTTGGACAGGCCCGTCTCGGTTCCGAGCTGAGTCCTGGTCAAGGGGCCGCCGGACAGTAGTAGCTCCAGTGCCGCGCGATCGTTGAGCTGGCGCAGCAGCCGGGGAGTCCCCGGACGTTGAGACATAACCGTGACACCTCACCCTGTTTTTATTAGGAAAGTTTCCTGTTAATTTAGCTCACAACCTCACAGGAGGTCACGTCCCGGCAGGTCCGTAGTGGTTTCGGACCTCGGTACCCGCGCCGGCGGGGCGGCCAAGACCGTGCTGTCCCAGCACACCCCCAACCGAACGTCGAAGCACTGGATCCGTCCATGATCCCAGGTCGCTTCGAGCACGGGCACCACACCCCCGGTGCCATGGTGCGAAGGGAGATGAATTCACATGAGGTTCCCCAAGATCGCTCTGGCATCGGCCGTGGTGATGCTGGCGACCGCCTGCGGCGGTGGCTCCGATGACGGCGGCGGTGGCTCCGGTGACGCGCCCGAGACTTTGACCGTCTGGCGCATGGGCGACGCCAGTGAGGACCAGAACGCCTTCATGGAGACGGTCACCGAGCAGTACCAGGAGCTTTACCCGGACACCGACGTAGACGTTCAGTGGGTTCCCTGGGGCGAGTTCAGTCAGCGCTTCCAGACCGCCATGGTCTCCGGAGGTCCCGACGTCGTCGAGATCGGCAACGACCAGGTCGCCACCTGGGCCGAAGCCGAGGCCCTCTACGACGTCTCCGGGTTCGTCGAGGACTGGGACGACAGCGACGATCTCCTCGAAGGAGCCTACGCCAACGGTACCTTCGGTGACGCACAGTACAGCGTTCCCTGGTACAGCGGAGTGCGCGCCCTTTGGTACAACACCGACTGGTTGGCCGAGCTCGGTCACCAGCCGCCCGCGACCTGGGACGAGCTCGTCGAGGTCGCTGAGGACATCGAGGACGAATACGACGTTCCCGGCTTCGCCGCCCCCACCGACTTCCTCAACGGTGTCGCCAGTTTCGTGTGGGCCAACGACGGTGACTTCGCCGTCGAGGAAGGTGGCGAGTGGGTCGGACGGCTCGACTCCCCCGAGACCGCCGAGGCCCTGGAGTTCTACGCGGGTCTGACCACCGACGGCATCTCCCCGAACGCCTGCATCGGTCTCAACGAGGTCGACTGCGCCCACGCCGACTTCGTCAACCGTGAGATCGGCATGTTCATCGACGGCCCCTGGGCCCAGACCCAGCTCGAGGACCTCAACGACGAGCACGCCGGCCACTGGGCCACCGCGCCCATCCCCGGTGTGGACGGCATGGCGCCCGCCTTCGGCGGCGGCTCCGACCTCGCCGTGTGGGGCACCAGCGAGCACCCCGAGGCCGCGTTCGACTACATCACCACGTTGAACAGCAAGGACAACGCGATGCCCTACACCGAGGTGTCGTCGATGTTCCCGACCTACGCCGACGTCCTGGAGAGCGACACCTTCCAGGAGGACCCGATCCTGTCCGGTGCCGCCACCCAGGCCACCGGTGACCTGCGCCTGTTCCCGGACACCCCGAACTGGGGCCATGTCCAGTGGGAGCTGGCCACCATCCAGAACGCCGTCCAGCGCCTGGCCGAGGGCGAGTCCGCCGACGAGGTCCTGCCCGAACTGAACGAGGAGCTCACCGAGGCCCTCAACCGCGAGGTCTCCGAGTAATCCCGTCCGCGTGTCCGCTACGCACGCACCAGGGGCGGTCGCCCGACCGGTGACCGCCCCCGTTCGATCCGCCAGGAACGGCTCATGACACAAACGCTGGAACGCCCCACCAAGCCCGAGGTCGAGCGGCCCGAGGCCCGGGTGACCCTGTCGCGCCGCACACGCCTCAGGTTCATTCCCTACTTCCTGATCCTGCCCGCTCTGATCGTGCTCGGCGTGGTCCTGCTCTGGCCCATCGGTCAGATGCTATGGATCTCGCTGCACGACTACGGCCTGCACCAACTGCGGGGCCAGGACGCGCAGTGGAACGACTTCGGCCACTACGCCTACGTGCTCACCGACGACCGTTTCTGGTCGGTCTTTCGCAACACGATCATCGTCTGCCTGAGCATGGTGGTCCTGACGATGATCCTCGGAACACTCGTCGGCATCCTGATGCACAAGCTGCCCAGATGGGCCTCCACCGCTCTGGGGCTCGGCCTGATGCTGGCCTGGGCCACCCCGGTCATCAGCGCCGCCATCGTCTACCGCTGGTTGTTCGACACCAGATACGGACTGGTCAACACCCTCTTGAACTCCCTGCCGAACTGGCTGGTGGGTTCGGGCTGGAACGAGTTCAACTGGTTCAACTCACCGAGCACGCTGTTCCCGATCCTCATCATCACCGTGGTGTGGCAATCGTTCCCGTTCGTGGCGATCAGTGTCCTGGCCGGGCTCAAGAGCATCCCGCACGAACTCTACGAGGCCGCGCGCATCGACGGCGCCGGTGGCTGGCGAAGCTTTTGGAGCCTCACGTTCCCGATGCTGCGTCCGCTCTTCGCCCTGTTGTTGATCCTCCAGGTGATCTGGGACTTCCGGATCTTCACCCAGCTGTTCATCCTCGGAGGCGGTGTCAGCAACCGTGAGATCTCCCTGATCCCGACCTACATCTTCCAACTGGGCTTCGCCTCGACCCCACCCGACTACGGCATGGGTTCGGCCATCGCCGTGATCATGACCGTCCTGGTGCTCGTGATCAGCGCTTACTACCTGCGCACCATGATCCGCCAGGAGGAGGCCCGATGAACAACGTCCACCGACTGCGCAGGTCCCTCGGGAAGGCGGGGCTGTTCGCCGCCGCCACCGCGGTCTTCCTCTTCGCGGTCTTCCCCGTCTACTGGGTCCTGGCCACCGCGCTGCGGCCCACCGGTGAGATCTTCACCCGTGAACCCACGGTGTTCCCCCGAGAGATCACCTTCGAGCACTTCGAACGGGTCCTGTCGGGCGTCCTCATCCCCGGCACCTCCTTCTGGTCCTTCCTCACCAACAGCCTGATCGTCACCGTCGGCTCGGTGGCCTTCACCGCCCTGTTGGCACTGCTCGCCGCGATCGCGGTCGCCCGGTTCCGGTTCCGCCTGCGCTCGGCGTTCATCATCATGCTGTTGGTGATCCAGAT
Organism: Nocardiopsis alkaliphila YIM 80379; assembly: GCF_000341005.1. Lineage (GTDB taxonomy): Bacteria > Actinomycetota > Actinomycetes > Streptosporangiales > Streptosporangiaceae > Nocardiopsis > Nocardiopsis alkaliphila. The sequence goes on along the minus strand of NZ_ANBD01000092.1, from coordinate 29,492 downwards.
GGTGCCGATCGAAGCGCTGATCATCTCCCTGTTCATCAACTTCTTCCACCTGGGCAACACCTTGGACGTCGAACTCGTCGGCAACCTGAGCGGTGTGTTCGTGATCTACGTGGCGGTCGCCCTGCCGATCACCATCCTGATGATCCGCAACTTCGTGTCCGCGGTACCAAGGCAACTGGAGGAGGCCGCCGCCATCGACGGTGCCGGTGGCTGGACGATCTTCTGGCGGATCATGATGCCGCTGGTCGCACCCGGCCTGGCCGCGGCGAGCATCTTCGCCTTCATCACCGCGTGGAACGAGTTCCTCGTCGCCTTCACGTTCTTGCAGAACAACACGGGCGCCTACACCCTGCCGATCTCACTGCAGTACTACTTCGGCGCGGTGTCCATCGAATGGGGATCGATCATGGCCGCTTCGACCCTGTTGACCGTCCCCGTCATGGTCTTCTTCCTCTTCGTCCAGCGCCGCATGGTCTCCGGCCTGACCATGGGGGCGGTCAAAGGCTGAGCGTGAGCCCGGGGGCACGCCACCGTTGCGCCCCGGGCCCGCAGTCACCCCCATGGCCCCACCACTTCCTTCCCCGCCGCGCGTCTGCCCCGATGGGGCACCCATGTTCATGAACGGAGTTCGTCATGCCGCACGACCCGACCCTGGAGCGATTGGCCAACGCCACGCTGCTGGTGCCCTTCGAGTCCTACCAGGCTCCTCGGTGGATCCTCGACGGACTGGCGAACGGGTTCTCCGGAGTCTGTCTGTTCCACAACAACCTCCAGAGCGCCGAGCAGGTCACCGCGCTCAACGCGAGCCTGCGCGAGGCCACCGACCACCCGCTGATCTCCCTCGACGAGGAGGGGGGTGACGTCACACGGATCGGTCAGGCCCGAGGCAGCGACTACCCCGGCAACGCGGCTCTGGGCGCGGTGGACGATCCCGACCTGACCCGGGAGACCTTCCGAGCCCTGGGCCTGGAGCTGGCCGACCTGGGGTTCAATTTGGACCTCGCACCGTCGGTGGACGTCAACGTCGCCGACGACAACCCCGTGATCGGCACCCGCTCCTTCGGTTCCGACGCCGAACTCGTGGCCCGGCACGCCGCCGCCTCGGTCCAAGGCCTACAGTCCTGCGGGGTCGCGGCCTGCGCCAAGCACTTCCCCGGCCACGGTGCCACCTCCCAGGACTCCCACCACACGCTGCCCCGGGTGGAGGCCGACGCCGACCTGTTGCGCCGACGTGAGCTGGTGCCCTTCCAGGCCGCCATCGACGCCGGGGTCCGGTCGATCCTGACCGCCCACATCGAACTTCCAGGGCTGGGCGTCGAGGGACCCGCCACCCTCGACCGTGCCCTGCTCAACGATCTGCTGCGCGACGAGCTGGGTTTCACCGGGGTCGTGGTGAGCGACGCCATGGACATGCGCGGGGTCAGTGAGCACATCGGTATCCCCGAAGCGAGTGTGTTGGCCATCGCGGCCGGCTGTGACCTGTTGTGCCTGGGCCGTTTCGTGTACGCCGACCAGGTCGCCGCGGTCCGCGCCGCCCTGGTGGACGCCGTGCGCGAGGGCCGGCTGAGCGGTGAGCGCCTGGAGGAGGCCGCCGAACGCAACGCGCGGCTGCGCGCCTGGGTGGGTGAGTCCGTCGTCGAGCGTGACCGCGCCACCGCCTCCGAGAGGATCGGGCTGACCGGTGCCCGTAGGGCGGTGCGGGTGGACGGTGACCTGCCGCCGTTGGAGAACCCGTTCGTGGTCGAGGTGGACGCACCGGCGGGCGTGGCGGTGGGCGAGGTCCCCTGGGGCTTGGGCCCCTGGTTCCGGGACACCGTGCGGGTCGATCCCGAGGCCGACGACCCCTCGGCGGTGTCGACCTCGGTGGGCGACCGCGACCTGGTCGTGGTGGTGCGGGACGCGCACCGCTACCGGAGCGCCCAGGCGTTCGTCGGCGCCCTGCTCGCGACCCATCCCAAGGCCGTGGTGGTGGAGATGGGCCTGCCCATCTGGCGGCCGGACCGCGGCGCCTACGTGAGCACGTACGGGGCCGCACACGTCAACGGGTTGAGCGCCGCCGAACTCCTTGGTTTTGCCGGCGCCCTGAAGGTGGGCGGCTGAAGCTCGGCCACGCCCTTCTCCAACCCGTCGCCCGCTCCGGTCAGGGGCGGGCGACGGCTCTTCTCCAGGGCCCTGGGCTCGAACCTACCCATACCGGCCATACGGGAGAGATCGAACACACTGGCCCAGGGTGAGCGGGAAGCCTCACCTATGTCCCCGAAACCCGGTAGGAGAAGTACTCTTGGCGTGTAGCATCCCGGCCGCCGACGACACCCGTTGGTGCCCGGTGCCCCATTCGCCCTTCTAACCACGGCATAATCACAGCATGCGCCTTTCAGCCCGGGTCGACTACGCGCTTCGCGCGGCCGCAGAGCTCGCTGTCGCCGGCGACGGTCCGGTGACGGCCGAGCAGCTCGCACGCGCGCAGGCCATCCCCGGAAAATTCCTAGAGAACATCCTCACCCAGCTACGCCGAGCAGGCCTGGTGCGCAGCCAACGGGGGCCCGTTGGCGGCTACTGGCTCGCCCGGCCCTCGGAGGAGATCTCCCTGGCCGACATCATCCGCGCGGTCGACGGACCGCTCGCCAACGTGCGCGGAGAACGCCCTGAACACGTCGACTACGACGGGGCGGCCCGCAGCCTGCAACAGGTGTGGATCGCTCTGCGCGCCAGTGAGCGCGCCATCTTGGAGGGGGTCAACCTCCGGCACCTGGTCACCAACGAACTTCCCGAACAGGTGCGTGCCCTGGCCGAGGACCCCGAGTCCTGGACCAACCACACCCACCGCTGAGCCCTCGGCACCCGGACCCTCACCCGCGGGCATCGAGGAACCCTCGATGTGCTGACCCTCACCCGCGGGCATCGAGGAACCCTCGATGTGCTGAGACTCTCTTCACCCGAACCCGCCCCGCACACGAAGGAACCGGCCCCTCTTCGGAGAAGGGCCGGTTCCTTTGGCTTTTCGAGTGGTCGTGCGCCGACCTCGGGTGGGGCCGGGTGTCACACACCCGCCATGTCGGCGACCTGGGGAACGCGATCGGGTACGGGTTCGATGCCGAGGTCCTGCGCGGGGACGGGTTCCGTCGTGACGGTGTCTCCCAACAGGGCGGCCTCTTGGAGTTCGGCCAGAGCCAGCTGGTCGGAGACCTCTCGGAGTACTTGTGAGAGCGGGACCCCAAGGGCCCCGCAAATGGAGGAGAGCAGCTCTGAGGAAGCTTCCTTCTGTCCGCGCTCGACCTCCGACAGGTAACCGAGGGAAACCCGCGCGTCGGCCGACACTTCGCGGAGGGTGCGGCCCTGGCGCTGCCGCAGCCGCCTGAGCACGTCACCAAGTAGGTGACGAAGCAGGACCATCATTCGCGCTCCCTCCCACCGGTAGCGACCTTCATATACAACACCGTACCTGCCCCACGCCCGATTCGGGCACCTCTTGTCGTCCTGTTCGCTGGAGGGGGAACGGCCTCCGGGGGTGGTTTTGTTCCCGTGCCACAGGAGAGGGGGGGCCGACCGAAAGGGTCGGTCTCAAGCGCTGCCCGCCTCGTTCCCACGAACGGCGATCATCAGGAGCCTCAACGCACCCTCGACCGTGTGGTAGCGGATACCCGCACGATCCCCGGTGAAACGGAACGAGTGGACCTGTGTATGTGCGTCCGGTCCCGCGAGCGCGACGAAGACGGTGCCCACCTCATGCCCATCCTGGGGTTCGGGACCCGCGACCCCGGTGACGGCCACCGCGTGGTCGGCGTCGGTCAGCCGGCGGGCTCCTCGGGCCATGTGGGCGGCGACGTCGGGGTGAACGGCACCGTACTCCGCGAGCAGGTCCTCGGGCACCCCCAAGAGGGTGCCCTTGGTCTCGGTCGCGTAGGTGACGAACCCACCCCGGTAGGTGGCCGAAGCGCCGGGGACGGAGGTCAGGTGGGCTCCGATGAGCCCCCCGGTGAGGGATTCGGCGGTGGCGCAGGTGGCCCCGGACTCCAGCAGGGCCGCGTGGGCGGCCTCCGCCGCCTCGGCGGCCACCTTCTCGAGTTCGACGTCTTTGGGCCGGGGCCCCCTCGCCCCGATCACTTGTGGTCGCCGTCCTGGCCGTTCGCCCCGTCCTTGGCGCGAACCAGACGGACCGCGTCGAGGACGTAGGTCAGACCGGTCCACAGGGTCAGGGCCAAGGCCGCCGCCATGACTCCGTGGGCGATCCAGGTGAGGAATCCGGTGAACGGCAACAGCTGTAGCGGGAACAGGTAGATACTGATCGCGACGATCTGCAGGACGGTCTTGAGCTTGCCACCACTACCGGCGGGCATCACGCCGTAGCGCAGGACGGCGACCCGCAGCACCGTGATGCCCCACTCACGGACCAGGATGGCGATGGTCACCCACCACCACAGGTCACCCTGGATGGAGAGAACGATGAGGGCCGCTCCGGTGAGGGCCTTGTCCGCGATCGGGTCGACGATCTTACCGAAGTCGGTGACGAGGTTGTGGCGACGGGCCAGCTCACCATCGATCCGGTCGGTGATCGCGGCGACGACGAAGACGCCGAAGGCCGCCAGACGCCACCACGTTCCGTCCAAGAACATGAACCACACGAAGAGCGGCACCATGGCCAAGCGGCTCATCGTGAGAATGTTCGCGACGTTCCACAGGGGGGCCTGGGGCGAGGGCGACGACGCCGCGGGGTCGTGGGTGCTCATCTGTCTCCGGCTTCCCCGTCCTGTTCGGCGACGAGGTCGGCCCCGGACGCCTGGAGAACGGTGGCGCGCACCAGATCACCGACGGCCAGGTCCTCGCCGTACAGGATGGTACTGCCGTCCACCTCGGGCGCCTGGTGGTCGGCTCGACCCTCATAGACGCCGTCCTCCAAGACGGCCTCCACCAGAACGGTCACCTCGGTGCCGATACGCTCCTCGGCTCGTTGGGCCATGAGTTCCTCGGCCAGCCGGTTGAGCCGGTCCACCCGTTCGGCGATGACCTCCTCGGGCACCTTGTTCGGGTGGTTCAGGGCCTCGGTGCCGTCCTCGTCGGAGTACCCGAAGACACCGATGGCGTCCAGACGGGCCTCTTCGAGGAAGGCCACCAGTTCCTCGAACTCCTCCTCCGTCTCACCGGGGAAACCGACGATGAAATTGGAGCGCGCCCCGGCCTCCGGAGCCCCCTTGCGGGCGGTGGCGAGCAGTTCCAGGAAGCGCTCGCGGTCGCCGAAGCGGCGCATGCGGCGCAGCAGTGGTCCACTGGCGTGCTGGAAGGACAGGTCGAAGTAGGGGACGACACCGGGGGTGCCGGTGAGGACCTCCACCAGACCGGGGCGGACCTCGGCGGGCTGTAGGTAGCTGACCCGCACCCGCTCCAGGCCTTCGACGGCGGCCAGACGCGGCAACAGCTTCTCCAGGGCGCGTACGTCACCCAGGTCCTTGCCATAGGAGGTGGAGTTCTCGCTGACCAGGAAGACCTCACGAACTCCCTCGCTCGCCAACCACTCGGCCTCGCGAACGATCTCGTCGGCGTGCCGGGAGATGTAGGCGCCACGGAAGGCCGGGATCGCGCAGAAGGTGCACCGTCTGTCGCACCCCGAGGCGATCTTGAGGTTGGCCACGGGGCCACCGGTCAGACGACGGCGCGGCACCGAGGTCCGGTAGGGCAACTCGGTCCCCTCGGCGCCTTCGGCGTCAGCGAAGGAGGCGTGACCGGGCACGTGGACCTGGGAAGCGTCACGATCGGCCGGGCTGATCGGCAGTAGTGTACGGCGGTCACGCGGGTCGTGCGGGACCAGCGAACGTCCCTCGACGACGTCGTCGAGGCGGTCGGTGATGGTCGCGTAGTCGTCGAACCCGATCACTGCGGCCTCGGGAAGGGCCTCGGCCAGCTCCGAGCCATAGCGCTCGGCCATGCATCCGGCGGCCACGACCTTGCCACCGTTCTCGGCGGCCTCCAGCAGGGTCTCGATGGAGTCCTGCTTGGCCGCATCGATGAACCCGCAGGTGTTGACGACGGTCACGTCGGCCTCGGTGTCGTCGTCGACGAGGTCCCAGCCGCCGGCGGCCAGGCGTCCGGCGAGTTCTTCGGAGTCGACCTCGTTACGCGCACACCCCAAGGTGACGAGTGAGACAGTACGGCGCGATGACATGGCTTCCAAGCGTGTGGGAGAGCTGTGAGTGGTGCGGGACGCGGCGCGGCGAAGGCCGGGATACGGTCGGTCATCGCGCGCGGCACGGCTTCGATCAGCGTCGCCCGCAGCCTCCCACACTACCGTGGTCGGCTCCCCTTCCCGTACCCCGGCCTCGGCACATCCCCACTCGAGCCCGGTGTGAGCCCACCGCCTCAGTCCTCAAGGCCCTCGGAACCGATGGTGACCTCCTTGACCTCTCCGAAGTCTCCGCCGGGTCCGAGATCCTCACCGTCGACGGCGATCTCGACCACCCCGGCGTTGCCGAACCGCATGGTCAGGGGTCGCTCACCGACGTAGTCCAGGGTCTGGCCCTCGACGAGGAAGCCGGTGAACAGGTCCCCCTCCGCGGGATCGGTGACCTTGACCCAACTACGGCCCGAGCCGGTGAGTTCGACGGTGAACTCTTCGGCTCCGCCGCTTTCCTGGACCATTCGGGCCCGATCACCGACCACCTCCCCGGAAAGCATCGCCGCGCCGAGGGTCTCCTCCCCGCCGGAGCCTTGACCTCGAACGACCTCGAAGGCGCCCTGGGTGGGATCGGTTCCCTCCCAACTCTGCCAACTACGGACACCGACGAAGACCGCGGCGACCAGGATGATCCCGACCACCGCCCAGGGCCAGTGCCGACGCACCACGCTTTCGTCGCGCATTCCGACCGGGGCGGTGCGCGTCATCGCGCCCCTGAAGGCACCGCCCTCAGCGACCACGGCACTGCGTTCGGGTCGGGGCTCGGGCCGGTACGGACGTCGTTCTCCCTGTTCCTCCGGGTGTGGATCCCTGCTGGATCCGTCACGGCCTTCGTCGGTTCCGCGTGGTCCAGGCACCGCGTCGAACTCGGGTCGGCGCCCTTCCGGTTCAGGGGTCGGCCAGGCCTGTCGGAGTAGTTCCTTGACGATCGCGAACCCGCCCTGGAGCCCGGCCCCCCGCTCTGGCTCCCGGTCCTGGCCCCCGGACCGCCCCGGGGCGTGCCCGGCCCTGTCGGGATCTGCCGCCTCGGCGGGGCCCTCTTCCCTCTGTGCCGCCGCGATACGTGCGGCCTTGGAGGTGTTGACCGGTCGTCTCGGCAGGGGGACCGAGGCGGGGTCGTTCTTCAGGGCGTGTTCGCGTTCGTATTCCTCCAGCAAGGGACCCGGATCGACCCCGAAGCACCTACTGAGCCTGCGGATGTGACCGCGTGCGTAGAAGTCCCCTCCACAGGGGACGAAGTCATCGTTCTCGATGGCCCTGAGGACCCGCATCCGGATGCGCGTACGTTTGCTCAGCTGTTCCAAGGAGCAACCCGCCGCGATCCGTGCGGTGGACAGGGTCTGACCGATCGTCGCCATGCGAACTTCCCCCGCTACCGTCCGTGCCTACGGTGCACCACTCTGCTATTCGAGGTGCTTTCACGCAGGTCACCACGCCCTGCGACCGGTCCAAGATCACACCAAATCGGATGCCCGGGTCGCGGGGAGAAGCCGGGATCAGCCTCCGCGGATGTCCGCCAGGACACTGGGCAGGTCATCGGCCTGGACGAGGACGTCTCGGGCCTTGGAACCTTCGCTGGGGCCGACGACGTCGCGGCTCTCCATGAGGTCCATGAGCCGTCCCGCCTTGGCGAAACCGACACGGAGTTTGCGCTGAAGCATCGATGTGGAGCCGAATTGGGTCGTGACGACCAGTTCGACCGCCTGCAACAGCAGGTCCATGTCGTCGCCGATGTCCTCGTCGATCTCCTTCTTCTTGGTGCCCTCTACGGCGACGTCCTCGCGGTACCTGGGTTCGGCCTGCTTCTTACAGTGGTCGACGATCGAGCGGATCTCCTTCTCGCTCACCCACGCGTTCTGCAGACGGATGGGCTTGCCCGCGCCCATCGGGAGGAAGAGCGAGTCACCCTTGCCCACGAGTTTCTCCGCGCCGGGTTGGTCGAGGATGACCCGGCTGTCGGAGAGGCTGGAGGTGGCGAAGGCCAGTCGCGAGGGGACGTTGGCCTTGATCAGACCGGTGACGACGTCGACGCTGGGCCGTTGGGTGGCCAGGACCAGGTGGATGCCGGCGGCGCGGGCCAACTGGGTGATGCGTACGACCGCGTCCTCGACGTCACGGGGGGCGACCATCATCAGGTCGGCGAGCTCGTCGACGATGACCAGCAGGTACGGATAGGGCTCGTACTCGCGTTCGCTGCCGAGCGGGGCCTTGAGCTCGCCCGCGCGTACGGCGGCGTTGAAGTCGTCCACGTGCCGGTAACCGGAGGCGGCGAGGTCGTCGTAGCGACGGTCCATCTCCCCCACCACCCATTGGAGGGCCTCGGCGGCCTTCTTGGGGTTGGTGATGATGGGGGTGATCAGGTGTGGAATGCCCTCGTACATAGTGAGCTCGACCCGTTTGGGGTCGACCAGGATCATGCGCACCTCATCGGGCGTGGCGCGCATCATCAACGAGGTGATGAGTCCGTTGATGCAGGTGGACTTACCGGCACCGGTGGCACCGGCGACCAACACGTGCGGCATCTTGGCCAAGTTGGCCACGACGTTGCTGCCTTCCACGTCCTTGCCGAGCCCGACCAGCATCGGGTGGTCGTCGGAGGTGGCCACCGGGGAGCGGAGCACGTCACCCAGACTCACTATGTCCTTGTCGGTGTTGGGGATCTCCACACCGATCGCGGATTTGCCGGGGATGGGCGACTGGATACGCACCTCGGCGCTCTTGACGGCGAGGGAGATGTTCTTGGTCAGCGCGGTGACCTTCTCGACCTTCACCGCCGGTCCGAGTTCGATCTCGTAGCGGGTGACCGTCGGTCCGCGAGTGAACCCGGTGACCTCGGCGTCGATCTTGAACTGTTCCATCACCCCGGACAGGGCGTCGACCACGTCGTCGTTGGCCCTCGTACGCTGTTTGGGCGGTGACCCGGGCTTGAGCATGGTGGTGATCGGCAACTCGTAGTCGCCCTCCACCACGCGGGAGGGGATCGACAGCTGTTCGGTGGTGGCCGGGGCCGGGGTGGGGTCGGGCACCGGGGTCTTGGCCTTGGCGCGTGCCCGCTTCTTCTCGCTCTGGGCCGCCTCCTCCGCGTCGGTGAGCTCGGGGGCGATCGCCCCGGCCTCGGCCTCCGCGGCGACCACGGAGGTGTCATAGGGGCGCTCGTTGGCACCGGCGACCGTCTCGCTCTGCTGTGCCTTGGGCTTGCGCTTGCGCGGCTTGGCGGGCTTCTTCTCCTTGCCCACTTCGGCTCCAAGGAGCCCGATACCCGCGTCCGGCCCCGGGTCCCGCTCCATCAGTGCGCTGAACAGGATCTGGAGACGGTCCGGGATACGCCGGATGGGGGTGGCGGTCACGACCAGGATGCCGAAGACCAGGACCAATGCCAGCAGCAGGCCGGTGAGCCAGGGGGTGACCACGGCGCTGAGCGGGCCGGAGGCGATGAACCCGATGAGCCCACCGGCGTCGTGGAGGCCCTCCATGCCGTCCGCGGGTTGGGGAATGCCGTGGAAGATGTGGATGAGCCCGAGCAGACCGAGCATGATGGCGGTGACGCCGATGAAGAGTCGTCCACCGTCCCCCTCCTTGGCCGTGCCGGGGGTGCGCATCAGTTTGACGGCGATCGGTAGGAACAGCAGCGGCAGGATCGGGGAGAAGGTTCCGAATCCACCGGCGACCACCATGCGGGTGGCCTCCAGTAGAGGACCGTCGCTCTGCCACCACACGGCCGCGGCCACGAGGATGCCCAGGGCCAACAGGATCAGCCCCATACCGTCACGACGAAGATCGGGGTCCAAGTCACGGGCGCTGCGTCCCACCGCCCGGGCCGTCCCGCCCACGGTGTGCGCGATGAGCTTCCAGAGCACCAGCAGGAACTGGCCGAAGAGGGTGACGACGTAGGCGATGGGCCCGTCCGGCATGTGCTTCTTCTTGGCCGCGGACCTACGCGTGGCGGGCTTCTTGCGTCCGGAACCGCCTGAGGAGGCGCGCGTGGCCATCGGGGGTCACCTCCACGGGGACGGGGGTCGTACTCGAAGCCCGGGCACAGCGCCCCGGCACGGCGGGAAGCCTACTAAGGTGCCCAAGCCCGGGCACGAAGGCGCACCGGCGTGTCGTGGCCGTGCTCCGGAATCGAATACCACGCGACGTCGAACGGCCCGGGAAGGACCCGGGCCGTTCGACGCTTGGAGGTGGGGTCCGGTCAGACCTCGACCAGGACGGGGATGATCATGGGACGACGACGGTAGGTCTCGTTCACCCAACGGCCCGTGCTGCGACGGATGAGCTGTCGCAGCTGGTGGGGGTCGTTGACCCCGTCGGCGGCCGCCTTCTCCAACGCGGTCTCGATCTTCTCCATGACGTCGTCATAGGCGTCCGATCCCATGCCGGCGCCCCGAGTGTGGATCTCGGGCTCGCCCAGGACCTTGCCCGTGTTCGAGTCCACGGCCACGACGACGGAGATGAAACCCTCCTCGCCGAGGATGCGGCGGTCCTTGAGCGCGGCGTCGGTGACGGCACCGACCGAGGAACCGTCCACGTAGACGTAACCGGCCTGCACCGCACCGACGATCTTGGCCCGGTGCTTGTAGAGGTCGACCACCACGCCGTCCTCGGCGATGACGATCCGATCGTTGGTCACACCCGTGAGTTTGGCCAGGTCGGCGTGGGCGCGCATGTGCCGCCATTCACCGTGCACCGGCATGAAGTTGCGCGGACGCACCATGTTGAGCACGTACAGCAACTCACCGGCGGAAGCGTGGCCGGACACGTGCACCAGGGCGTTGCCCTTGTGCACGACCTTGGCGCCCCAGCGGGTCAGACCGTTGATGACCCGGTTGACGGAGTTCTCGTTGCCCGGGATGAGCGAGGAGGCCAGTAGGACGGTGTCCCCCTCCTCGATCCGGATCTGGTGGTCCCGGTTGGCCATACGGCTGAGCGCGGCCATGGGTTCGCCCTGCGAGCCGGTGCACACCAGGACGACCTCGTCGGCCGGCATCTTGTCGAGCTGCTTGACGTCGACGATGGTGTCGCCGGGGATGTTCAGGTATCCCAGGTCACGCGCGATGTTCATGTTGCGGACCATGGAGCGGCCCACGAACGCGATTTTGCGGCCGTGTGCGGTCGCCGAGTCGATGACCTGTTGTACGCGGTGCACGTGCGAGGCGAAACAGGCCACGACGATGCGTTTCTCCGCCTGCCGGAAGACCTTGTCGATAGCCTCGGTCAGGTCGCGCTCGTTGACGATGAACCCGGGCTGCTCGGCGTTGGTGGAGTCCGACAGCAGGATGTCGACACCTTCGTCGCCGAACCGGGCGAAACCTGCCAGGTCGGTCAGGCGTCCGTCCAGCGGCAACTGGTCCATCTTGAAGTCACCGGTGTGCAGCACCGAACCACCAGGGGTGCGGATGCCCACGGCCAGCGCGTCCGGGATGGAGTGGTTGACCGCGAAGAACTCCAGGTCGAAGGGGCCGAAGTCGCGACGCTCCCCCTCCTCCACCAGGACGGTCTCCGGTTTGATGCGGTGCTCGCCCAACTTGGCGCTGATCAGCGCCAGGGTGAGCTTGGAGCCGACGATCGGGATGTCCGCACGCTCACGCAACAGGAAGGGCACGCCACCGATGTGGTCCTCGTGCCCGTGCGTCAGCACGATCGCCTCGACGTCGTCCAGGCGATCCCGGACGTAGTCGAAGTCCGGCAGGATCAGGTCGACGCCGGGCTGCTCCTCCTCGGGGAAGAGCACACCGCAGTCGACGATGAGCAGTCGGCCGGCGTACTCGAAGACGGTCATGTTGCGACCGATCTCACCGAGACCGCCCAGCGCGACGATTCTCAGGACGCCTTCGCCCTGGGGCGGGGGCGGACCGAGTTCGGGATGCGGATGACTCATACGGAACCCTCCGTGAGACGTTCGACACGGACGGCGCTGGCCGGAACCGCCTGGTGCGGGGCGAGCCCGATCGGGCCCTTGACCCCGGCTGCCGCCAGGTCCTCGCGTAGGAGGGCCTGGAGCTCGGAGGAGGCGTCGGCGAGCGGCGTACGGACCGGCCCGGAGGGAAGCCCGAACAGGTTGAGGATGGCCTTGGTGGTGATGACGCCCTGGGTACGGAACATGCCGGTGTAGACCGGGGTGAGGCGGCGGTGGATGGCCAGCGCCTGACCGACCTCGCCCTTCTCGAAGGCGTCGATCATGTCCTTGAGGTCACTGCCCACGATGTGGCCGACGACACTGACGAAACCGGCGGCGCCCACCGACAGCAGCGGCAGGTTCAGGATGTCGGTACCGCAGTAGTAGGCCAGGTCGGTGCGCTCCATGACCCAGGAGCTGGCGCCGACGTTGTCCTTGGCGTCCTTGTTGGCGACGATGCGCGGGTGCTCGGCCAGCCGGACCAGGGTCTCGGAGGCGATCGGCGTCCCGGTGCGATGCGGGATGTCGTAGAGCATCACCGGAAGGCCGGTGGTGTCGGCGATCTCGGTGAAGTGCCGGATCAGACCTTCCTGCGGCGGCTTGTTGTAGTAGGGCGTGACCGCCAAGAGGCCGTGCGCGCCGGCCTTCTCCGCGGCCTTGGCCAGCTTGACGCTGTGGCGGGTGTCGTTGGTGCCCACGCCCGCGACGATCTGGGCACGGTCGCCGACGGCTTCGATGACCGTGCGGAGTAGGCGATCCTTCTCCTCGTCACTGGTCGTGGGCGACTCACCGGTGGTGCCACTGATGACGAGGCCGTCGTTGTGCTGCTCGTCCACCAGGTAGGTGGCGAGTCGAGCGGCGCCGTCGTAGTCGAGTTCGCCGTCCTCGAGCATCGGGGTGACCATCGCGGTCAGCATCTTGCCGAACGGGCGGTTCTTGGTGTCCATCATCACGTATGAAAGGCTCTGGGGTCCGGTGCCGGGTAGGCGTTCGGACCCTCATGTGCCCCTCCTCCTCTCCATGTGTTGCGTGAAACAGCTGATTTTTCCCGGGCCGGGTGCTTTCTGCCGTGCCCGGGTGAGGCGGCGCTGTGCGTCCACCACCGCGATCGGCCATGGGGCCGGACGCGGGAAAGTCTGTGCCGCTTCGAGCGTTTGCGTGTTCAAAGCGTTGTGCGGTTCGGTCCCCGTCCTCGTCGGTCGAGGTGAGGGAGCGTCGCCGGTGTGTGGAGCCCGGATGTGTGAACCTACCCGCCCCGGACCACCACCACGCGGGTGGGGCCCGGGACCATCGTGGTCGGGAGGGGGTGCGTGGGGTCGTCCGCGGGGATCAGTCGTCGCTCTTGTCCGGCAGGAACATACTGAGCACCCAGCTCACGATGGTGACGACGATGGCGCCCCAAAAGGCGGGCCAGAAACCGTCCACGTGGAAGGGGAGCTCGAAGAGCCCGGCGATCCACTCGGTGAGCATGAACAGCAACGCGTTCACGACCAGCCCGATCAGACCCAGGGTCAGGGCGTAGAACAGGCAACCGACCGCTTTGACGATCGGTTTGATGATGGCGTTGACCACGCCGAAGATCGCACCGACGACCAAGTAGACGAAGATCTGGCCGACGGTGTCGTCGGCCCGTACGTCGATACCGTCGATCAGGAAGACAGCCGCCCAAAGGGCGAGCGCGTTCACGATAACTCTGATAATGAGGCTCACATCGTAGATGTTCCCATGCCGTGGCAAGCTCCGGAAACTCCGGCGTCGACTTGCCCACGCCGGGAACCGTTGAGGAGGCCCTTGGTGTCCAGTGCGCAGTTCGTCCGTCCTGCCCGTACCGCCGACGTGAACACGGTGGTGGATCTGCAGGTGGCGTCATGGCGGTCGATGTACGGGGGGTTGTTGCCGGCCGAGGTGACCGAGGAGATGTCGGGCGAACAGGCCAGGGAGAGTTTCCGGGAACAGTGGACGGCGGCGCTGGAGTCCCCGCCCACCTCCAAGCACCGGTTGGTGGTGGCCACCGACGAGGTGGGGGGAGAACGCCTCGTGGTGGGGTTCGCCGCCTTCGGGCCGGCGGGCGACCCCGACCTGTGGCCGGCCAAGGACGCCGAGGTGTTCGCGCTGCACGTGGACCCCGAACGGGTCCGTGAGGGGCATGGCAGCAGGTTGCTGAACGCGTGTGTGGACCACCTGGTGGAAGGCGGGTTCGGCACGGTGCACGTGTGGGCCCCGCAGGAGGAGAACGCGCTGCGTTCGTTCCTGGAAACAGCGGGGTGGCGTGCGGACGGGGCCCGTCGGGAGATCGACATGGGCCGGGTGGTCCCCATGGTGCGGTTGCACGCGGCCATCTCGGAGTAGGTACGCCCGAACCATACCGGTTCGGTGTGGCCAAGAGCAGGCACTACCGTGAGGTGGTCGTTGTGGCGCGCCGGAAGCGTGCCTCGTCTTGGAAGGGGAGGACCGGCGCGTGGCCACGGTCAGTGAATGGGTCTCGGGGCTGCGACCCCGCACGCTTGCGAACTCGATCGTCCCGGTGGCGGTGGGGAGCGCTCTGGCCTTCGCGCTGGACGGGTTCGTTTGGTGGAAGGCCCTGCTCGCGCTGCTGGTGTCGATGACCCTTCAGGTGGGAGTGAACTTCGCCAACGACTACAGCGACGGGGTCAAGGGCACCGATACCGAGGAACGGACCGGCCCGACCCGGCTGACCGCCTCCGGGCTGGCCGCACCCGGACGAGTACTGGCGGCGGCCCTGGCCGCCTTCGCCCTGGCCGGGTTGATCGGCCTGGTGTTGGTGGCGACCACCTCGTGGTGGTTGCTGCTCCTCGGGGCGGCCGCGATCGCGGCCGGATGGTATTACACCGGAGGTCGTTCGCCCTATGGCTATCGGGGGCTGGGTGAGGTCTCGGTGTTCGTGTTCTTCGGTCTGGCGGCCGTGGTGGGCACCGTGTTCGTGCAACTGGAGGCGGCGCCATGGCAGGCGTGGGTGGCCGCGATCCCCGTAGGTCTACTGTCCTGTTCGGTACTGGTGATCAACAACCTGCGCGACATCCCCACCGACCGCGAGACCGGCAAGATCACCCTCGCGGTACGTCTGGGTCAGACCGGTACCCGCCGGATGTTCGCGGGAATGGTCGTCGCCTCCTACGTGTTCGCGCTGGCTCTGGTACCGGTGTCCTGGTGGGTACCGTTGGTGCTGCTGTCGGCCCCGTTGGCCGTGCCTCCGCTGCGCCGAGTGCTGGGCGGCCAGGTCGGCCGTGACCTGGTCCTGGGCCTGGGTGAGACCGGCAGACTCCAGATGCTGTTCGGTGTGTTGTTCTCCCTCGCCCTGCTCTTGGGGTAGCCCCTGCGTCGGGTCGAGGGCCTATAGTCACCCGGGTGGGAGAGCTGAGCGACGAGGAATTCTACGCGTCCCTGCCGGCCACCCGGGGAGCGGCGGGAGCGCTCATCCGTTCGACCGAAGGTGACGTGCTACTGGTGCGGCGGGTTTACGCACCCGATCGCCCCTGGGGCATCCCCGGAGGGATCATGGAGGCCGATGAGTCACCCCTGACCGCCTGTCTACGGGAGGTCACCGAGGAACTCGGAGTGTCGGCCTCACCCCGGCGCCTGCTGGTGATGGACTGGGTCCCGCCCGCCCTTCCACGCACCTGTGCCCTGCACTGGTTGTTCCGGGTGGAGGTGTCCTCGGAGGAGTTCGTCCTACCCGCGGAGGAACTGTCCGGATGGATCTGGGTGCCGCCGCAGAGGCTGGACCGTTACCTGACCGGAGGTGTGGCCCGCCGGATGATCACCGCGGTCCGGGTCGACGATCGAATCGGCGCGCCGATCTACCTGGAGAACGGACACCCTGTCCTACCAGGAAATATTTGAACGTTCACCACATCGGACGGGTGTCCGGTTAGGGTCGTGGCGGTCGGGGTTCGCCCGTTACGAAGCGGCGTTCAAGAGGGTGGGTGGCAAGGCGACGAGAAGTCCTCCTAGTGATTCCCATGTGGGCTTTTCGCCAACACGCCGAGGTGCCGTTCTGGACGTCGCGACGGGGTGGACCTTGACCGACACGGCATTAGGATGCCGTCCACGCCTTCCGTGTGCCAGGGAGAAATCACCACCGTGCCGAGCGATCGAACCGATCCCCACTACCTCGCCCCTGACCCCGTGGCCTGGGCCGAACGTCGCGAAGAGCAGGCCAAGGCATTCGACGCCATCGGGGAGCGCTATGACGAGGCCTTCCCCAACAAGGAGGGCCAAGAGGACTGCGTACGCCGCCTGCTGGATTCCCTACCCCAGGGCGCGCACGTCCTCGATCTCGGGTCGGGCACCGGTCTGCCGACCGCCAGGCAACTGATCAACGCGGGCGCGAGGGTGACCGGTTTCGAGATCTCCGAGCGCATGCTCGAACTGGCCCGCGCCAACGTTCCCGAGGCGGACTTCCGACAGGCCGACATCATGGACCTGGACCCGGTCGAGACCTCCTACGACGCCATCGTGGCGTTCTTCTCACTGTTGTGCCTGCCCAAGGACCGCGTGGCCGTGGCCTTGGGTCGGGTGCGCGCGTCCCTGGCCCCGGGCGGTCTACTGTGCCTGTCCATGGTGGAGACCGACCTCGACGACGTTCCGCTCTCCTTCCTGGGCACGAAGATCCGTGTCTCCGGCTACCGCCGGGACGAGTTGCGCGAGGTGGTGACCAACGCCGGCCTGGTCATCGAGGACGAGCGCGTGGTCAGGTTCGAGCCCAAGGACGAGGGTGCCCGACCGGAGGTGCAGCTCTTCCTCACCTGCCGCCGCGGCGCCTGAACACGTCGAAGGGGACCGCCCGGCGGTGGGCGGCCCCTTCTTCCTTGGTGCTCGCTGCTCGCTAGCGCAGGTCCAAGAGGGGTTCCAGCCCCAGGGTGAGATCCTCGGGCAGGTCCGCGACCTTGCGGATACCGAGCAGTACGCCGGGCATGAACGAGCTCCGATTCATCGAGTCGTGGCGGATCTTCAGGGTCTCGCCGTCGGTGCCGAACACCACTTCCTGGTGGGCGATCAGACCCTGGATACGCAGCGCGTGAACGCGTACCCCGTCCACGTCGGCGCCACGGGCCCCGGGAATCTCGGACGTGGTGGCGTCGGGCATCACCGGGACGCCGGCCTCACGACGGGCCTCGGCGATCAGTTCAGCGGTGTGGTAGGCCGTACCGCTGGGGGCGTCGGCCTTGTTCGGGTGGTGCAGCTCGATGATCTCGGTGGAGTCGAAGTAGGGTGCGGCCTTCTTCGCGAAGTGCATCATCAGCACCGCTGCGATGCCGAAGTTCGGCGCGATGAGCACCTTGGCCCCCGGCTTGACGGCCTGCATCCGACCAACCTCGGCCAGCTTCGTCTCATCGAACCCGCTCGTGCCCACGACGGCGTGGATCCCGTTGGCGATCAGCCACTCCAGGTTGCCCATCACCACGTCGGGGTGTGTGAAGTCGACGACGTAGTCGGCTCCCAGCACCGCGTCACGATCGTCACCGGCGTCCACGCCCGCGACGAGTTCCATGTCGTCCGCGGCCCGAACCGCCTTGACGACCTCTGACCCCATGCGCCCATCGGCGCCGAAAACTCCTACCTTGAACACGGAACGAGCGTACCGGAGCCGACCACTGTGTTCGGCGTGGTGGGGCGTGTCAGCCGGCGGTGGACAGGCACAACGCGAAGTCCCCGGCCGGATCGGTCCACCAATGGGTGAGGGTGAAGCCGGCCGTGTCCAGTTCCTTGGTCAGTCCCTCACGGCGGAACTTGGCGGAGATCTCGGTCCGCATGTCCTCCCCGGGGAAGAACTCCACCTCCAGGTCGAGATCGGCCACGCGCACGTGTTGGTGGGTGCGTGAGCGTAGTCGCATTTCGATCCACTCCTGCTCGGCGTCCCAGCGGGAAACGTGGTCGAAGCCCTCCGGGTCGAAGTCGCCGCCCAGTCGGTGGTTGATCACGGACAGGACGTTGCGGTTGAACTCGGCCGTGACCCCTTGGGCGTCGTCGTAGGCGGCGACCAGGCGGGCCGGGTCCTTGACCAGGTCGACGCCGAGCAGGAAGGAGTCACCGAAGTCGAGGGTGGCGTGGACGTCACGAAGGAAACCGGCCCGTTCGTCGGGTTCCTGGTTTCCGATGGTGGAGCCCAAAACGGCGAGCATCTGCGGACCTTCGTGTTCGTTGACCGGAAGCAGGCCGAGGTGGTGCTCGAAGTCACCGACCACCGCGTGCACGTCCAAGCCGGGGTAGTCCTGGGCGACCCGCTGGGCGGAGGAGGCCAGGAAGGCGCCGCTGACGTCCACGGGGACGAAGCGCTTGAGCCGGCCATGACCGAGCATGGCGTCCAGGAGCAGTCGGGTCTTGACCCCCGAGCCGGAGCCGAGCTCGACCAGGGCCACTGCGTCGGCGGCCTCGGCGATCTCCTGGGAGTGTCGCTCGAGGATGGCGCGTTCGGCCCGGGTCGGGTAGTACTCCGGCAACCCGGTGATCTCCTCGAACAAGGCGCTGCCGCGTTCGTCGTAGAACCACTTGGGCGGAAGTCGCTTGGGCTCGACGGAGAGCCCTTCGATGACGTCGGCGCGCAGGGCCTTGTCGAGGTCGTCTGCGGTGAGGTTTCGATCAATCCGGAACATGCTTCCTCCTGTGCCCCCTGAAGAATGCGCCCGGGACGGGCGGCGCCCATGTGATGGCCCTGGGGTGGCCCACGTGGCGGGCCGGGCTCCGACGGATGAGGGTGATCAGTTCAAGGGCCGGATGTCGGTGCGCTCGCGAGTGGCGATCACCACCGACCCTTCCGGGACCTCCCGCCAGTCGTGGCCGTCATCGAAGGGTTCGGAGGCCAGGTAGACCCCCTCCCCCCCTTCTCCGGGCCGGCGTAGGGCGTACAGGGTGTCCCCGGCGGTGGTTCCGGCGATCACCGTGCCGTCACCGGCCAGCAGGTTGTAGCGACCGTCGGAGAGTTCCCGGGCCCGGCGCACCACTGCGGCCAGGGTTCCGGGCAGGTCTCCGGTCGCCCGCCACAGACGTACGGTGTGCGCGAACAAGGACGCGGAGTCCACCGGCGCCCGTGCGTCCAACGCACCGGAGGGCACGGGAAGGGCGAGTGCGGCGGTCAACGCCTCGTCGTCCTCGACGGCTCCGTTGTGGCTGAACAGCAACCGGTCCGCGCGGAAGGGTTGAGCCCCGGACTCCTCGGAACCGAAACCGATGGTGGCGTCACGCACGGCCGCGACCACGCACCCGGAGGTGATGGCCCGGGCCGCGTCGGTGAAGGAAGCGTCGCCCCACATGGGCATGGCCCGCCGGTACCGCAGTGCTGTCGGGAACTCCTCGGGAGCGTCCTTCCCGGGCGTCCCGGTTTCCTCCGGATACCAGCCGACGCCGAACCCGTCGGCGTTGACGGTGCCGTACCGCTGGCGGCGTGGCGCCCAAGACTGAACGTGCAACGAGTGGGGTGGTGCGTACAACAACTCGTGCAACGTACGTGGCGGCCCCAGGTAGGCGAGGTGACGGCACATCAGTCGCGGTCCGCATCGCGTGCACAGCGCAAACCGCTGAAGATCTGTCGGCGGATCGGATGATCCCAGTTCCGGAAGGTGGAGCGCACCGCGGTGGGGTGGGTGGCCCAGGAGCCCCCACGCAGCACCTTGTAGCCGTCGCCGAAGAAGACCTCCGAATACTCGCGGTAGGGGAAGGCCCGAAATCCCGGGTAGCCGTGGAAGGTGGTGGAGGTCCACTCCCACACGTCCCCGATGAGCTGGCGCACCCCCAGTGGGGAGGCGCCGTCGGGATGGGCCCCCACCGGGGAGGGAGCGAGCCTGCGCTGGCCGAGGTTGGCGTGGCGCGGTTCGGGTTCGGCGTCGCCCCAAGGGAAGCGATGGGAACGACCGGTGGCGGGGTCGTACCGGGCGGCCTTCTCCCATTCGGCCTCGGTGGGCAGTCGTTTGCCCGCCCAGTGGGCGTAGGCCTCGGCCTCGTGGAAACTCACGTGTTGGACGGGTTCGTTCGGTGGCACGTCCTCGCGGCGACCGAAACGGCGCCGGGTCCAACGTCCCTCCTCCAGGGACCAGAAGGCGGGGGCCACGGCCTCCCGGGCACTACGCCACTCCCAGCCGGCCCGGCTCCACAGCTCGGAGCGCCGATAGCCGCCGTCGGCGATGAACTCCTGGTAGGCGGCGTTGCTCACGGGGGTGGTGTCGATCCAGTAGGCGGGCAGGTCGACCACGTACGCGGGGCGCTCGTTGTCATAGGACCAGGGATCGTCGTCGGTTCCCAGGGTGAAGGGGCCGGCCGGGACCAGCACCTCGTGGGCCTCGGGCGGGTCCATCGGTCCCAGGGACGGGGTCTCCTCCAGCAAGGCGGGGGCGCCGCGACGCAGTTGGTGGGTGGCGAGCATCGTCTCGTCGTGCATGTGTTCGTGCTGGATCACCATGTGGAAGACGAATCCGGCCTCCAGCAGGGAGCGTTCCGAGTGCCCCGCCCGCCCCGGCGCCCCAGGACGTACGGACAGATCGGCGCCTTCCAGGGTGTCGAGGACCTCCCTGCGCACCCGCTCGTTGTACTCACGTGCCTCCTGCGGGCGCAGCAGCGGGAGCGTGACCCGATCGGCCCGCGGGTTCTCGAAGGCGTCGTAGAGGCCGTCGATGTCCGGGCGCAGCGCCTCACGTCCACCGGCGGCCCGCAGCAGCCACTGTTCCTCATAGTTACCGACGTGCGCCAGGTCCCAGACCAGGGGTGACATCAACGGGGAGTGCTGGGCGAGCAGTTCGTGCTCGTCGAGCGCCTCGACGGTCAAACCGTTGCTGCGTCGCCTGACCCGGTCGAGTTCGACGGCGATGCGTTCCTTGAGGCGTTCTTGTTCGTGGATCACGACGAACCTCCGGGGCGGGCGAGGTGGGCGTCGGCGCCGGTCGGCGACCCGGCCGGGCGCGCTGCGGGCACTTGAAGGGTCGCGTCCGCTGGGCACAGACCACGTCGGACGTAGCGCTCGGCGTATGCGTCCACGAGGGTGGCGAGTTCGGACGAACCCATGCGCGGCAGGGCCTCGATGGCGGCGTCGAAGCAGGTCCGAGCACACGCGACGATCTCCGGGTCACTCGGCCCCGAACGCGCCGAACGCAACCACAGTGTGGGGGCGGGCGCGCCGCCTCCGCTCAGCCGTGCGGTGGCCTCCTCGGCGGTGGCCCTGGCGCGGGGGTCCTCGGTCAGGGCTGCGGCGAACGCCATCGGGACCGGCCACCAGCGCAGGGGCACGGTGTCGATCATCCGCAGCTCCCACCAGCCACGCGGACGAATGGGTGGGAACAGGGTGCTCAGGTGGAACTCCAGGTCGGCGAGGGCGAGGGGACGTGGCCCCCGCCCGTGGACCCAGTCGTTCAAGGTGATACCGGGGTCCGCGGTCCAGGTACCGCCCCCACCGGGGGTTTCCGGTATGGCCATCACCTGGGCGGCCAAGGCGTACTCGGTCCAGGCGGTGGCCGGGTCGACGCGGGATCCCGGTTCCGGAACGGGTCGGGTGCGGCTGGAGTCGGTGGCCGCCCAGATCGCCCATCGGGTGGACTTCCATCCGGTGGGTCGACCACGCCAGAGGCCGGAGTTGGCGAAGGCGGCGACCAGAACGGGGCCGAGTCGGTGAAGGAATTCCCAGCGCTCTCGCGTGTCGGTGACGTCGTCCCCGATGTCCAGACACACCTGGAGGGATGCGGTGCTGCACATCATGGTGCGGCCGCTGACGTGGCGTCGGCGGGTGAAGAAGCGCTCCATCGCCCCGTAACGGGGCACTCGGAGCTGAAGCGTGGGTGGTCGCAAGGGATCGAGCGCGGTCTCGACCAGGTGTAGTCCGGCGTTCGCGAGTGCCTTTCCCAGGTGGTCCAGGTCGGCGCCGAGGGCCTGGTGGACGCGTCCCGGCCCCGGCAGGGCGGGCGAGCTGAGCTCGACCTGGCCACCGGGTTCGAAGGTGAATCGGCTTCCTGCGGGCGGGGGCCCGTAGGGCTCCAGCAACTCCGCGAGTCGCTCGATGGTGACGGGCGCGGTGGGGCGTGCGGGGTCGGTGACCAGCCATTCGGTCTCGACCCCGACCTTGCCTGGAGGGCCGGTCTTGAAACAGATCCCGTTGATGTACTCGTGAACGTCTTCCGCCGTCATGTTCATCATGGGCTGGCTCCCTCGGAGTGGCACCTCTCAAGTCCTGCCCAGCGATCTGCGGGGATGAACCTGGGGTATGCCCACAAGTCCTCAGGTTCGGCCGCGCGGCCTCGGACGGAGGCACCTCGGTGACGGCGACGCGCCCTTTGGCCACACGGTTTTCCCGTCAACGGAAGGAGCCAGGACACCCCCCCGAATTGAGTGATGTGGGTCACACCTCAAGAAAACTCCGCACCTTCCCCTCGATGAGAGCGCGTTCTTCCTGGTCAAGGTGGATGTCGAAGACCTCATGCAACACCCTCCCCACCTCCCCCACCAAGACCTCACGTGTCTCCCGTTCCGGACCGGATCCCGTGGATTCCTTTCGGTCCCTCCCCACCCGCTCCACCGTCAAGATCGTGTTCGTCAGCGAGTACCGAGTACCGCNCCGAGTCCCGCCGACGGTGCGGGCCGCCATCAGCCGGGTACGGAAGGGTGAGCGCGGGTGGGTGGTGAGGTAATGGCTGAAGACGGCGTAGTCCTGCGGCAGGCTCGCGGCTGTGGTGAAGGAGTACAGGTTCTGCCACTGTCGTCCCTCGAAGGCGCGCAGGAGCCACTCCTGGCCACCCGATTGCGGAATCCGGTCCAGGCGCAGGTGCCAGCCGTCCTGAGAGGTCTGGTGTCCGTTGACGAAGGGGAAGGGTTCGAGTAGGCCGCCTCCACCGAAACCGACGTCCACCAGCCAGGGCGAACCTTCCACGTCGACCCGCAGTAGGGCGTGTGTGGAAGGTCTGGGCCGCCCATCTCCGCCCACCAACACCCGGGCGGCGAAGGCGGTGAGCGTGAACCCGATCCGATCCAGCGCGGCGGCCAGCAAAAGGTTCTGCTCGTAGCAGTAACCGCCTCGGCGGTGATGGACCATCTTGTCCGCCAACGACGGCGGATCGAGGAGGACGGGACGCTCCAGCAACAGGTTCAGGTTCTCGAAGGGGATCGCCGCCAGGTGCGCGCGATGCACGGCCTTGAGGGTCTCCAGCGTGGGCGAGGGGTCCTCGGCCAGCCCCACTCGTGTCAGATAGGCACCGAGGTCCAACCCCTCACCCCGCCACGGATCGAGGTCGGTGAACACGGGTGCGGGCGGCGGGGCGGCCCCGGGGACCGGCTCGGGCTGTTCGGTGGTGTTCTCACTGGTGGCCATGCCCTTGCCAACGGTGGCTCCGGCACGGGTGTTCCGCTCCGAAGGGGCCCGGCTCGACCGAAGACGTCCAGGAAGAGCGCGTGCGGACCCCTGGTTCCCGGAAGCGTCCGCGGTCAACGAGCCACAAGGTCTCCCGGAGCGCTCCCGCCCGACTCGCCCGCCCCCTCGAGGCCTCTCGGCCGACTCCATCCCCACGGCTGAGACCAGGGCTTCGCATCAAGCAGCGATCACACTCGGGGGCCGACCCTCATCATCGGTTCGACGCGGCCTCCTCGTCCACGCGCCCGGACTCGTCGGCGGCCGCCCAGTGGCAGGCCACGCGGTGCCCCGCGCCCCCACCCAGGATCGCGGGGTCCACACCCACGCACCGATCGGCCACACCCGCCCGTTCGGCCTCACCCGAGGCCAGCACCGGACAGCGCGGATGGAACCGGCACCCCGAGGGCACCTGCTTGGGGTCCGGTGGTTCACCACTGAGCAGTACGGGTCCCTCGCCCAGCCCCGAGTCCGGCAGTACCGACAGCAGGGCACGCGTGTAGGGGTGGGCGGGGGCGGAAAGCACCTCCTCCACCGTTCCCAGCTCCACCACACGTCCCAGGTACATCACGGCCACCCGGTCGGCGATGTTCCACGCCAGCCCGAGGTCGTGTGTGGCCACCAGTGCGGACAGCCCCAGCCCATCGCGCAGTCGCAGCAACAGACGCAGGATCTCCCCGCGCACCGAGGCGTCCAGGGACGCCACGGGCTCGTCGGCCACCAGGACCTCGGGGTCCAGGACCAGGGCGCCGGCGATCACCACGCGCTGGCGTTGGCCCCCGGAGAGCTCGTGCGGGTAGCGGGACAAGAACCTCTCGGGTGGACGCAGGCCCGCCCGGGACAGGGCCCGTTCCACCCGTTCCAGTTCGTCCACCGCGGTGCCCTCGTGGATGCGCAACCCCTCCACCACCGACTCGTAGACGGTCCGGCGCGGGTTGAGCGATCCCATGGGGTCCTGTTGGACGAACTGGACACGGTGACGGTAGGAGCGCAGGTCACGGGAGCGATAGCGCAAAGGTGCGCCTTCGAACAGTATTCGGCCCCGGGTCGGGCGTTCCAGACCGAGCAGGGTCCGGGCCAGAGTGGTCTTGCCACAACCGGACTCACCGACCAAGGCGACGATCTCGCCGGGGGCCACGTCCAGATGTACCCCGTCCACGGCCCGAGCGGTGCCCCTACCACCGCCCGGGGCGAATCCGGCGGTGAAGGCCACCTCCACGGACTCGGCGCTCAGAATCGGTACGGCCCGCGCCCGGGGGCCGGCCCCGGGCCGGCCCGGGGCTGTGTCGGTGCTCAACGACTCGTCTCCTCCGGGCTGGTCTCCTTCGACGCGCCGGCCTCCTCCGGTCCGACGTGCACGCAGGCGGCGTACCGGTCGGAGTGACCATCAGGGTTCGGGTGGAGCGGCCACAGCGGTGGGTCCACGGTGGCGCACACCGGCTCGGCCACCGCGCATCGCGGTCGGAAGGCACATCCCGGGGGTGGATCGGCCGGATCCGGCGGGTCTCCCGGTAGCCCTCGTGGCGCCAGTCTGGAGGCGGGGTCACCGATCTTGGGAAAGGCCGCGCTCAACGCACTGGCGTAGGGATGGGCGGGCCGGTGTACGACTTCCCGCGCCGGCCCTTCCTCCACGAGCCGGCCCGCGTACATGATGGCGACTCGATCACAGGCGTCGGCCAGCACGGACAGGTCGTGGCTGATCATCAACATGCCGATACCGTTCTCCTTCACCAGTCGCTCCAGCAAGGCGAGGATCTGCGCTTGGATCATGACGTCCAGGGCGGTGGTGGCCTCATCGGCGATGATCAGGCGCGGTTCACAGGCCAACGCCATGGCGATCATCACCCGTTGGCGCTGACCTCCGGAGAGCCGGTGGGGGTGGTCGCGTGAGCGGGAAGCGGGCAGACCGACCTGTTCGAGGAGTTCGGCGACCCGGGCTTGGACCTGGTTCGGCCTCACGACCCGATGCAACAGGAGGGGTTCGGCGACCTGCTCACCGATCCGCCTGACCGGATTCAGCGAGTGCATGGCGCCCTGGAAGACGACCGATGCGCCGGCCCAACGCACGGCGCGCAGACGCCCCCACCGCATCTGGAGAACGTCCTCGCCCTCCAACAGGATTCGCCCGGTGACACGGGCGGTGGCCGGCAGCAGGCGTAGTAGTGCCAGGGCGACGGTGGACTTACCGCTACCGGACTCCCCCGCCAGGCCGAGGGTGTCGCCAGGGTTCAAGGACAGGTCCACGCCGCGTACGGCCGGTACCTCACCGGTACCGCCGGCATAGGTGACGTACAGGTCTCGGACGTCGAGAAGGCCGCTCACCTTGGTCCCCTCAGTCGTGGGTTGATGACGGATTCGACCGCGCGCCCGCACAGGGTGAAGGACAACGCGACGATGGCGATCGCGAGGCCGGGCGGAACGATGTACCACCAGATCCCGGCGCTGATCGCCCCGGAGGTACGGGCCGCCTGCAGGACACCGCCCCAGGAGATGGTGGTGGGATCGCCCATCCCCAGGAAGGCCAAGGTGGATTCGGCGATGATCGACGTGGCCACCAGCAAGGTGGTCTGGGCGAGCACCACCGGCATCACGTTCGGAAGCACGTGCCGGCCCATGACGTGCGCGTGGCCACCACCCAGGGCTCGGGCCCGCTCCACGTAGGGGCGGGCCTCCACCGCCAGGGTCTGGGCGCGCACGAGGCGCGCCGTGGGTGGCCAGACGGTGAGCCCGATGGCGAGGACGATGGTGCCGGTACCACGTGGCAGGACAGCCGCCAGGGCCACCGCCATCACCAGGGTGGGCAGGACCAGGAACCAATCGGTGACGCGCATGATGACCGAGGAGAGGATACGGCCTCCCCTCCCACCGGAGGAACCGAAGTGTCCGGCGGTGATCCCGGCCAGGGTGCCCAGGGCCACGGAGACGAACGTGGCCAGCAGACCGACGGCCAACGACACGCGTGAGCCCCAGATGATCAGGTCCAGGATCGAACGACCGAAGTTGTCGGTGCCCAACGGGTACTCCACGCTGGGCGCCTGGTAGCCGTCACCGGGGGCTCCGGTGACGGTCAGGTGGGCCTGGTCGATGAACAGCGGCGCGGTCAGGGCGAGCAGGCCGATCGTGAGCAGCGAGGTTAGGCCGAACAGTCCGGCGCGGTTGCGCGCGTACTCGCGGGCGAACCGACCCAAGGCCTCTCGGTGGCGTCGCCGAGCCAGGGCACGGGGTGAGAGCACCACTTCGGGCTCCGACCCGGTGGGTTCGGGTCCATGGGGCGTGGGTTCGGTGGGTGCGCTCATGGGCGCACCCGTGGATCGAGCAACGGATACACCAGATCGGCCAGAAGGTTCATCAGGATCACCGAGGCCGCGAAGACCACGAACAGGCCTTGGACGAGGCCGAGGTCGGGGACTCCCAGGCCGGAGTAGAAGAGTTGGCCCAGTCCCGGCCATGAAAAGACCGTCTCCACCAGGATCACCCCGGACACGACCTGTCCGAGGTTGAGGAAGATGAGGGTGACCGTGGGCAATAGGGCGTTGGGAACGGCGTGTCTGCGCCGTACGAGGACGTCTCGCAGTCCCTTGGCGCGAGCGGTGGTCAGGTAGTCGGCTCCCTTCTCGTCCATGAGGGAGGAGCGCATGATCATCAGGTACTGGGCGTAGATGACCGCCACCATGGTGATGACCGGAAGCACCATGTGTCGGGCGGTGCTCAACGCCCGTTCCAACGACCCGGTGAGGCCGGGGTCGACCATGCCGCCGGTCGGGAAGAGACCGGGCATGAAGCCGCGCCCCGAGGCCAGCAGGACGATGAGCAGCAGACCCAGCCAGAAGGTGGGCACCGACCAGAAGAACAGGGCGATGGCGGTGTTGACCCGGTCCCCGCGTCCGCCGGGTTTCCAGCCGGCCCGTGAGCCCAGGAACAGGCCGAGGAGTGCGGCGATGACCGTCCCGGTACCGGCGAGCAGGATGGTGGGCCCCAGGCGTTCCAGGATCAGGTCCACGACCGATTCGCGGTACTGGAAGGAGACGCCCAGGTCGAGCCGGAGCAACCCTTCGGCGTAGTCGAGGAACTGGCGCCACAGGGGTTGGTCGAGGCCGAACTGGCGGCGCAGTTCCTCACGCTGCTCCGCGGTGACCTCGCGCCCTTCGGTCATGGCGCGAACGGGGTCACCGGGCAGGATCCGAAAGAGGAAGAACCCTGCGACGATCACGGCGAACAGGGACACGACCGCGGTCATCAGTCGACCGAGCACGTAGGCGAGGACCCGACGCGCCCGTCCCGACCCTCCGGTGGCCGTCACGGAGGGGGCACCGCCCGTGTCCGCCCCGGTCGGGCCCTCCGATGCCGGCTCCGTGGTCCTCACTCGCGGTCCTCCACGGTGGAACGGTTGCGAAAGAACAGGAAGGCTCCGCCGGCCAGCGCGACGAGGACCACGGCGCCGGCACCGATGACCGCTCCGGTGGACGGACCATCCCCGGAGGACGCGGCCGAGGCGTCGGCCGGTTGCGCCGACCACCAGGCCCAGTAGCCGTCCTGGCCCCAGATGTTGCCGCCCTCGGTGGGCTCCAGTCGGATGCTCTCGATGTGGTCGGTCCGGTAGGCCTCCATGATGTTGGGGTAGGTCAAGACGTTGACCACGGCCTCCCGGTACAGGACCTCCTGTAGTCGGTGGATGATCTCGGCCCGAGCCTGGCGGTCGTACTCGGCCAGTTGTGCCTCGTACAGCTCGTCGTACTCCTCGTCGCAGAAGTAGGCGTCGCCCTGCATGGTTCCCGGTTCGGTGGGCAGCGCCCCACAGGTGTGGATGCTGAACACGTAGTCGGGGTCGGGGTTGACCGTCCACCCGGTGAAGATGAGGTCGTACTCGGCGTCATAGAGGGCGTCGCTGAGGATGCCCGGATCGACGGTCCGGTTGTCGATCTCGACGCCGATGTCGGCGAGGCGCTCTGCGATGACCAGTCCGGCCTGGACGTTGTCCGGGCGATCGGAGTGCACGTGCATGCGCAGTTCCAGGCGGTCGCCGTCGGGTGAGACGCGCACACCGTCATCGCCGAGTTCGTAACCGGCCTCGTCCAGCATGGTGTTGGCGGCCTCGGGATCGAAGTCGAGGATGGCCTCCTCGCCCTGGGGCGACCAGTGGAAATCACCGTAGCGCGGCGGGACGTAGCCACCGGCGGCGACCGCCTGACCGTTGGACCCCTGCTGGACGATCTCCTCGTTGTCGATGGCCATGACGATGGCCTGGCGCAGGGTCAGGTCTTGGAGCGCGGGGTGTCCGTCTCCGAACTCCTCACCGTCCTGGGTGAGGGCTCCGGGGTTGATGGTGAAGGCCTGGAACCGCTTGCCGTCGGCGATGTTGACGGCGATGTCCTCGGCCGCCTCCAGCGAAGTGACCTGGGCGTCGGTGAGCTCGTAGACGAAGGAGACCTCACCGCCACGGAGCGCCTCGACCGCGGCGTCCTTCTCGGAGTAGTAGCGAAAGTACAGCTCGTCGAAGCCGGGCGCGCCCCGCCAGTGGTCGGGATTGGCCTCCAAGCGGATGTGCTCTCCACGTGAGTGTTCGGTGAGGACGAAGGGGCCACTGCCGACGGTGGGGAAGTCGTCACCCGCGTAGTCGGAGAAGGCCTCGCCCTCCTCCTCCAGGATCGGTTCCCACACGTGGCGAGGCACGATGGGCACGTTGAGCGCGGTCATCGTGGCCTGGGGCTCGTCCAGTTCGATGACGACGGTGTGGTCGTCCTGGGCGGTGACGTCCTCGAAACCGGAGACATAGTTTCCGGAGGCGATGGCCGCGGCGTCGTTCTCCATGATGGTGGTGAAGGTCCACACGACGTCGTCGGCGGTGAGCGGTTCTCCATCGGTGAAATGGACGTCGTCGCGAAGGTTGAAGGTCCAGGTCAGACCGTCTTCGGAGGAGTCCCAGCTCTCCGCGAGGGAGGGCGCGGGTTCATTTCTGTCCGGGTCGACCGTCACCAGCCGGTCGTAGACGTGTCTGAGGATGTTGGTGGTGACCGCCAACTGCGCGGTGAAGGGGTTGAACGAGTCCACCTGTTGGGCGATGGCCACCGTGAGCGTGGTGGCGCTCGTCTCGT
>NZ_ANBD01000091.1 GCF_000341005.1 Nocardiopsis alkaliphila YIM 80379 | reverse complement strand
TCGTGCTGTGTCATGACGGCCCCTGTCAGGTAATCGTCGAGTGGTGGCCTGGCCACCTGGGGGGTAGTTGGTTGTTTACCAACTGGCCAGGAGGAGCGTCAATGATCTTCGAGGTGGGGCGTGATATCGCAACGCATTCGACTCCTCACTCTGTGAAGCACGTGTTTCCTGGTGCTCAGGGGAACAAAGTGCCTGACCGAAACCGGACTCCGATTCGCGGTGAATAAGAGAATTCCGCTACGGTTCCCGCCATGATGGGGCACTCTCACGCGCTGAGCGGCGTGGTCGGTTGGATGGCGGTCGTTCCGCTGATCCAGGGCAAGGAATTCCTCGCTCTCAGCTTCGAGCTGGGTCCGGGCGAGATCGTCGCCGGTTCGTTGGTGTGCGCGGGGGCCGCCCTCCTGCCCGACCTGGACCACAAGAGCGCGACGGTGACCAAGACCTATGGCAAGGTCACCGAGGTCCTCAGCGACATCATGAACTGGGCCTTCGGTGGGCACCGCATGGGCACGCACTCGTTCTTCTTCGCCGCTTTGATGGGCGTGGTGGTGACGCTCCTGGCCTTGTGGTCCGAACTCGCCGTGCAGGTCTTCGTGTTCTTGCTCATCGGTATCGCGCTCCAGGGCCTGGGTTTCGGCCTGGACAAGAACCGGGCCGCGTCGGGCATCATCAACGCCCTGGGCACGGCGGCGATCACCCTGGGGCTGTACACCGCCGGCCTCGACTACACCTGGTTGGGCCTGGCGGTCGCCTTCGGCGTGATCCTGCACTTCTTCGGTGACATGATCACCAAGATGGGCGTACCGATGTTCTGGCCGTTCTGGAAGAAGCGCATCGGTCAGGGCCAGGGTTTCGCCACCGACGGTCCCGTGGAGAAGAAGGTGGTCACCCCACTGCTGACGGTCGGTGTCATCGTGGGTGCGATCTACCTGTTCGACTGGCCCGCTCTGCTGCCCCAACACTGACGGTGGTGTTCGCTCCAGGCCCGCGCCGAGGACTCGGCGCGGGCCTGTGGGCTCTTTCGGTGGAGGCCTTCTACTCTGGTCCGGTGACTCGAAGCTCAGAGGGCCTCAGCCCTGAACTGCACTCCTACATCGTTGCCCACAGCGAACCGGTCGACCCCGTCCTCGCCGATCTGGCCGAGGAGACCGCCCGGCTCTTCCCCGACCACAAGGGCATGCAGATCGGCCCCGAACAAGGGGCCTTCACCACCCTGCTCACCCAACTCTCCGGAGCCCGAAGCGTGGTGGAGATCGGCACCTTCACCGGATACTCCTCGATCTGCTTCGCCCGCGGTCTACCCGAGGACGGCACCCTCCTGGCCTTGGACATCAGCGAGGAATGGACCTCGGTGGCCCGCCGCTACTGGGAACGTGCCGGGCTCTCGGACAAGATCGACCTGCGGATCGGCCCCGCCTTGGACTCGCTACGGGCCCTGCCCGACGACACGAGGTTCGACCTGGCCTTCTTGGACGCGGACAAAACCGGTTACGTCGACTACTGGGAGGAACTGGTCCCTCGGATCCGTCCCGGAGGCCTGCTGTTGGCCGACAACACCCTTTCCCACGGGCGGGTGATCGATCCCGAACAGACCGCGCCCTCCGTGCGGGGCATTCGTGACTTCAACGCACGTGTGACCTCCGACGACCGTGTGACCCAGGTCCTGTTGCCGATCGGTGACGGCCTGACACTGGCCCGCAAGCACTGATCGGTTCCCAGCGGCACGGACCCCCGACTTCAGCCGTGAGGAGGAAGCCGAAGGGGCGGCTCTGTGGAGAAGGGTCGTCCACGGAGCCGAGGGTTCTCCCGGCGAGAACACCACGACTTGGGTAATGTCCGGTGCCATGCGCCTGCTGCACACATCGGACTGGCACCTGGGTCGTTCCTTCCACCGGGAGAACCTCATCGACGCCCAGGCCGCTTTCCTGGACCACCTCGTCGAGACCATCCACACCGAACGGGTCGACGTGGTGGTGGTCGCCGGCGATCTATACGACCGTGCCCTACCACCGGTGGACGCCGTTCGCCTGTTCGACCGGGCCTTGGGCCGTATCCGCGAAACGGGTGCCCGAGCCGTGTTGATCAGCGGTAACCACGACTCCATGGCTCGCATGGCCTTCGCCACCGACCTGATCGACGCCGCCGGAATCCATCTGCGCAGCTCCCTGGACGGGGTGGGCACACCGGTGGTCATCGAGGACGAACACGGCCCGGTCGCCTTCTACGGCGTCCCCTACCTGGAACCGGAGATCGCTCGCCACCACTGGAACCTGTCCCAACGGGGTCACCCCGCGGCCCTCGGGCACGCCATGGACCTGGTCCGAGCCGACCTCGCCGAGCGTCCCGGCACCCGTTCGGTGGTGCTCTCCCACTCCTTCGTCACCGGCGGCGAGGGTTCCGACAGTGAACGCGACATCTCGGTGGGCGGTGCCTCGCACGTACCGGCCTCGATCTACGACGGGGTGGACTACGTCGCCCTGGGTCACCTGCACGGCCGGCAGACCATCACCCCCACGGTGCGTTATCCGGGCAGCCCGCTGGCCTATTCCTTCTCCGAAGAACACCACCGCAAGGGCTACTGGCTGGTGGAACTGGACGCGGGCGGATTCGCCGGCGCCGAATTCGTGGACGCGCCGGTGCCACGCCCCCTCGCCAGGATCCGCGGCCGAATCGAGGACCTGCTCACCTCCGCCGAGTGGGAGCGTTACACCGGCCACTGGCTCCAGATCACCCTCACGGATCCGCGCAGGCCCGCCCGCCCCATGGAGCGACTGCGCGAACGCTTCCCCCACGCCCTCCTGTTGGAGTTCGCCCCCGAGGGTGGAGCCCCCGACCGGCGTCCCGTCACCGGTGCCATCGCCAAGCGTCCCGAACGCGACGTGGTCATCGATTTCGTCGAATGGGCCAGGGGCGCCCCCGTCACCCCGGACGAGCGCGAACTGGTGGACCGGGCCGTCGAAGAGGTCCGTCTCCAGGAAGGGATCCACTGATGCGCCTGCACACCCTCACCATGACCGCCTTCGGGCCCTTCGCCGGGACCGAGCGGGTCGACTTCGACCGCCTTGGCCAAGGCGGGCTCTTCCTCGTGCACGGACCCACGGGCGCGGGCAAGACCTCGGTGCTGGACGCGGTCTGTTTCGCCTTGTACGGCAGTGTCCCCGGGGCACGCAGCAAGGACCGCTCCCCCAAGAGCGACCACGCCCCCGCCGACCGGGAGCCGGAGGTGACCCTGGAGTTCACCGTTCAGGGCCGCCGGGTCCACGTCATCCGCAAACCCCGCTGGGAGCGCCCGAAGAAGCGCGGCAGCGGCACCGTCACCCAGAACCAGAAGGTGGTCGTCACCGAACTGCTGGAGGGCACCTGGCAGGGGGTCACCACCCGCCCCGATGAGGCCGGACAATTCGTCGGTGACCTGTTGGGGCTCACCCTCACCCAGTTCTGCCAGATCGTCATGCTGCCCCAGGGCGACTTCGCCCAGTTCCTGCGGGCCAAGTCGGACGACCGCCGCAAGTCCCTGGAACGGATCTTCAACACTCGCGTCTTCCGGGACGTGGAGGAGTGGTTGGGTGGACACACCCGCAAACTGGAACGCCAGGTGCGCTCCGCGGAAGAAGCGGTACGCGAGGTCGCCGGGCGGATCGCCGAGGCGGGTCGTTCCGCCATGCCCCAGGACCCGGATGAGGTGACCGCTTGGGCGGCCGAACTGGCCACGGTCACCGCCGCCACCGCCCGTGACGCCGAAGGCCTCACCATGGAGTTCACGCTGGCCCGGGACCGGGCCCGGGAGGAGCTCACCACCGGGCGTGCCCTACACCGGCGGCGTGAGCGGTTGCACGAGGCCCGCGAAGGGCTGGCCCGACTGGAGGAACGTCGCCTCTGGCGTACCCGGACCACCGAACGCCTGGCCGCCGCCGAACGCACCGACGCGGTCCTGCCGTTCCTGCGTGCCCGCGACCGCCGCCGTACCGAACTGGACAAGGCCGAACTGGCCGTCACCGACCGACTGGCCCTGGTGGACGGGCTCACCGACGTGGACGCGTCCGGCACGGACGCACCTGGCAAGGTCGATGCGCTGCGCGAGGCCGAACGGGGGCGCCGCGACGAACTGGTCCGTTTGGAGTCGTTGCGTGAGGACGCCGAACGCCGGCGTGACCTCCAACGTGAGTCGGCCGACCTCGACCGGCGGATTCGAGCCCTGACCTCGAAGATCGAACAAGCCCGGGAGCACACGCGAGTCCTCCCCTCCCAGGTGGAGACGGTCGAGCGTGAACTGGACCGGGTCCGCGAACGCGCGGGGCTGGTGGAGGCCGCTCAGGAGGCGCTGGAGCACGCCCAGGACCGGCACCGTGCCGCCATCGAACACCAGCGGCTCACCGACGGGCTGGAACGGGCCCAGGAGTTGCGACGCGCGGCCGTGGACACCGCTCAGCGGGCCCGCGATCGCGCCCAGGAACTGCGTGAACGCAGGATCGGACACATGGCGGCCGAACTCGCGGCCGGCTTAATCGAAGGCGATCCATGCGCGGTGTGCGGATCCACCGAACACCCCCGCCCCGCCCGCCCCAGCGAGGAGGGGCTGGTCACCGCGGAGGAGGAACGGGCCGCCCAGGCCGAGGCGGACCGGGCGGCCACACGTCGCTCCGAGGCCCAGAGCGAGGTCCTGCGGCTACAAGGACGGTTGGAGACCGAGGCCAGGGTCGCACAGGGCCGGACCACCACCGAGGCCGCTCAGGAGGTCGAGGCCGGACGCACGAAGTTGGCTCGGGCACGAGCGGCCGTCGACGATCGTGAACGGCTGGAGCAGGAACTGACACGGCTGCGCGACGACCTGCACCACGCCCAGGGGCAGGTCACCGAGCTGACCCGCCAGGAGGGCGAATTGGCCGCCCGACGCCATGGCGCGGCCACCGAACACGAGCGGCTGACCAGCCTGCTGGATCAAGCCCGGGGATCGGATCCCGGTCTGGTCGAACGGATCTCCCGCCTGGCGAACGAGGCCGACCTACTGCGCGGGACGGTCGAGGCGATGGAACATCGTGCTCGGTCCGTCGAGGAACTGCGCATGGCCCGTGCCGAGGCCGAGAGGGCCCGTGCCGAGGCGGGGTTCACCGATGAGGCCGAGGTGCTGACCGCGACCTTGGACGAGTCCGATCGCGCGGACCTACGCAAGCGAGCACGAGACTTCGACGACCGGTGGGCCGCGGCCCAGGCCCTGCTGACCGATCCCGACCTGGTGGCCGCCGGGGAACAGGATCCACCGGACCTGGTCGCCTTGGAGGTGGCGTCCACCACCGCCGAGCGCGCTGCCGATCGGGCGGTGGCCTGGCAGGGCATGCTCACCGAACGGGCCCGTCGCCTGGCCGACCTGCGCGTCGAACTGCGCGACCGTATGTTCGGATCCGAACCCTTGCTGCGCCGGTATTCGGTGGCTCAAGGGTTGAGCACCCTGGCCGCGGGGACCTCCCCGGACAACATCGACAGCGTACGACTGTCCGCCTACGTGTTGGCGGCCCGGCTGGAACAGGTGGTGGCGGCCGCCAACGACCGGCTGCTGACCATGTCGGACGGCCGGTACGAGTTGCGGTACACGGTGGACAAGGCCGCCGGAGACGGCAGGTCCCGCTCCGCCGGTGGTCTGGGGATGCGTGTGGTGGACTCCTGGACCGGGGTGGAACGCGACCCGGCCACGCTCTCGGGTGGGGAGACCTTCTTCAGTTCGCTCGCCCTGGCCTTGGGGTTGGGCGACGTGGCCACCGCCGAGGCCGGAGGTGCCGAGATCGACACCCTGTTCGTCGACGAGGGTTTCGGCACCCTGGACGAAGACACCCTCGAAGAGGTCCTGGAGGTGTTGGACCGGTTGCGTGACGGTGGCCGAGCCGTGGGAGTGGTCAGCCACGTGGCGGACCTTCGCCGGCGGGTGACCAGTCGACTGACCGTGCGCAAGGGTCCCTCGGGTTCACACGTGCAGCACCACGGATGATCAGGGCTTTTCAAAGCCTTCGCCTCGTCTGGACCGGCACCGCCACCTCCATCGTCGCGCATCGGCACCCCGGGACGGGGCACCGGCACGACGGTGGGACAATGATCAGCGTGAATTCGCTGGTCGACATCGCCGTGTACGGAATCGGGGGCGCCATCCTGGTGGCGGCCCTGCTCGGTCTGCTCCTCGTGCTCTCGGGAAGCTCTCGTGGGGCCTCCCCTCGACTGCTCACCGTGTTCGGGACCGCTTCGATCGTGCTCTGGATCGTTCTTCCGGCGTTGGCCGCACTGAACGTGATGTCCGCCGGGGCCGGCTTCTGGGTGGGTTTGGCCGGCGCGAGCACGGTGGCGGTCGTGATGTACGGCGTGAACGCCGCCATGCTGCCGCTGGTGGCCCGGCGTCAGGCTCTGATGAGTGGTCAGGCCAAGCTGACCGGAATCCGGCCGACCCCCTCGGTACTGCTCGGTGGGTTGGTCGTCTGCCTGGCCATGGCCCTCCTGGTGACCGGGGTGATGGCTTTCCTCTCCTGAGCACGACTTTCGCCCCGTGACCGTTTTTTCGACCACGGGCCCCCTGCACGACGACCCTTGGCGACTCGGTGCCGGGGTCCCCACCGGGGAGCCCCGGCACCGACGCGTACGGCCCGTTCCTTCGAGCCGGCACCGACGAGGCCGATGAGGGGATGCTTCTGACGGCGAGGAGGTCGAGTGCCGGCGCCCCTGTCCAAGGCCGCGGCCCCTACCTCCGAAAGAGGTAGGGGCCGGGTAGGACGGACCGGTTCAGCCCCGTTGTTCGCGTGAGCGACGATCGAGCTCGGCGAGGTAGGCGTTGTAGGCGTCCATGTCGGCGTCGTCGGAGCCGTCACGTCGGCTGTGCCGTTCCCGTCGGCGCTCCTGACGTTCGTCGTCACGTGACCACTGCACCACCAAGGCCATCATCACCATGACCGTGGGGATCTCGCCCAGTGCCCAGGCCACACCACCGCCCGCGTACTGGTCCTCGATCGGGTTCTCCATCCAGGGGATGGTGAACCGACCGTAGTACTCCATCGCCATGGGCGCGGTCTGCTCCATGATGGCGATACCGAAGAAGGCGTGGAAACCCATCGCCACCAGCAGCAACAGGATGCGCAGTAGGAACGGGACCTTGCGCGGGGCCGGGTCGACGCCGACGATCACCCAGTAGAAGAGGAAGCCCGAGACGAGGAAGTGCACGCCCATGAGCAGGTGACCGAGGTGGTCGTTCATCAACGCCGGGAACAACGGTGTGAAGTACAGGGCGTACGGGCTGAGCACGAAGATCGGAGCGGCCACCGCGGGGTGGGTGACGATCTTCGAGTAGCGGCTGTTGAGGAAGGCGTTGAGCCACTCGCGCGGTCCCCGGTCACCCCGTTGCCCAGCGGGCCGCAGGGCACGCAGGGCCAAGGTGGCCGGGGCGCCCAGCACCAACAGGATGGGGGTGACCATGGCCAGCACCATGTGCTGGATCATGTGCGTCGAGAACATGATCATCGCGTAGGTCGCGAAGCCGCTGAGCTGGACCACGACGATGGTCAGCAACCCTAGGAGGAAGGAGGCGGTGCGCCCGATCGGCCACTTGTCTCCCCGCTTGATCAGGCGATACACCCCGCCCAGGTACAGCCCTCCGGCGACCAGCACGAACATGATGAAGAACAGGTCCGGGCGCCACAGGGTGAGCAGGTTCCGCAGATCCATCTCGGGCGGGATCGGAAAGCCCAGGATGGCCGCGGCCGGGTCGACGGTGCTCTCCAGCGGAGGCGGCGGCGCCGTACGGCCCAGCCCCACGGAGACACCGATCACCGCGGCCATGATGAGGATCTCGACCCCGGCCAGGCGCAAGAAGTTCCAGCGGCGGAAGGTATACCCCTCCTGACCTGCGGGGGCCTGTTCGATCCTTCCCACCGCCCACCTGCGGTGAGCGTAGCCGAACACCCCAAGGGCGCCGAACAGAACGATCTTGACGACGATGATGAGCCCGTACTCGGTGCCGAACAGGTCGTTGATCGAGGAGAGACGGGCCAAGGCGCTGGCGGCACCACTGATCGCCACACCCACGTAGGCCCACAACGCCATGCGGCTGAACCGGTGCGCGGCGGTGGCCGGCGCCTCGCCATCGGTACGTACCGCGTGATAGGTGACCGCCACCAGTCCACCCACCCACACGCAGATGGAGATCAGGTGCAGGGCCAACCCGGTGACGGCCAACTCGTGGGACCCCGAGGAGGCGGAGTGCCCGGTCAGGGCGGGCGGGGTCACCGCGGCCAGGGAGGCGATGAGCAACCACAGACCACCGGTGGCCCCGGTGGTGGTGCGGCCGAACAGCGCGATGCCCGTCGCGAGGAGGATGACGGACATCAGGGCGATGCCGCCGGAGACCGAACCGGCGTAGGCGGTGACCTCGTCGATGCTCACCTGGCCCATGGGCTTGGCGAGGAACTCGGAGGCCTGGAAGTACAGGGTGGCGACCGCGGCCAAGGCCCAGAGCAGGGACGCCCAGGTGGCGGCGCGCACGTACCCGATGGCCTGGTCGGACAGGCGCCCCTTGAAGGAAGGCAACAGCAGGACCGCCATGAGCAGCAGCCCGATGGTCATGACCGCGCCGACGTCCATGACGGTCTTGGCGATGGGCATGCCCCAGCGCACGGCCTCACCGGCGTCCGGCAGGCCCGGGATGACCTGGGCGAAGACCGAACCGCCCAGGACGAGCGTGGCCCCCAGGGCGAGGGCGCACACCAGTACGGCGATCAGGGTGAAGAGTCCGACGATGTCCGTACCGGGGCCGCGATCGGCATCGATCGGGTGTTCCTTGAGTGGGGAATTGTCGTTGTGTGCGGGAGAAGCCACGTGCCACTCCGTCGTCGAGTTCGTACAACTGGCAGGTCAGGGCCCTTGGTCGTGATGGCCACCGCACTGCTGTCACGTCGGGGTCCGGCAGGGGCCTTGCACGGAGGAACACCTCGACCAAGGTTAGTCCGTTTACTACACAGTGTCGGACTCGCCCTCGAGTGGCCACCCCCGCAAACTCGAAAGCCGCCGCCGATAGTGACGTTTCCCCCATGCCGAGGTGGTCCACGCGATACGCTCGGAGCCGCCACCGCATCCCCTCCTCGGCATGAACGCGCTCAGGCGCACGAAGGGGAAACGATGCCCGATTTCGACACCGTCATCCGTTCCACACGTGTGGTGGTCCCCGACGGGATCCGATCCGCCGACGTGGCGATCCGCGAGGGCAGGATCGAGGCGGTGCTGCCCCACCGATCCCTCGAGGCACCACAACGCGCCTTGGAGGTCGTGGACCTGGGGGAGAGTGCGCTGCTGCCGGGAGCGGTCGACCTCGGTACCGGGGTACACGCCCCCGGACGAACACTGAGCGACTCCTACCACCAGGCCGGGGTGGCCGCCCTGCGCGGCGGGGTCACC
Organism: Nocardiopsis alkaliphila YIM 80379; assembly: GCF_000341005.1. GTDB lineage: Bacteria > Actinomycetota > Actinomycetes > Streptosporangiales > Streptosporangiaceae > Nocardiopsis > Nocardiopsis alkaliphila. The sequence goes on along the minus strand of NZ_ANBD01000091.1, from coordinate 4,814 downwards.
TGCCTGGCCGTCGCGCCCGCCCCCGCCCGGCCCGCGATCACCTGTGCCGACTCACTCCGAATCCACCGGCGCGCGGCCGCCGGGACCGCGGCCTCCATCGTCTTCCTGGGCGGGGTCGACCAGGGCACCGGTCCCTTGGACCTGGCCGACCTGCAGGCCGGTGGCGTGGTGGCGTTCCAGGCCTCCCTCTCCGACGGGGGCGCCCCGGACATGGCGGCGTTGAGCGACTCCCGGTTGCGCAAGGCCATGGCGGAGATCGCCGCCTTGGACTCCCTTCTGCTGGTGCACGCCGAGGACGCCGGCGAGCTCGGTGCCTCGCCGGTCGCCGCGGACCAGCGCCCGCCCCGAGCCGAACGTCGAGGGTTGGAGCGGGTGATCGCCGCCGCCCGGGTGGTGGGGGCGCGCACCCACGTCGGCCCGTTCACCGCGGCCGAGTGCGCCGCCCTGTTGTCGGCGGCCGACGCGGTCGGTGTGGAACTGGGCGCGCACACCTGTGCGCACTACCTGTGCCTGTCCTCGGAGTTCCCCGGCCCCGACTCGCCGGCGCGGGCCTGTCGGCCGCCTCTGCGTTCGGACGCCAACCGCAAGGCGCTGTGGAGCGCGCTGCTGGAACCCGAGTCGGCGATCCATACCATCGGGTCGGGCCATCTGCCCACCCTCGGTCTGTACACCCTGCGGTGGAACCTGACGGCGTTGTGGACCGCCGCACGCCGACGCGACCTGTCACTGGCACACCTGGCTCGATGGGCCGCCCAAGGCCCCGCCGACCTCCTGGGGTTGACTCGGGGACGTATCCAGGAGGGCTTCGAGGCCGATCTGGTCGCCTTCGACGACGCGGCCACCACCTTGGTTCCGCCGACCGATCCCGGCCCCTACGCGGGGATGCGGTTGACCGGTCGCGTCGAACGGGCGTGGGTGTCGGGTCGAGGAGCACGGTGCTGAACCCGTGTCCCGCTCCGCGCGCCGAACTCGGACCCTGTCAGCATGGTCGCTGAGCGCCATGCACATTGGCGATGGCGCACGGGCGCCTTCGCCGATCACGGTGTGGAGGTGTTCATAGGCGATACCGACCAGGAGGACAACGTGCGCATCGGCGTGCCCCGTGAGATCAAGAACCACGAGTACCGAGTGGCGATCACCCCCGCCGGGGTACACGAACTGACCCGTCGCGGTCACGAGACCTTCATCGAACACGACGCGGGCCTGGGGTCCTCCATCACCGACGAGGAGTACCGGCGGGCGGGCGCCACCATCTTGGACACCGCCGACCAGGTATGGGAGACCGGTGACCTGATCCTCAAGGTCAAGGAACCGGTCCGGACCGAATACCACCGGATGCGCGAAGGGCAGACCCTCTTCACCTACCTGCACCTGGCCGCCTCCCGCGAGTGCACCGACGCCTTGTTGGAACGCGGGGTCACCGCCATCGCCTACGAGACCGTTCAGCTTCCCGACGGTTCCCTCCCCCTTCTGGCACCCATGTCCGAGGTGGCCGGGCGACTGGCCCCCCAGGTCGGCGCGGCCGCCCTGCAGCGTCCCAACGGCGGCCTCGGTGTCCTGATGGGTGGGGTGCCGGGCGTGCGTCCGGCCCGCGTCACCGTGATCGGCGCCGGTGTCGCCGGGCTCAACGCCGCGCAGATCGCCGTGGGCATGGGTGCCGACGTCACCGTGTTGGACCTGAACGTCGACAAGCTCCGCCGGTTGGACGAAATCTACCGGGGCCAGGTCAAGACCGTGGCGTCCAACGCCTTCGAGGTGGAGTCGGCGGTCCTGGAGTCCGACATGGTGATCGGCGCGGTGCTCGTCCCCGGCGCCAAAGCTCCAAAGCTGGTCTCCAACGACTTGGTGTCCCGGATGCGCTCGGGCTCGGTCCTGGTGGACATCGCGGTCGACCAGGGCGGCTGCTTCGAGGATTCCCGTCCCACCACCCACGACGATCCCACCTTCACCGTGCACGACACCGTGTTCTACTGCGTCGCCAACATGCCCGGTGCGGTTCCCAACACCTCCACGCACGCTCTCACCAAGGACACCTTGCACTACACCGTGGCGCTCGCGGACAAGGGCTGGAGGCGGGCCTTGAACGATGACGCCTCCCTCGCGCAAGGGCTCAACACCTTCGCCGGGGAGGTGGTCTACGCACCGGTGGCCGAAGCGCACGGGCTCAAGCACCGTCGACTGTCCGAGGTGCTCGCCGACTGAGAGTCGACCGACGAGTGGTGTGAGGAAGGGGCCGCCATGATGGGTGCCCCCTCCTCGCCGTCCGGGTGAGCGATCCCACGCGCGGCCCTTTCGGTGGCGAACGAACCCGTCCTTGCTCGTCCAGGACCCGTCTTACCTGGGTACCTCTCCCCATCGAGCAGGGCGCGCGGGGTGGTCGGCCAGGTCGGGCGGCGGTACCGTCGAAGATGGGTCCTCCCAACGACGGGCCCGAGCCCGTGGCCCGAACAAAGGTGGGACTGTAGTGACACACGCCGGAGCGGTGACCGTGACCCGGATCGTCGAACTCGAACTGGTACGGCTGCGACCGTCCCTGGCCGGGCGCGATGCCGGCGGTACGGTCCCGGTACTGGTGCGGGTGTCCGACGGAAGAGTGAACGGCTGGGGCGAGGTCCCTCGAACCACTCCCGAACAGTGGGAGGCGCTGGCACGAACCTTCGCCCCCGCCCTCCTCGACCATTCCTGGCGCAGACCGACCGAGGTGATGGAGGCCTTCGCCGATCTGCCCTGGGACCCCGCACTGGTGGGAGCTTTGGACACGGCGTGCTGGGACCTGTGGAGTCGGCAGCGTTCCACTCCGTTGGCGCACGCTCTGGGCGGGTCGCGCACCGCGCTCACCGCCGGGGCGACCTTGCCCCGGCAGGTCTGTCTGGAGTCGGTGATCACCGAGGTGAATCGGCAGGTCGGCGCGGGTTATCGGCGGATCAGGCTGGAGATCGAACCGGGCTGGGACACCGATGTGGTCCGCGCGGTGCAGACCAGCTTCCCCTTCCTCGTCCTCCAAGTGGACGCGGGAGGCCGCTATACCGAGTCCGAAGCGGACCTGGACGCGCTCCGCTCCCTGGACGGCCTGGGCCTGGTGGCCATCGAGGACCCCTTCGACCCCGAGGACCTGGGCGCGCACACCCGTTTGACGGCCGAACTGCGCACCCCGGTGGCACTGCATCGTTCTCTCACCTCGCTGGAGGACTTGAAGGCGGCGATCCGCGCCGAGGCGGGTGGTGCCGTCAACGTCGATCCGGTCCGGTTGGGCGGGCTGACCTCGGCCCGGCGAGCGGTGGACATGGCCGCGGACGCGGAATGGCAGGTGTGGTGCGGCTCCCCGGCGCGTACCGGAGTGGCTCGCGCGGCGACGGTCGCCTTGGCATCGTTGGCCGGAGCGAACCTGCCGGTGGAGATGCCCCGTGCGGGTGCGCGTGGTCGAGACCTGATGATCCCGCCGGTGCGCGCGCACGACGGTGTGGTGCCGGTGCCGCTGGCCGGGGTCGGCTTGGGACATGAGTTGGACCCGGCGACCCTGTCCGGCTTTACGGCGTGCACGCTATTGCTGGGTTCGACGCAGGCCGTGGACCCCGGCACCTCCCAAGGTCGGGGGGGCGACCCCACATAACCGAACACTGTTAGGTACAGTGGCGCTCACCACAGGGTCCCGACGAGCGGGCCCGACCCTCAACCGAACCGTGGAGACGTGGTGCGCGAATTCGCCGACATCAACGAGGTCATCGCCGCCCAGGGTGAACATCTGGGCCACACCGACTGGGTGACCATCGACCAGGGCCGCATCGACAAGTTCGCCGACGCGACCGAGGACCACCAGTGGATCCATCTCGACGCGGAACGTGCCGCCGAGGGCCCCTTCGGTGCCACCATCGCGCACGGCTACCTGTCACTGTCCCTGCTGGCCCACTTCTCCCAGCAGACCTTCAAGATCACCAAGAAGCCCACCATGTCCATCAACTACGGATTGAACAAGGTGCGCTTCCTCCAACCCGTGGTCGTGGGCTCGCGCGTACGCGACGCGGTGGAACTGCTCGAGGTCAAGGAGACCCCCAAGGGGTATTTGCTCAACGCCCGGCACACCGTGGAGATCGAGGGTCAGGAACGCCCCGCCCTGGTCGCCGAGAGCCTCGGCCTCTGGGTTCCGTGACCGACGACGACCCTGAACGTCCCTGTGCCGCTCAGCGCGCGATGCGGCGCAGGACCCTGCGGCCCAGCCCAGGGGTGAACCAGCGCAGCTTGCGTTCGGCCCGTTCGGCCCGGAGGCGCATCCGGTCACCCTGGGCCGTGGCCTTCTCGAGCCGGGCCCGCAATTGCGCCACGGATTCCTCCGGAGCGTCCGTTGAGGGCGTGCCCTCCAACTCGGCCTCCCCCGGCCCCAGGGACGTCACGATGCCTGTGGCGGGAATCCAGTGGATGCCGAAGACCTCCTCCACCACACGGTCCAGTTCCTTGCCCCGGGCCTGAGGGACCAGGTGCCGGGCCCGGGCGTAGGCGCAGGTCCGTTCCAGACGCAACACACCTTCGCCCGCACGGAGCGCTCCGGGAAGCGGCGCACACAACAACCCCGCCCCAGACCGGTCACAGGACCGGACCAGTTTGGCCAAGGCCTCCGTCGTCGGTGGTGGGCCGGCCTCCAGATACAGGCGAAACGGCACCCGCGCGTCGATCCGAGGAACCGATTCCACGAACCGCACCCGAGGATCACCCCGGAAGCTCTCCTGCGTCAGACGTAGATCGAGGTACTCCTCCTCCAACGGTCGGCGGCGTCCCTCGTGCAGCCTCGACCACGGTCCCACCATCCACAAACGCAGATC
>NZ_ANBD01000090.1 GCF_000341005.1 Nocardiopsis alkaliphila YIM 80379 | reverse complement strand
GGTCTGGTGATCACCCAGCGAACGCACCCGCATACCCAACAGTCTCTGAGGGGAGGAGCCTGGCTGAAGTGCCGTGCGTCACTCCTGGCGCGCTGTGTTCAAAAGTGAACAAACCCCCACCGGGCATCACGGAATGCTGATCGCGAACAGTCCACAGCACCTCCTGAGGAGACTCGTATGCAACTGGACCTGCCCGAACACGGCAAGAGCTCGCCCCTGCCGCCCTACCGAGCCCTACTGGCCGTGGACATGGAGAATTTCAGTCGGACCGGTGACCGCAACCAGCAGTTCATCGGAGAACTCATCCCGAAGGTGCTGGAGGCGGCTCTGTCGGACTCCGGCATGGAGCAGGTCTGGAAGGAGAAGCTTTTCGCCAGGCACGGTGGCGACGGGTTCGTGTTCGGCACCGATCCTGAACACCTGCCCTTCCTCATCAGCCCCTTCCTGGAGAACCTGCAAAAGCAGCTGGAGGCGATCCAGCCGACCCTGGCCGCGCTCGACCGGGAACTGCGCATGCGCTTCCGTGTGAGCATCGATGTCGGACCTTTGCCCTACCACGGCCCTGATGACCCGAAGAACGCCATGGGCAGGGCGATGATCGACCTCCACCGTCGGCTCGACTCCGAAGAGGTCAAGGCCGAACTCAAGCGCACCGACCCCGACGCCACCCTGGTCGCGACCGTCATCTCCCGCCGTGTCTATGAGGACGTCGTCCTGGGCGGATTCACCCCCCTCACGCCCACTCGCTGGCGCGCGGTGAAGACCACCGTTCCCGACAAGGGCTTCCAAGCCGAGAGCTACCTGTTCCTGCCCGTTCACACCTGGGGCCCCGATCCGGATGAGGGACCCGGGGAAGTCGGGGACACCCGTGGCCCGGACTCCGACGGCGGCGGACCCGGGAACACCCCCACCGCACCCCACAAGGACCTCGTACCCGGAGGGGGGATCGGTAACAGCGTCGGCTACAACGACCACGGTCAGGTCGTCCAGGCAGGTCATCTCCACGGTGGTGTGAGCTTCGGGGGCGGTGCCTCCCATGACGGCTGACGAGGAACGGAACGGGACCGGGAAGGAAGACGAACCCGACCGAGCGCTCAAAGAGGCGGAAGAGAAGGGAGGAAAGAAAAAGAAGGAGGACCCGAAACCCTCACCCTGGGGAAACTGGGTCAGAAAAAACCAGGGACAGGTGGTCAACGCCGGCAGAGTCGACGGGGGAGTCCACTACCACCACCACATCGGTGAGGACATCACCCGCAGACTCAGGCGGGCGGCACGACTCTCGACGGAGCGCGTGAACGAAGTACTCGCCACCTTCTGTCCCAGCGACAGCGCTCGGTACGCGACCTTCCAGAAGGCACTCGGACTCCACGGTGTCGGGGTGATCACGGGCAAAAGCGGAACCGGACGGGCCTTCACCGCAGTGCACGCCCTGGCCGAAGCGAAACCGGACACCCCGATCGAACAGCTCACCGTCGATCCAACGCAGAAGGACGCGGGGATCTCCCTGATCAACGTGGACTCCGGCCACTCCCGTTTCCTGGACCTCACCCCCTTGCCCGAGCTCACCGGAGCCCAGCAGGTCGGTTTGCGCGGGCTTGTGGGAGAGTCCCGCAAGGCGGGTGCACTCATGGTGATCATCGCCGGACCGGGACAGCGTGAGGAATTCCTGGCAGAACTCCAGGCGTGGCTGCACATCGACGAACCCGCCCGAGCCGAGGACGTCTTCCAACGAACCATGGAGAGGCTCTGCGGGGCAGGAACAGCCGAACGGTGGTTGGAGGCGACAGAGGTCCAGAAGGCTTTGGAGGGAGCCGAACCCGCCAGGGCCCTCAGATTGGCGCAGGAGGCACACCGAAGCCGTCCTTCAGACCAGTTGTCGGAAGAGGAGGAAACGCTCTGGATCAAACAGACGCTCGAAGCGTGCGCCGACGTCACGGAAGAACTGGCTCGATGGTTCAAACGCAATCAGCGGGAAAACGAATTCCGGCGTGTGCTGCTGGCCACGGTGGCTCTGCTCGAAGGCGCTCACCGGTCCGTGATCGTGCACCACGCACATCGCCTGGCCAGGGAGTGGTACGTCCCGTCTCTGTGGCAGACACCCATTTCAGGGGACGGCTTGACAGCGCACCTGTGGGAGATCGGTGCACACGTTCGAGACGATCGGGTCCACTTCAACCGACGCGGACATGGCGACGACGCTCTCGACTACTTGTGGCGGGAACACCCCGGCACACGCACGCTCGTCGAGACATGGGCCACGGAGGCGGTGGCCGACCTCGAAAGTCCACAACGGTTCGAGGCCGCGCGACGGTGGCTGGGTCTGGCCCGCCGCCACCGAGACGAAGCACCGGTGGCGGCGTTGATCGAACACTGGGGCGATTCGTACCAGTTGATGTGGGCGGCGATCCCGGCACTCGCGGAAGCCGCCGTCACCCCGGAGCTCGGGACGCAGGTGCGTTCCGCGCTGTACCGGGCGGTGACCGCTTCGGGAGCGACTCTTCGGGACCGCACCGTTCTCGAAGTTTGCCGTGTCTACGGTCGGGTCCAACCGTCGACAGCCCTGACCCGGATACGTCACATCGCGGCGAAGGTACCGGCTCACTGGGACGAATTGTTGATCCAGGCCGTGGAGGACATCGCGGGGGAACCGGGCAATATCGGCATTGTTGTGGAGGCACTGGTCTCCTGGCACGAAAAGCCGGGGCGGGGACGTGTGGCCACCGTCGCCTCCCTTGCTCTTTGCCGGCTCCTGGCAGCTCGCGGCGGTGAGTCGGTGCCCCGCGTGATGATCGAGATGACTGAGGGGCAGATCGACGAGGGCATGGTGATCGCCGCGTGGCGAGCCGCGTCCCATGCGGGCACACAGGTGGGGCGGCCTCTGTGGGGCTGGCTCGACGTGCTGGAGAGCGGAGCGGACGAGCACCGAGGGTTCGATGTCCTGTGCCACGCCGCTCGTGGACACGAACGTCTCTCACCAGCGGTGAAACGTGGTATCGGCCGCTGGAAGCACGCACATGGTCGCCGGGCTCCTGCTCTCGATGGACTGTCGCGTTGGTTGGACGAAAGTGAGGAGACCCGGTGATGACACGTCAAGGTAGAGGCAGCAGGCCGAATGTTCCGGCCTGGAGCATCGCCTTTCGCGCCCCGGACACCACGCACGCCTTCCAGGCCCGTGTGGCGAGCGCCACCGAGGGCTTGTGGTTCGAAGGGGATTTCGAGGCGATCGTGTCGTGGAACGGAGCGGGGAACGCCGCCCGCGCAGGTGCCTTGGCCCGGATCCAACGCGAGATCATCCGCATGGCCTCCAGCGTGAGCGTGAACTTCCCGCTGGGGGACCGAGGCATGGCCGAAGCCGAGATCGCTTGTGCGATTGCCGAGGCCCGGGGCTTTCACGAGGAGAAGGTGCGCGAGGTCGCGGTGTCGGTGAGCCTGACCGTGGACCAAGAGGACCTCGACTTGGAGCGGGAACGCGAACGCGTGGGCCCTCGAAGTGAGGTCGACAGGGCGCTTCATCGGGTTCGGATGGAACGGGTCGGTGAACTCCGGCGCGATGTGCTCAGCGATCCACAGGTCGCGCGTGTGTGGTGGTACGTGGAAAACCCCGACCTCCTGCACGAGATCCCGAAAGCGGGTGAGGCCCTGGACATGCTGGCCATGCTCCCCGAGGAATCGACCTCCGAGGACACGACCCGACCCGAGGTCGGGAACGACCCGGTGTTGGACGCCTTTCTGAGCGGCTTGGAGGAGTGGGAGATCCCCGGAGTCCTGGACCGGTTGACCACGATGCTGGACGGCTTCGAACGCCGTGACCTGGTGGAGCGTCTCCGCGAGAGGTGGCCGGACCGGTGAGAGACGGCGATGAGCACGTATTCGAGGACTTGTCGGAAGGACCACCCTGCGCGGAGTGCGGAGGGGTGCGCAACGTTCTCGAGTCCAACCATGGGAACAACGTTCAAGCACACACGATCCACGGGGGAGTCCGTTTCTGCGCTTGTTCCCATGACCCCCAGAAAGACGACGTCGCCCTCCTGCAAGCGGAGACCGAAGCCAACCTGAACCTGATGGCCGGGCACCTCACCCTTCCGACACCGGACGGAGGCGTCGAGGTCGAGCGGGAGCTCTTCCACGAGCTGGTGTCGGTCGAAGGCGACTTCCTGCTCACCGGCGACCCCGGTATCGGCAAGACCGCTCTGATGCGCAAACTCGCCCAGCACTACCGGGATCGAGGCCACGACGTGGTGCTGCTGGACGCCTCGACCTACCCGGAGCGAGTGGACGGCAGGTTGGTGCGCAATCTGGAGACCGTCCTAGGGGATTGGAAGGGCGACCGGCCAGGGCACCTGTTCATCGACGCCCTCGACGGTGACCGTGCCGGTATGGCCGAACAGTTGGCCAGGACCGTGGAGCTGCTGGTGGGTAGTCGTTGGCGCACGGTGGCCAGCGTTCGTCTGTACGACATCACCCACAACCGGCGTTGGCGCAGGGTCTTCGCCGGAGCCCCGGTAGTGGTGGAGGGCGACCACCGGGTGAAGGCCCTCGAGGGGGTGCGGCACTTCCGGGTCACCGGTCTCACCGACACCGAACTCGCCCGGGTGGGGACACGAGTGCCGGGTCTGGGCCGGGTGCTCACCTGCGTCGACAGCGATCTCTTGAGCAACCCTTTCAACCTGTACCTGGCCTGCGAACTCCTCAACATGGGGGCCTGGCCGAACGACTGGAACGGTCACCTGGACCAGAGCGCGCTCCTGACGCACTACTGGAATCAGCGTGTCATGAACAAAGGTCGGTTCTCACGCATGAAACTCCTACAGGAGTTGTGTCGGCTGATGCTGACCGCTCGCCGACTCCAGGTGAGCCAGGGAGATGTGGCGGCCGAGCACGTCAAAGAGCTGAGCGATCTGGTCTCCAACGGCGTACTGAGGGAGATCGCTCCCCGCTACGCCAACGCGATGCCCTCGTTGGCCTTCGGACACCACATCTTCTTCGACTACGCGGTTTCCCTGCTGATCTTCTCTGACGGGAACGGGTCCCTGTTGGTGCGGTCGCTCAACGAGCAGCCCAACCTCGTCTTCGTGGCCCGCCCCGCCATCGATCTGCACCTGACCGCGACCTGGCACGCCGACTCCGCCCGGAAACTCTTCGCCGAAGTCTGCCGAGGGCTGGCCCGTACGGAGCACGACCTGGCCGGGGTCGCCGCCGCGAACATCGCTGTCGGCCTGGCCCGGAACGAGGAAGACGTCGAATGGCTGGTCTCGGCGCTGCTCGCAAGAGAGGAGAACGCCGCCGAGCGGGTCGTCGACTGGGTGATCGGTGTTCTCCGGGGGAGAGAAGGGCGGGACGCCGAATCCCGAAGAGAGGTGGTTCGGGTCTGGACCTCCGTGGCCACCGCCCTCGCCCACCAGCTCGGATCGACCTTCCACGCCAAACCGGTGAATCTGCTCTACCAGCTCTTGCAACGACTACACGAAATCG
>NZ_ANBD01000089.1 GCF_000341005.1 Nocardiopsis alkaliphila YIM 80379 | reverse complement strand
CCGCCCGGGCACGAGCCGAATGTGTCGCGGCGCTGATGTCCGCCGGGTTGGAAGACACGGTAGGACGTGCCCAGATCGTCGCCATGGCCTCTCGCCACCTTGCCGCTGCCATCGCTGTCGATGGTGGGCATGCCGACCTGCTGCGACGGATCATCCAGGACGAGCCCACACGTCGACGCAACGCCGATGTGTTCCGTTGGTCGGTGCGAGGCGCTGTGGACATCGCCCGCGGCTCACCCGAAGCCGCCGCGGAACTCCTGGAGACGGTGTGGGCTCTGAAGGGCAGTCGTGATGAGAAGACCGTGATGATGTGGGGGGTCGTTTCCCTCAGCAGTACCCTCGCGCAGGACTTCGAGGGAGTCCGTTACCAGGCCGGACAGGTGTTCCCCGAGGTTCTGCCCCTGCTCGGTGTCGAGGCGGCCTGTCGGATTCTGGCCACTGCCACGCACGAGGACTACTATCCGCAAGCCGCCCTGCGGGGCCGCTACGTACTTCGCTTCCAAGGGAAGGAGGGGTATGTCATCTACAGCCTCGCCAAGCTCGAACACTCTCCCGGTCACCGCGCCCCCGTGGAGATGCTCTCCGCACTCCTGGACTGGGCGGAACAGGCCGGTGTGGACGGGCTAGCGCTCACCGTACGCCACTTGGTGCGACACGTGTGGCACCCGGGGGTGTGGACGAGTGTCATGGAGCGGGCACGAGGCGGTGGCCTGGTCTGGCAGGAGATCGCCGTCGAGTTGCTCACCTCCGGGGCATTGCTGGCCAACCCGGTGACCAGACGGACTGCGGCGGACTTGCTGGGGACGCTCAGTTCTCAGGTGGGCGGCGCGGAGCACGCCAGGCTCGAAGACGCTGTGCTCGCAGCGGGCGGGATCTCTTCCTCTGACGCTCGTAAACCGGACATAAGGGTGATCGATGAACTGGTCTCCTACCTGGACACGGAACGGCTGACCCATCGGCTGTTGATCGATCGTCTACGGGAGGTGGAGCGTTTGGACGAGCCCCCTGAAGTGTTCTACGGAGGCATCGTCAGTGGATTCAGTGCCCTCACCCCGCAGGAGCGGTTCGGAGAAGTAGAAAATGACGAACTCGGCGAGGCGAGGTTGTCCATTCTCGACCGCATGAGCGATCTGAGTGTTCGGCTGAGCCGGAGCAGGGATCAACAGGAGTGGGAGGAACTAGGTTCCTTGTTCCTGGAGGTCGTTCACGACCCGGTACTGCTGAATCGTGTCGGTCCCGGGGCGGAGGACGCCGTGGCCGCGACGATCGTGTCGGGCGCCGAGAGACTGGCCGGATTCGAGGAGGCCACCCCGGGATCGAAGTTGGGACGGCAGGTCCATCGGGTGTTGCTATTGGCGATCGGCCAAGAGTCGGGTGCGAAGGAGATAGAGGAATGAGGGGCTGGTCCCCGACAGCGAGACGTTCGGGGGTGGGTGGTCTGAGCGTCCTCCTTCGGCGCAGGGACTGGGCCGAAGCCGAGGGGGATGTGTTGAGGTCGGCTCTGCGCCCGTTCTTGGACGACCCCGACCCGGTAGTCCGGTGGTTCCTGGCCCGAGTGGTGCACCTTGTGGAGCGTGACCCAGAATCCGCGCTGGAACTGATCCAGGCACGTTTGGCCGTCGAGAAAGATTTCGAGAATGGTGGCACGTTACTGGCATGTCTGGGCCGCTACGCCGCCGAGCACCCAGAGCAGGTCGACCGATTGCTCTACGACGCCGCGTTCGGTTCCTGGTTGGATGCCTTCGATGATGACGACGCTCAAGTCGATTATGCCTTCGCGGACGGTTTCGTTGAGATCACCTTGTACCTGGCTCTGGTGAGGAAGACGGCCCACGCGCGATCCCTCGCCCAGTCCTGGTTCGAGGAACCTTGGGATTTCAAGGTGTGCGATCGGGCGATCATCCTGACCAGGCGGTTTCTCAACGACGGTGGGGCAGAGGTGCGATCCGGGGCCTTCGCCCTGCTTCTTCTGGCCACAAAGGCGGCGGAGCGGCGCCGCGCCGTCTCGGACTCGTCTTCCGAGGAGTTCCGGAAGGCGTATGAAGTGGTTTCGAGCGTGTGCACCACCGTCCACCTTGTCTCGGACGACGTCCAGGACAGGCGAGGTCACGACGCCCCGGCTCCGGCCGACTACCTGCGAAACGCGCTGCCTGTGTTCTGGGCGGCCTCGGCTTTTCGAGAGCCCTCCATCGTTCACGACATCGTGCAGACGCTCGCTCACTTAGCCCCGCAGGACCCGGCCGAAACCCTCCGTTGTCTGCGCGGGGTGGTGGACCGGGGCGACCCTTACTCCTACGACTCCCTCGCGCAGGAGGCCACCACCGCCCTGTGCGCCCGCTATCTCTCCGAGTTCTGGAAGGACATCGCCGATGACGACACCCTGCTCACCGCGTTGCGTGAAGTCCTCACGGTCTTCGTGATCGCCGGTCACCCACCGGCGATCGACCTCTCCCGGCGGTTGGGGGAGGCCTTTCGCTGAACTCTCCTTGTGCGAGACGGTTCCGCCCCGGGGCTGGCCCCAGGGCTTCCCGAGCGGACGCGACCCCCTCCCGTGGTCAAAAAAGTGGTCGATTGTGGCCGTGGGAGGGGCAGCGCCGGGAGTACCCGAGCTCAGAACCCCAGGTCCCTCAGCCACACGAGCAGGTCGCCCTCACGCCGCGCCGCCCGCTCCTCGTCCCACGTCCCCAGCACACGGGAGTCGACCACAAGCCCGTCCCGGAGGTAGACCACCCGGTCGGCCCTGGCCGCGCAGACGGGATCGTGCGTCACCATTGCACGTCCGTGAGAGCGTCCATGACCTCGATCGTCATCCGGCTGTTCAACGCGCCGGTCGGTTCATCCGCGAACAACACGGACGGCTCGCACGCCAACACCCGGCAGATCGAGGCCTGCTGCAGCTGGCCCCCGAGACCCAGGTGATACCGTGCCGCCCCACCTGTGCGATCCCGAACCGCTCCATGAGCGCGTCGACACGGGCGACCGCCGTGCCCTTTCCGCGCAGGGGCGTCGCCTTGAGCGCGGGCAGCAGAATGTTGTCCCTGATGTTCAGGTTGCTCAGGAAGTACGCCTGTTGGAAGACGAACCCCATCCGGGTCAGCCGGACACGGCTCATCTGCGCGTCACTCAACGAGGTCAGATCCCGTCCCTCCAAGAGGACACGCCCGCTCGTCGGACGGTCCATGCCACTGATGTTGTGGAGCAGCGTCGACTTCCCCGAGCCGGACGAACCCATCACGACGAGGAACTCACCTCTTCCGACGGTCAGATCGATCCCCCTGATGACCTGGGCGGGCGGATCGGTGGAGAGGTACGTCCTGGTCAGACCCCGCGACTCCAGTACGGTGTGGTCGGCGTGTGGCATGTGCACTCCTGTCAACCTCTGAGCCATGAGCTCTTGTCGGCGCGGTGAAGCCGCGCGGTGATCACCACGGCGCACGTGAGTGTCTGCGCGAACAGCCGTGCGAGGCGTGAGACGCGCGGTGCATGCCGACAGGCCCTGGAAAGTACTGGGGACGGGCACGGGAACCGACCACGCCGTGTGAGCGTCTGCCCCCTCTCCCTGCCCCGCGAAGGCGGTCAGCCCGTTCCGTGGACGAGGGAGGTGAGGAACTCCTGGGTCTCGGTGTCGGTGGAGTACAGAAAGGTGCCGCGCATGCCTCGGGTGAGCAGGACCTTGTACGTGTTGCGGATCAGGGAGTCGGCCTCCTGGTCGGTCGGCTTCCTGAGCAGTGCGGGGTCGCGGCCGGCCTTGTGGTCGACCATCAGGCGGTCGTCCCGGAACACCAGGTCCGGGCCGAGGATCACCCCGGACCAGTCGTACTCGAACCCCTGGGCGGTGTACACGCACCCGACCTGCTCGAATCCGCCCTCCTCGGTGGCCCACAGGGCGCTCGGAGGAGCGTCGGGCAACCAGGTGTCCAAAGGGCTGTTCCACGGGCGTGCCCAGTCACCGATGCGCACATCGTCCACCAACGGTCCGTCCTTGTCGACCTTGCTCCACGGCCAGCAGTAACCGGCGCTCAGCCGGGCGGACTCGCCCCGGTCCAAGGCCGGACGGAGAAGCTCCTCCATCTCGGCAGGGGAGGAGGCCACACCCAGCTCGAAGGCCTCGTCGCCCTCCCAAGGGGCGGGGCCGCCCTGGGCAAGGCCCAACAGCCGCAGTACCCAGTCCTCGTAGCGGGCGCTGCCACCGCAGCGGAACTGCCCCGCCAGACTGATCTCGCGCACCTCCATCCCGCGGGCCCGCGCGTGTTCGCGGATGGTCTCCACCGTGCCCATCTCCCCAGGCCGCACCACCTGGTGCTCGTCCAGCAGGAAGACCGGCACCCTCGCGGCGGCGAGGAGCTCGTCGACCTGCGGCCGGTCCGTGCGCAACTCGCGCCTGGTGTACCGATTCACGGAGGTCTCCCGGATCCGGTGGGCCTCGTCGCAGATCAGCACGTCGAACTGGTTCGGGGAGCTCGTCATGAAGCTGTTGAAGTACAGGAACATCTTCTTGACGCGCGGCTGACGGTGTCCCGCGACCCGGCGCATCGTCGTGGTGAACGCCTTCGACCCGGTCGCGTGCAGGGTGCTCGTGCCGTTGCGGGACAGCTCGCCGAGCAGGGAGAGCGCGATGACGCTCTTGCCGCTACCGGGGCCGCCGCTGATGATCACCGCGGTCTTCCGGTCGTCCTCGTGGGCACGCTGGACGGCGTGCATGACGGTCTGGAAGGCCGCCTTCTGATCGTCCAACAGCGTGAACTGTGAACGCTCCCTGACCTCGGCCGCCGCCACTTTCATCAGCTGTCGACTGGGTCTGATCCTTCCCGACAACAGACGGTCCGCCGCCTCCGCACCGGACCTGGGCGCCAATCTGCTGCGGAGGAAGCCCAGGAAGTCTCCACGGTGCTGAGCGGTGAAGAGCCTGCCCTGGTCGTCCGCGGGTAGGTCGAACAGGTCACGCACAGCGGGTTCGTAGGCGTTGTGCAGGTAGGCCACGCCTCGCAGCTGTTTCGCCGGATCGTCGATCGAGGCCACGAAGTCCCCGATCTGATCGCAGTAGCCGCGGACCTGCAGCACCGGGTGGAGCTTGGCGTCTCCCGGCTGGTGGGGGACCAGCACCATGGTGGGGTCGTCCTCCCAAGACTCGGCTTCGCTCCACTGTTTGAGCTCGACCACGACGTAGCTGGGCTCGTCGGTCTCGGGGTGATGCCCGGCCAGGACCACGTCAGCGCGCTTACTGCACATCGGCAGCTTGTACTCGATCAGCATCTCGACATCGCCCAGTCCGGCGTCGACCAGGTCGTTGGCGAGTGTAGGGACACTCCGTTCCCAGGAACGGACCTCGGCGGGACCTGGGGTGTACTTGAAGGTGTGGCGCACATGTTCGGAGATGAGCTTTCCGAGCTCTTCCTCCAAGGAGGAACCGTACGTGGACAGGGACGCTGCGGAGCGGCGATAGGCCGTCAATTCACACTCCGAAATGGCTGTGCTCAGGAGGTTTGCGAGAAACGCGCCGAATGTCGTCGGCTCTACGTAGCATAAGGACGCCCGACGGTCGGCTGTCGCTGGTCGGGAAACTCCAGACCCCTTGCCCACAAAGGGATGGGGACGACAGAAGGAGGGCCGTGGAAGACACGGGAGGCGCGAAGGACGCCACCGAGGTCTACGTCTATGTCGGCAGAGCAGGAGCGGCGAACCTGGACCGGGGAATCGAGAGGTCGGTCTGGGGGTGGAAAGCCGAAACGGCGGAGGAGAAGGAGCACCACGAGGTGCTCACGACTCTGAGGGAAGGAGACCTCCTCCACCTCGGTCACTTGGGATTGGGCAGGATTCCGGGGCCTGAGGCACAGACCCGGACCGTGGCCAGGTACGTGACCACCAGGTTGACCGGGGGTCTGTACGAAAACGGATCACACGTCTGGGACGACGACGTGTACCCCTACCGGGTGCCCTTCACCGTCGTGGACACCCGGTACGACGTCACCAAGGACGACATCGGCCCCGAGGCGATCGAGGCACTCCGCAGATCCGCCAGCGGCAAGGGTGGGCCCAAGTTCCCCGAGGACCGCGAGTCGGTCCTGGAGCAGATGCTGCACGAGGCGGTCGAGGCGCACAAAGGCCCCCTCCTCGACCCCGAGGACCCCGCGGATCAGGTGAACCTCGACCTCCCCTCGGTCCTGGACCGCCCCGCCTACGTGTACGTCCGAGCCGAGCAGAAGAGACTGCGGGCCAAGAAGCTCGGAGGTAGGACCGAGGTGCCCTGCGATCTGTGCCAGATGGTCCTGCCCACGAGGCTGGTGCACACCGCGCACATCAAGCGCCGCAGCGCGAGCTCCCCTCAGGAGCGCGGTGATCTGGGCAACGTCATGAACGCCTGCGTGCTCGGTTGCGATTCCCTCTTCGAACACGGCTTCGTGTACGTGGACGTCGACGGGTACATCCATGCGTCGGGACAGGTCAGGACCGGCGCCCTTGTCACGGCCGTCGAGCGCCTGGGTGGCAGGTGCTCGGCCTTCTCGGAGAAGAACGCCCACTACTTCGCCTGGCATCGCGAGAACATCGCCAACATGAAAGAGAGATGATGCCGCAAACACCCCCCCACCCCCTCCGATACGTCCACGCCGGCCGGGTCGGCGACGTGGCCGAAGAAGTGAGAAAGCCGGACTTCGTCGAGCGTTGCGCTCTGGCGTATCACGAGGCCGGATTCGGTGAACCTGGAGAGTCCGAGGTCCGTAGCTGGCGGAACAGTTGGCCGCCATTCTTCGACGCACTGGTCAGTGCGGGATTGAAGGACCTGTACGTCTACCTCGAGTTCGCGACCCTGGACACCGAAAGCCGCATCGACGCCTTGCTCATCGGCCGATGTGGCTCCGATGAACTCGTCGCCACCGTGGTGGAACTGAAGCAGTGGGCCCAAGCGGTTCTCGTGGCCAAGGACCTGGTGCGATTGCCGGGCAACGAAAAGCTGTGGACGCACCCGCTCGCTCAGACCGTCGGGTACATGGCCTTCCTTGACCAGTGGTTCGAGTCGGACGTCGTCGACCTCCAGGTGCGCGGTGTCGTCTTCCTTCATAATGCGAATCGCGCACAGGCGGTCAGGATTCAGGAGAGCGCTGTGCTCCCTCCCGGATACCGGGTACCGGTGGTCAGTGGCGAGGACGCACGTGTCTCTTCTGAGCCGGTCGAACCGCGTGGACTCTTCCAGTGTGGTGACCTCGAGGGAATCGACGAGCGTGACCTCGCGAATTTCACCAAGGCCAGGTGGCGGGGAAGCGCTCCGCTCCTGGACAGTGTGGCCGCAGCGGTGAGTGGAGCCCCCTCGTTCAAGCTCGTCGGAGACCAGCAGACCGCGTTGCTGAACATCAGGGCCCACGTGAAGGAAGCACTGGACAGCGGTCGACGCACCATCATCGTCGTCCAAGGCGGACCGGGCAGTGGAAAAACCGTTCTGGCCATGCGACTGCTCGGTGAGTACGTGAACAAGCCTGATGTTCGTGCCCGCTACGGAACCCCCTCCGGAGCGCTGACACGCAACCTGCGGGAGACCCTGGGGGTCCCTGGTTCCGACCCTCTGTTCCAGCTCCCCAAGAACAAGGTGCGGGACTCACGGTTGTTGATCATCGACGAGGCCCACCGCTACCACCGTGGCAATGGTGGTCTCGGAACCTACGTACTCAAGAACCTGGCCGAGGTGCCGGTAGTGGTGGTCTTCCTCGACGAAGGTCAGCGGGTCCGTCCCAGAGAGGGCGTGACCGAACGAGAGATCCGTGACTTCGCTCAGAACGCGACACCGCCCATCAACGTCGTCACGCACAGCCTCAATGGCAACTTCCGTTGCAACGGTTCCCGCGAGTTCAATTCCTGGGTCGACGACCTCCTCTACGAACAACCCAGACCCTGGAGCGGCACTGACTACGACCTGGCTGTCAGCTCCGATCCCTCGGAGATGGAGCAGTGGTTGGAGGAGTGTCTGGAGCAGGAACGAACCGCCCGAATCAGTGCCGGGTTCTGTTGGGGGTGGGAGGAGGTTCGGCTGGGCGAGGAACTGCCCGGAGTCAGCATCGAGTGGGAGGACGGGGTACACGGAGAAAAGCGGAGATGGGAACGCCCGTGGAACCTGCACAAGGACCAGACGATCTCCGTTGACGGGGAGTTCGTCGGCCCCGAAAGCTGGCTGTGGGCCACCCGCCCTGGAGGTGAACGCCAGATCGGCTGCGTCTACACGGCTCAGGGACTCGAGTACCACGACGCGGGCGTCATCCTCGGTCCCGACCTCGTCCGTCGTGGTGACCGTTGGGAGGCCCATCCGGAGGAGAGCAGGGACCGAGGGATGCGGGGGGTGGACACCGCTGAGTACCTCTCACTCGCGAAGAACACCTACCGGGTGCTCATGACCCGGGGTATGAGGTCGTGTCGGCTTTACTCCACGGACGAGGAGACCCAGGCGTTCCTGGCCTCCCTCGTTCCGTCCGCTTCGAGATGACCCCCGGGTGGTGGACGTACGTGCCCGCCACCCGTCTCAGGGCACGAGAACGACCTCCTGTCCTGGGAAGATTTCTTCACGAGATCCGTCTCGCGACGCTTTCGGCAGAGATGAGCCCGAACCACTCCATGAGCCTGTGTTCTACCTCTGTCACCAATGGCCCCTGCTGCTCCACCTGAGCTGGAGTTGGCGAAAATCCGGTAGTACGGCGACCTTCGTGGTGTTCTCCGGCGGCCAGGATTCCTCTTGGACGAAGGGGGCGAGACAGTAACGGACAGCAGCGGCGTGGCGCCACAGGTCAGGGCAGGTGGCGGCCCCGACGAGGCGTAGAAGGTCGAGCCTGCCGGGCTCTGGGATGTCCTTGGCCGTGTTGAACGCGACAGAAAGATGTTGGAGTCCTCGTTCCCGGACCTCTGTTAGGGAGGTGGGAGTCCTACCCTTGGTCTTTCGCGGGTAGCAGATGGCTGAGAAGTCAGGTGAGATCGGCGACGAAGCCGTGTGCGTACTCAATCCGGCCAGAAATTCCGAGACGATGCTGCACCAGACGTGCGCCTCGACAACGTTCTTTATGGTGACCTTGGACTCAATTATCTCGCGGGCGCCCAGGGTGACTCTGTCGACAAAACTTTCCTGCTTCTCTCTCCGTGCTGTGGTTTCGGCAATACTCGCTTTCGCCTGCCTGATGAAGACGGCATGAAGTGCCTCGTCGACAAGGAGTGTCTCGTGCCAGGTGGCTCCTTTTCTTTTGTCAAAAGAGAGGAACTCTATCTCATTCCGGTCGGGAACGTTGCGAGCGGATCGTGTTTTGGTGATGGTGTCTCGCGTATTCTCATGGAACCCGCCGAACACTTTCTGTAGAGATTCGCGAAGGGTTCTGTATTTATCGGAGTCGGAACACCTGGCTGCTCGTATGATGAGGTCTCTCTGATGCCCGGCGCCACGGCAGTGACAATGGCAGTCCGCCTGTTCGGCTTTTTCGCACGCTGCGTTGTGCCGGGGAGGTGTGAAAGGTGCGTCCGACAACCGGCCTCCTCGTTCAAGGGTGTTCTTCTTCCGAAGGGTTCTGCTCGATGCGGTCAGGTCAGCGGCTTCAGGGGCTGACAACTTCGTAGGTGGGGTTCTAGTTCTCCTTGATTTTTCGGTGGCAAGTAATTTGTCGCAATAGATGATTCGCTTTCGAGGCCCCGCCGAGCTTCTTGCTTATATGACTACCAGCAGTGCGGTGTCGGATGATATTTCTTTTCGGATAGATGTGTGTTACTCGATCCAAAGTCACGACGAAGGCACACATAGTGGTGGAAAGCCCTCGGTCTTTTCAGGGACCTTGGTGAACCGCTGCGGGCCGCGCGGTTCCCTCTGAGGAGGAAGAGCGCAGACGGCGCCACCCGAGCGAGCACAGCCATGGAGCGCGGTGAGGCCTACATGGCAGGGTCACATTGCGACAGGCTGACGTGAGCGACTACAGCTACTCGTGCGGTCTCGGTGTTCTACGGGATCTTGGGGTCGGAACCCGGGCACCTGAGGCGGAACAGAACCCTTCGCATGCTCTTCCATGCACTCCTGAGTAGTGGGGAGTGAAGGTGAAAGTACTTCCCTGGGAGGAGGCGGCCCTCCCCGAGCACGATCCTGTGCGCACCTCTCCTCCTTCCGAGAGGCCATCGGCCGGCATCTCGGGTGTCCGATCAAGGCCACGGAAGGCGGATGTCTTCTTTCGCAGATCCGTCCGCTGTGTCAACTCCGTGCCCTGTCGGGGACCTTGACGGGGCTGTCCGACAGTGAGGGGACCAGGTGTCTCAGATGTTCCTGGAGTTCGGGGCCGACGGCGTAGACGACGGCGCCCTCCATCGCTCGGGTCAGGAGCACCTTGTAGATGTTGCGAATGTAGGTGTCCGCCTCATCCGGGGAAAGCTTTTGAGGAATGTTCTTGTCCTTGTTCTCCCGGTTGTCCGTGGTGAGGACACCGTCGCGGAACTTCAGGTCGGGACCGAGGATGATCCCGGCCCAGTCGTACTCGAAACCCTGTGCCGTGTAGATACAGCCCACTTGGCCCAGTCCGCGTGGATCGGTGGCCCAGAGCGCTCGCGATGGCGCGCCTCCGAAAACCGTGTCCCGCTTGTTGTTCCAGGGCATGGACCAATCGCCGATGCGGACGTCCTCGGGCAGAGTGCCGTCCTCGCCGGGATCACTCCATGGCCAGCAGTAGCCCGCGGTCAGCCGTGCGGAGCGCCTCTTCTCGGTGAGGTCCCGGAGAACCCATTCCATCTCTGACGGCGACTCGGCGAGGCGGAGGATGAAGGCTCCGTCGTCCTCCCACCTGAACGGCTCACTCTGCGACATGCCGAGGGCTCGTTTCACCCACTCGTCATAGGCCACACTCCCACCACACCGGAAAAGACCATTGAGCTGGACGTGACGTACCTCGATACCCCGTTCGTCCGCGTACCGCTGGATCTCTTGGAAGGAACCGATCTCTGTGGGGCGGATCACCTGGCGGTCGTCCAGAAGGAACACAGGAACCCTGGCAGCGTTCACCAGTTCCTCGATTTGTGGGCGTTCGGAACGCAGGTCCTTACGTGTCCGCCAGGAATGAGAGGTCTTCCGGAGGCGGTGGGCCTCGTCGCAGATGAGGACGTCGATGTCGTTACGGCGTGCTTTGGTGTACCCCGAGAAGTAGTCGAACACCCCTCGAAGGCTCTTCTGCTCGGGCCCTCCCGCGACCACGGTCCTGAGCGTCTCGGTGAAGGCGGAGGACCCGGTCGCGTGTCGGACGTTGTGCCCCCGACGCATGAAGGCCCCCAGAAGTTCTAAGGCCACGGCGCTCTTGCCGCTGCCAGGGCCCCCGGTGACCACCACGATGCGTTTGTGGTCGTCGGCACGTGCCTCCTCGACCGTTCGCAGCGCAAGGAGATAGGCCTCCTCTTGTTCTCGGAGCAGATCGAACTGACTTCTCCGGGCGAGTTGGCGTGCGCTGAGCTGTGTGGTCGATCGTGTGGGGCGGATCATGGAACCGAGGAGCCTGTCGGCGCTCGCCGCACCTGAAACGGAGGCGAAGCGTGATCGAAGGTAGCCGGTCAGCTGGTCGCGTTCGCTCGAACTGAAGACCATGCCGTACCGCTGGTCGGCCTCCTTGTAGAGATCCTCGATCTGTTCACGAGGGGCGTTGTGGAGGTAGAGGATTCCGCGTAGTTTTTCTGGATCCTCGTGCAAGCAGGCCAGCTTCTTTCTCATGTTCTTGCAATACTTCTCCACCTGAGGGCCAGGGTGGTCGCGTTTTCTGCCTGGCACACCTGCGACATCGACCTTCCCTGGGCGGTCGGACAAGAGTCGTACCTCGCGCCACTGCTTCAACTCCACGACCAGGAAGCTGTCTTCGCCGGAACCGGGATGGACTCCCGCCAGGACCGCGTCGGCACGTTCACTGTTTCCGGGAATGGAGTACTCGACCAACACCTCGACCTGACCGAGCCCTGCTCGGATCAGGTCGTTGGCGAGTATGGGGAGGCTGTTCGCCCATGACCTGCGCTCCGAAAGTCCCGTCGACCGGCGAATCATTCGTTTCACACCCTCGAACACCTTTTCCTCGATCTCGTTGGCGGAGAGGGAAGACAGTTCGTGGGCTGACAGACGAAGGGCGAACAAGCAGGACTCCTGGGGGATCTCTCACGCGTCATATCATGACAAAAACCTGAATCAGGTCTTATGGCGCTTTGGCGCTGCTTCGAGTTCCTACAGTCGGATTGATAAGCCACTGCCGACCCCTCCCCTCTCACTGGAGTCCTCTGCTGGGCGGTGAGGGGTAGGGGCGCGGGAACCGCGCGCAGAACTGGACGGGGGTCGGCTCGGATGTCGAGCCGGTGGTGGGGGTCCCCGGAACTGGGGGGCAGACCGCCCTTGAACACATCCGGGAACGGTTCCCGGCGACCGGCGACGCCGTCACGGTGGGGAGCGAGACCGCTCCCGGGGCGGACGGGACGAGACCCCCACCCACGGTCAAAAAAGTGGTGGATCGTGACCGTAGGTGGGGGTCTCGCCGGGAAACCCCCGCTCTCCAGCCACGCGGTGGAACTGACTTCCCGCCACTTCCCTCGCTAGAGTCACCGCGCCATCACATCCCCACACGAGGAGTGCAGTGCCTGCCGAACGCATCTGGTTGGACGTCCCCTACGCGGAGAAGGACCTGGCGAAGGCCGAAGGAGCCAGATGGGACGCCCGCGCGCGTCGGTGGTACGCGCCCAGGCCGGGCATGGCGGGGTTGGAACGTTGGGCGGCCCGGCCCGACATCCCCACCTCGTTGCCGGGGGAGGACCGATCGCTCGGCTCGGGGTTGTTCGTCGACCTGGTCCCCACGACGTGCTGGTTCACCAACGTGCGCTCGTGCGTGTCCCAGCAGGACTGGGAGCGGTTGCGCCGCATGGTCGTGAACCGGGCCGGCCAGGTGTGCGAGATCTGCGGAGCCGGCGCCGACCGCGAGGCCGGGCGTTGGCTGGAGGTGCACGAGAGGTGGGTCTTCGACGAGCGCACCAGGACCCAGATCCTCCGACGGCTGATCTGCGTCTGCACGCCCTGCCACACCGTGACTCACTTCGGTCTGGCCCAGGTGCGCGGGCTGGCGAGTGAGGCGATGGCCCACCTCATCGCGGTCACCGGGGCATCGCACTCGCAGGCCCAGCAGCACGTCGATGAGGCGTTCGCGTTGTGGGAGCGGCGGTCACGGGTGGTGTGGGAGTTGGACCTGAGCATGTTGACAGGGGTGGGGGTCACCGTCGAACCGCCGCCCGAGGCTTGGGAGCGAGCCGAGGAAGCAAGGAAGGAGCTGACACGGCACCAGGCGTCGTGGTGAACCAGGAACGGAAGAGCGACGCGGGGAGGGGGTGAGTGATCGGCCATGAGGGAAGGGCGACATGACCGGCTGGTTCCGGGGCCACGACGAGAAGGGTCCGCTGCTCTCCTCGAAGCCGACGACGAAGGGTGGGCGATCCGCCAGATCGCTGTTCGTGCAGCGGACGCGATGCCGGTGACGGCTGCTTCCCTGGGGGGCTTGCGTCTGCGCGATCACGGTGACCTGGGTGCGAGGAGCGGCTACGAGCGTCGCCACGGCGTGCTCGCGGAGGGCACCCTCGACGGTGGGCGGGAACAGCCGCACACCCACGAGATCTCCCCCGCAGGCATGTGACCGACCCTGGGCCGCGGTTCGCAGGACCCTCGCCCTTCGCACGCGACGCGCCCCGCCCGCCCCTTGACCGGTGCGGTGTCCAGGCCTTGCGGTGGCTGGAGGACGGCCGACACCGGGCCCGGCATGGACGTGGTGGACCACCGACGCGGAACCTTCCTGGCACGAGGCCGTGAGCACCGACCTCGACGGGGGACCGGGCCACCGCCGTGGACCTGTGCGAACGCGCCCTCGGGACGCCCTCCCGGCTACCCACGGGGCGCTCTCCCCGACGCCGGGGAGACGATGCACGCCCGGAGCCGAGTGCGTGCCCGGCCGGACGCGGGACGAGTGCTGTGGGTGAGGATCACTCTCATGGTGGGGCGGGCGCGTGCGGCAGGGACGCACGCGCTGTTCCCCGTGCCGGTGGGAGTGTCGCCTGGGCTCCGCCCCGATCATGGCGGAGCAGATCGAGCAGGACGCCACGATCGCTGCTCGTGGTGGTGGCACCACGGTGGGGATCGTCCCTTGGACGACACCTGTACACGTCTTCCCCGGACACGCCTTTGACATCTACGACGAAGACGCCGTCGTGGTGGCCGCGGAGACCGCCACAGCCACCCCGACCGGGGCCACCGACGTGGCGACGTACGTGGAGTTGTTCGAGGAACTGGAGAAACTCGCCTGCTTCGGGGACGAGGCGGTCGAGCATCTGGAGCGCATCGCGGGGGAGTACCGCGAGCCGGCGAAGAGCCTCGGCGGGGGAGGGTGGTTTTCCGCTTTACCGGAGGAGGACGCGCTCCGGTTGGCCTGCGACTGGATACCGCTCGCCAATGAGGGACGGGTGTACGCGGAGCACTACACGAAGTTCATGATTCGTCACGACGACCTGGCCGCCGCTCGGTGGGACAAGGCGCTGAGCGTCACCGTTTTCGATGCCCCATGACTCTCGCTGCGGTCTTCGGGTGGGTTGCCGTGGCCAGGTGGAGCAATGCAGGAACGTTGGTGCGCTGGACACTCTTCGGCTCCTGTTGGCGATGGTGGCCGGTGCCCTGGCCGAGTCGGTTCCTGAGTACGTCGAGAGAATCCGCGAGGCTCGGCCCACCGGCCATCCGTCCTGGGCTTGCTACCAGGGGCGAGAACACGGCTGGGTGATTGGGGTTGTGACCTGGGGCCGGGGCCGTTCCAGCCGTGGGTGGGGACTCCATACCGGGACGGGCCAGGAGCACGCCGCCCCCACACTCGTGGAGCCCTCGGTCGCGGGCTCACCCGAGGCGGGTCGACCGGACGTGGCCGCCGGGGCCTGGCCGCGATGGTGCGCACGGGGGCGACGCCGTGCGCGGGAGGGTGTGGGAGCGTGCGAGGAACCCCGCATCGCTCGGACCGTGGCGCCGGGCGAACGAGCCGCCCCCAGCTCGTGGGGCCACCGAGCCCGCCGTGGTTCGCGGGCCCTCCACGAGGGCCCGCGAACCGGTGTCTCAGGCGTCGCAGCTTTGACAACGCCGGGTGGCGACCCGCTTGGTGTTGCCCTTCGTGGCCCGGGCGGGGGAGCTCTCGTTGAGTCGGCGCCACAGGAGTGGGTCGGGATCGTTGATCCAGCCCCATGCCGGCGCCGTGATCTCGGAGTCGGACTGGTGCATGCACCCCAGGCGGTGGGCGATGCCCCTCGGTGAGATGAGGATGGCGCCGCGAGGGAAACGGGACTCCTCGGAGATGGTCCCGGGCCCTTGCCCGGATCGGCCGCGGTCTCGGCTCACGAGTGAGCACGCGCAGCCGCCCCCGATGGGGAGTTCACAGAAATCACAGCGTTCCATGCTCTGATCATGCCCTGTTCTCCCGAGGAGGGGCAGGGCACTCAGTCCGTGGGGTGCGGTTCCTCCGGGGGTGGGCAGGCGTCGATCTGCTGCTGGACGAGTGGTCCGTACAGGTCCAGGAGTTCGTCGCGGGAGATCGACTCTGCGGGAAACAGGCCCAGGCCTCGGACTCCTTCGGCCAAGCCGAGCATCTGACAGGCCACGGCACTGGCGTGCCGACGGTCGGGGGTGGTGTCCCCGATCAGGTCGCTGACATGGATCAGAAGTCGTTCCCGAATCTCTTCGCGGGTGCGTTGGGGGTCGGGCGACTCGCACGAGTGGGAGAGGGCGACCAGCAAGGGGTCGGGAACTCCGTGTTCCCTCCGGGTAAGGATCTTCTGCACCAACGCGCGCCCCAGCTGGGAACGGGGCAGGTCCAGTTCCGCCAACGGGATCTCGTTGGGGCCCATCTCGTTGAACAGTTCGGCCTTGCTCCGGTAGTGCTTCATCACCAGGGCGGGCATGGCGGCGAACGCGATGGCGCTGCCGACGCTGACGAGCATGCTGCTCAGCACGACCTCCCACAGGGCGGTGCTGTTGAGCATCCGCCACAGGTAGGGGCTTGCCCGACGCGGCCGAACGGGGCCTCCTCTCCCGCGTGGCCCTCGTACTGGTGCCGGCGCTCTTGTCGAGGCGTACCTCGTGCCGGTTCGCCAGAGCGTGAACCGAGGCGAGGAAACCGGCCGAAGGGTTCTTCCGGCCGGGAGGTCATCGGGGCCCGGGGTCGCGGGGGTGTTCAGTACCAGCTTCCAGTGCCGTACACACGGCCGTGGCTGGTCGGTTCGTCGGGGTCGCCCTTGTCCATGGCCACGGTCGCCAAGATCGCGCCCGCGCCGTCGGGGACACCGGCCAAGCCGCGAAAGACGATGTCGTGGTCGGTGGCGACGAGTTCCTGGCGTGTGCGTTCTTCGTCGGCCGTGCGGTGTTCCATCACCGTGTTCCAGTGACCGTCGACCAGGTACAGGCCGCCTCTGCCGTCATCGGCGACCGCCTCATAGGACCCCTCTTCGTCACCGACCTCGATGGTCCACTCGGTGCCGTCGTAGTGGGCCAGAACCGGGCGCTGGTGGTTATGTTCGTCGGGGTCCTTCCAACTGATGTCGCCCACGGCCCACACGTCGTCGGACGCGCGCACGAGTACGTCGTTGAAGCTCGCACCGGGTTCGCCCCCGGGGATGTCCACCTCGGGGATCTCCTCGGGGGCCCAGCCGGAACCGTCCCAGCGTTCCACGGTCAGTTCTCCGCTGCGGTCACCGACGGCGAAGACCTCCCCGTCCTCGGAGGAATCCAGGCCCGAGGTGACGGTCGGGGCCGGCCGGGGGTTCCACGCGTGGCCGTCGAAGTGGGCCGCGTAGGTGTCGAAGGAGGAGGTGCGGCCCAGCATCCAGGCGCCGCCGTCCCCCACCGGGGCCAACGCCGTGGGCTCCCAGGTGGGGTCGATCTCGGACATCCGCCAGGACGCACCGTCGTGGTGTATCGCCGAAGCGCCCTCCTTGACGGTGTGGGCCAGGGCCCAGACTCGTCCGTCGGCGTCGGAGACGGCGAGGACGGGGGCCGAGCGCAGGGCGTCCGGGAGTGATTCCCGCCGCCATTCCCGGCCGTCCCAGAGCACGAGCCACGAGGACGAGCCGACCTGGGACCTGGAGCCGTGGAACACCCACACCTCATCGGCGGCCGTGGCCGTGACCGCAGTGGGGAGACCGTCCTCCAGCTCCGTGCCGCGCAGACGGTCCCACGTGGTTCGTGTGGGGGTGGCGGGGGCGGACGGGACGGCCGGGGTGGCGGCGCAGGCCACCCCGGAGATGCCCACCACCCCGGCCATCACGGCCGCGAGGAGGTGTGCCCTTCCGGGTCGTGTGCGGTGAGAGTGCGCGTCATGCCCCATTCCACGTTTCCTTTTTTGGAGGGCGTATTTCCCTGAAAGCGGGTGAATAAACGCAAGGGAGACGCGCACGAGGTGGTTGGTGTTCACAAGACTGTGGGGAAGAGGTGCCATTTTTCGTGAAAAGGGGATCGAGGTTTCGTGTGGTGCTCGATTCGCAAACACCGTCCCGGCCGAGGCTTGGTGGCAAAGCCGCAGGTGAGGGGAAGGAGGGGAGTCGATTCGAGGGGGAACGATGACCGCCTACCAGGAACCCATGGAACACATGGCCCGCGAAGACAGCGCCACCGACAACGAGGAGGCACGCCGGGCACTGGAGGCCACGGCCAAGGCATTGGCCCGGCACACCTCCCCGGACACCCGCCTGGGGGCCTGGGCGCCTGGGGGGACGAGAGGTTCGTGGCCACGACGTTGCGCATCGTGCGCAAGGCTCCCGACCAGGTGGGGTTCCACTACATTCCGCGCCAACCAGGCGATGACGACCTGATCCACCGTCCTGCGCGTAAGACGGTCACGGTCCCCCCACCCGGGGTCGCGGAAGGCAGGTGAAAGTGGCCCTGGGCGGGGGTGGTCCCGGGGAACGGCGGAACAGCGCGTGTTCGCCGGACCGGGAACCGGAACCGGTTTCCGCGCGGATCGCCCTCAAGCCCCACCTTGGTGTGCTGTGTACTTCAGTGCATTCCCTCGCGCCTTCGTCACCGGATAGCGTTCCTCGTTGAGGCGGGCCTTGTCCCTCAGAGCCTCCTCCAGGTCCACGTCCAGCACATCGGCCAGCCGCAGAAGGTAGGAGAACACGTCGGCCAACTCCTGGCGCACCGCCTCCGCCCGATCGGGATCCTCCATGACCTGGGCGGCCTGCTCCGGGGTCAGCCACTGGAACTCTGCCGCCAGCTCGCCGACCTCGCCCGACAGCGCCATGACCAGGTTCTTGGGTGTGTGGAACTGTCTCCAGTCCCGCTCCTCCGCGAAGGCGGCGAGCATGGCCTGCAGCGATGAGATCTCCATACGTGATCCCTATCAGTTTCCTGAAGCCGCCCCGGCCCCGAGAGACATCCCCGCGAGGAACCACCGATGGGATCCGACCCTTCACGGTGACGGCCGACGCCGAACCCGGTCGCGAGGTGGGTGAACGGTTCGCCCTTGTGCAGGTGGACAGCACCAGCATGGCCTGTTGCGTGGGGTCCAGGCGGCGCCACCGGGACCCGGTCCGGGCGCGGTGGGCGCGGATGGTGCGGGCGGCCAGGTCCAGGGTGCGGCGTGACAACGGCAGCGCGGAGCGGTGGAACAGCATGCAGAGCCCTTGGTGCGGCAGGTTTTCGTGGTCGTTGACCCGCCACCAGGGGCTTCTTGCTGTCAGGGGTGGTTCTACGCGGTCGGTACACGGCTGTGAGCTGCGCCTTCAGGATGAAAAAGGCTCACCGACCTGCTCGACCAACTTCTGAGCGCCTGGGCCGATACCAAGCCTGTCCGTGGTCGACGGTCTATGGGTCATCTCGTTGGAGGGCAAGACCCTCCGTGGTGCCCGGACCGGCATCGATGGGCATCACACCTGGTTGCTGCTTTGTGCGGCACCACCCCTTGGGTCAGGTCGGTGGGGACGCCAAGAGCAACGAGACCCCGTTGTGCCGGACCTGCTGGGGGTGGTCGATGTGGACGGGCCGTGGTCACCGTTGATGAGATGCACACCCCCACACGACACCGCACGCGCGATTCAAGACCTGGGCGCCCACTACGTCTTCACGGTCGAAGCCGACAGCGAACACCTGTACGCCCAGATCAAGAGGCTGTCGTGGAAGCACGTGCCCGCCGTACCATGGGCGAGTCCGGACATGGTAGCCCTGCGCAACACCGTGATCGGGAAGAAGGGTCAGGCGATGTAGAAGCCGAACACGCTCCAGGACGAGTCCGGCGACCACTCAATCTGTGGAGAAGCCGGCACGTGGACCGGTTCCTCTGCCACCATCGGTCAGATGGAACTCCAATCAGACCACCTCCGGGGTCTTCTCGGAGACGCGGATGCCCGGACCGTGGAGATGGACGTGCGCGGAGACCTGGTCACCGCGGTCTATCGTCCCGTCGAGGCACAGCGGGCGCTGCGCGCTGATGGGAGGACTCTGGGGCCACGCCTTGGCGCCTACCAGGTCCTCCAGGCTCTCCCCCTGGGAGAGTGGGTCCCGGTGGAAGGCCTGACCGATCGGGAACAGCGAATTCTCCCGGCCATTCCCACTTGGACCCGCAAACGAAGGAACGGCCGGCTTTTCCGGCTTGCGGATCTCCCGGTCCGCCTCGACCTGCTTGTCACACAGGGGACGGAGTGGCTCGACGCCCTTGACCGCGCCTGTGTGCTGGGCCTTGCCGCTCCACGGATGGCGGTGTGCTTCGGACCCGTGGATGACGGTGAGCGTGCCGTGTGGGAGGCCGATTATCGAGGGGTGGGGCTGGCCACGTATCGGGAAGGTGAGATGCGGATACTGGTTCACCCGCAAAGGACGGTCCCCGAGTCTGCGGCCTCGCTGCACTGGAGGCTTGCCGAACAGGTGTTCTCCGCATCTCAGGGGGCGCTCAGCGAGCGTGGTTCGCCCAAAACCGTAGTGCCGGTCGAGGTATGAAGACATCACGCTTGAGGCTGATCGCCCTGTTGTAGCGCTCGTGGTGATCGATCGCTTCGGAACAGAGCCGGCTCCATGCCCGACGCATGAGGAAGGGGTTCTCCTCCCTACGTAGCTCCCGCCAGGTACCGGACCAGACCTCCAGGTTGTGGGCGTGCGCGTCGCGCTGGTCTTCCTTGTCCTGGAAACCAGAGATCGGTCTGCCAGGAGTACCCGGTTTTCCTCCTCCCATGTCCGCCCAGTCGACACAGGCCCAACAGCTACAGAGAGCGGTGTCTGCCCGCAGGTGATACGCCAGCTTCGACCCCCGGTAGTAGGCCAGGAGACCGGGCACGAGAACGTTGGGGCTTCTGTCGGAGGGGCTGGGTGCGTAGGAGCGACTGGGCGGAGGGTAGGTGCGTCTGGTCGAGCTGGTGTCACCGATGGAAGAGAAGACGGCACCGTGCACCATGGCGTCGATCGCCGTCATATCGGTGCGTAGAAGGGCGATGTCCTCGATTTCCTGGATGATTCTGCGCAGCGAGGCAGCCTGTCGCTCGCTGTCAACGGGGTTGCCTTTGGAACCCAGGATCAGTGCCGTGGGGATGTCAGCTCCGTTGAGGAGGGTGATGAGTTCGTCGCAGAGTTCGGTCAACCATGCCGTGTCAATGGGGACCGAGAGGATCAGGTTCGTGGTCTCGACCGCGTTGACCATCTCCACCGCACGACGCAGGGCCATGACTCCTTCGCGGGAGGAGTACAGGTACTTGGTGGGGGTGAGGCTGAGAGTGGCCCTGGTGCCTTCCAGCAGGCTCAGAGTCGCGGCGAACTGGTCTTCCCCGTAAAGGCTAGGCGGTTCCAGCGCGAAGGGGGAGTCGGGTGTCGCCACCTCTTTTTCGTACGCGGACGGGTCCAAGACCAAGGGGTACCCCATCCCGTGCTCTCGGATGTGCTTCGACAGGTGCTCCCTGGCTTGCCGGCCGGAGAAGACGATCCCCTGGGCTGAGGATGACACACGTTCCACAGGGGCGGACCTGGGGTTCTTGACATGCAACAGGATCAGGTCACGTACGGAGTCCAGGGGACTTCCGGTGACTTTGCGCGATGCTGAGAACAGTGGATGACCTGGGGGCGTGAGCACTGCTTCACCTCATGGGGTCTGCTCCTGTGGGCGTTGTGGGACCTTCCCCTCCCCATGGCCGCGTGCACGGGAATGACCGGTTGTGGTCACGGAGGGAAATGATGCGTGTTCTCAAAGTCGCGGTAAGTCTTTCGTGTTGCCGAAGAGACAGACGTGACGTCGGCGCCGGGTGATTACAAGAGTCGTTCTACTTATCCTCGCGGTGAAAGGAACGAGTCGTAGGGATCCCAGAGGACGGCCCTTCCCGTCAGAGGGGAGTCCTATGCTGGACGGGCGATCAGGTGGTGCAGAACTGGACAGGGAGCGGATCGGATGTCGAACCGGTGGTGGGGCAAACCCTCGGAATTCCCCTGGGAGCAGGCCGCCCTCGAACACATCCGGGAGCGGTTCCCGACGACCGGCAACTATCGCGCCTGGGCCGGGTTCACCTTCACCGCCCGCAACCAGCGCATCCGCGAGTGCGACCTGTTCGCCGTCACCCCCACCGGCGCCTACCTGGTGGAGATCAAGAGCCACCCGGGGAAGGCCACCAACCGCGGATCGGACTGGACCTTCACCGACCGGCACGGACAACGCAGGACCATCAGCAGCCCTCTGCACCTGACCGACCTCAAGGCCAAGGAGCTCAAGAACCGTTTGCAGTGGGCCGTGCAGAAACTCGGACTGCACAAAGAAGTCCGGGTGCCCTTCATCGAGGCCGGCGTCTTCCTCTCCGACCCCGACCTGCGGTGCGGGTTCGACGAGGTCCAGAAGGCCAACGTCTACGGCCGCGACGGACTGGAGAAACAGACCGGCCTGCCCGGGGTGTGGGACGGGCTGCTCGGCGCCCCGCACAGCAGGATCGACCCGGGCTTCCTCAGGCACGTCGGCCGCCTGATGGAGGCCATCGGCATCATGCCCATGGACCGGGCGTTGACCCTGGGGGAGTACACCCTGGAGAAACGCTCCCTCGACAGCGGCCCCACCTGGACCGACTACAAGGCCGAGCACCGACGGCTCGGAGGCATCAGCCGGGTACGCCTGTACCACTACGGCGAGAAGCCCACCGAGGACGAGCGCCGCTCGGTGGAGCGTGCCGCCAAACGCGAGTACATGTCCTTGGAGGGCATCTCCCACGAGGGCATCGTCAAGGCCGAGTACTTCGGGCTCATCGACGAGGGCGGGACCGACCTCGGCCCGGCCATCGCCTTCCGCCACCACAAGTCCTGGAAACGCCTGGACCACTTCATGGCCGAACACGGCGAGGACCTGGACGTCGACACCCGGATGGAGATGGTTCGCCAGCTGGCGGAGGCGGTCAACCATGCCCACCGCAACCGGCTCTACCACCGGGCCCTGGCCGCCCGCAGCGTGTGGGTGGAGATNAAACCCCCCCCGCCTGTACATCGCCGACTGGCAGGTGGCCTCCCGGGAGAGTCTGCGCCTGCGCGGCAACCGCACCTCCTCCGGCAGCGGTGCCACCGAACACCTGGAAGCCGTCCTGGGCGGGCGCGCCCTGGCCGCCCACGTGGAGAAGGCCGCCGCGCCCTACCTGGCCCCGGAGTTCCCCGACTACACCGGTCGGGCCGCCGCCCAGGACCTGTTCGGGCTGGGCGCGCTCACCTACCTCGTCTTCACCGGACGCCCGCCGGCCAAGGACCGCGCCGAGCTGGGCCAGGTCATCCAGGAACACGACTGCCTCACCCCCGCCGCGGTCAGCGACGACATCGTGCCGCAGTTGGACACTCTGGTGCGCGAGGCCACCCAGCGTTCCCCGGGGGACCGGTTGGCGACAGTGCGGGAGTTCCTGCGCAAACTCGATGAGGTCGAGGAGCGCCTGACCCTGCCCGACGTCACCACCGACCCGCTCCAAGCCCGTGCCGGGGACGAGATCACCTCGGGGTGGAAGGTCGGCAAGGTCCTGGGCAAGGGGGCCACCTCCCGGGCGCTGCTGATGCGCAACAGCCACACCGGCCGGGAGGTCGTCTACAAGGTTGCGCTGAACACCGACTCGGCGGCCGCCTCCCTGCGAGGTGAGGCCCAGACCCTGCGCGAGGTAGGGGCGCACCCGCGCATCGTCTCCTTGACCTCCTCCGAGGAGGGTGCCACCCCCGGCGTCGAGGAGATCGGCGACCGCACCGTCCTGGTCCTGGAACGGGCCGGAGAAAAGACCCTCGCCGACTTCCTCGGGGAGGAGGGGGCGCTCACCAGCGGAGAACTCAACACCTTCGGACGGCACCTGTTCGAGGCCTTGGAGTACCTGGAGGAGAAGCAGGTCCTGCACCGGGACATCAAACCCGCCAACCTGGGTGTGCGGGAGGTCCCCAAGCAGGCCCGGAGCCTGATGCTCTTCGACTTCTCCCTGTCCAGGGCGCCGCTCACCCACACCTCGGCGGGCACCCGCGGCTACCTGGACCCCTTCCTGGGGGAGCACCGCCCCTACGACGCCTTCGCCGAACGCTACGCGCTGGCCATCACCCTGCACGAGATGGTCACCGGTGAACTCCCGCTCTGGGACGAAGAGGGCGTGGACCCCGGATTCCTCGCTGAGGACGTGGTCGTGCCCCGCCTGGCCGAGGAGGCCTTTCCCAAGCAGAGCCGCGAGGCCCTGGTGGAGTTCTTCCACCGGGCCCTGCACCGGCGCGTGGAGGAGCGCTTCGCCACCCTGGCGGACATGCGCACCTCCTGGGAGGCCTCGTTCCACGTCAGGCCGGCGGCCGAGAGCCCGGTGGAGGACGAGCAGACCCGCCGTCGCAACCAGGAGAGCGCCACGGTGGACACCCCCCTCCACCTGGCCGGGCTCACCCCGCTGGCCGTGGACACCGCCCAGCGGATCCTGCGCTGCGAGACGGTGGGGGAACTGCTGCGCACACCGGTCCGCGACATCACGCACATGCGGGGCAGCACCCGGAGCATCCGTAACGAGCTGAGCAGCGCCACCGCCTACTGGCGCAAGCACCTGGACGTGGCCGAGTACGCGGTCCCCGCCAAGGCCCAACTCCCCAGCGGGGCCGACGAGGAGGCCAAGCGCAACGCCCTCGTCGACCAGGTGGTCCGCCAGTTCCTGCCCAACACCACCGACGCCAACCGCTGGTGGATCCGGGTCGTGCGCGAACTCCTCGGCCTGCCCGAGGACCGGAAGGGCCTCCTGGACTGGTGGCCCACCCGCCGCGAGGTGGCCCGGCGCCTGGAACTGCCCCTGGATCGGGTGGAACAGGCCCTACAGGAGGCCTTCACCCACTGGAGCAAGAAGGCCTCCCTGCTCGGCTCGGTCCGCGCGGACGTGGTGGACATCCTGGCGCGCAACAGCCGTGTGCGCGAGGTCCGCCAGATCGCCTCCGAACTCCTCGCGTTGCGCGGCTCCACCCTGGAGTCGGAGGAACGCTCGGTGTACGCCCTGGCCGCGGTGCGCGCGGTCGTGGAGTACGAGGAACAGCGCACCGAACAGTGGTTCGTCACGCGCCGCTACCCCCGCAGGGTGCTCGTCGCCCAGGTCATCGACAACGACCCCCTCGTCCCGGTCGAGGGAGACCTCTTCGACTACGCCGAACTGCTCGGTGAACGGGCCGACGCACTGGTCGACCTCGGCGACTCCGACGCCCTGCCCGGCCCCGGTCCGGTGCGCGAGGCACTGCGCGGTGTGGCCGCGCCCGAGGGGATGGAACCGTTCTCCGACACCGCCCTGGTGCAGATCGCCGCAGCCGCCTCGACGCGGGCCGAGGCGACGCCGCGCCTGGAGCTGTACCCGCTGGATCTGGACCTGGAGCGGGCCCTGCGCATCACCCAGGCCATCGGTTACCTGGGCAGGCCCGGCATCACCCCGGAGCAGATCCAGGACAGGATCCGCTCACGCTTCCCCGCGCTGGCGCAGCCCAGCCGCAAGCAGCTGCACGACCTGCTCAAGAAGCGCCACCCCAAGCTCCGCGAGGAGCGGGTCGCAGACACCGTCTGCTGGTACCTGGAACCGGAGCTCACCACCTACCAGCCCTCTACCCACACCGGACACCACCCCGAGTCCGAGCAGGTGGACGCCGCCTCCCTCCAGGTCTGGCGACGCCTGGAACAGGCGGTGCAAAGGGGTGGATACCGGGCACTCAAGACGTGGCTGCCCGACACCGAGCGCTCGGCCCGGATGCTCACCCGCATGCCGGGCACCGTGCCCTTCGACGTCTCCACTGAGTTCGTCCGGGTCGTGGACGAGGTCATGGCGGCCAAGGGACGGGGCCTGACCTGGGAACACCTGGCCAAGGCCGACAGTAGCCGGCCCCGTCCCCGCCCCTTCGAGGCCCTGCTCCAGGAGGCGTTCCAGCGCCTGGGCGAGCGGGTGCGCGCAGCCGGCGCGGACTCGCCCACCGGCCAGGGCGTGGTGGTGCTCTACCGGGCTACCCCCCTGGCCCGTTACGAGCCGGGCCGCGCCCTGCTCGGCCGCCTCGTCCAGGAGGCGAGGGAGGCCGACCGCGTCCCGTACGGGCTGTGGCTGCTGTGCCCCATGCGCGGTCCCCAGGGTCCGGCCACCCTGGACGGGCGCCCGGCGGGCATCATCGCCGACGCCGAACAGGTGTTGCTGCCCCGGGGCTTCACCGCCCCGGAGGCGTCCCTGGTGGGCTGAGGCCCTGCCCGTTCGAGACACGGGGGAGGCCGAGGAGACGGGGCGAAGGGCGGCTTGTCCACAGGCGCCGAACCGGCCATGGCGTGAGGGGCGGGGCGTGCGGATAGTGGGGGAATGAGCCCCACCCAACGTCCCGCCCTCCCGCCTTCCTGCCCGCCAAGCCCTCCCGGCCCGGCTCCCATGGAAGCGGCCGTCGCGGTCGCGGCGGGCCAGTACGGCGTCCTCTCGTGGCCGCAGGCGCGCGAGTGCGGGCTGAGCAGGTACGACCTTCGGCGGATGGTCCGGCGCGGGGAGTGGCTGCACCCCCACCTTCAGGTCTATGTGGTGCGCCGCCTCATGCCCGGGGCCGACACCCCCGAACGGTTGCGCTGCCTGGTCATGGCCGCCCAGCTCGCGTTGGGGCCGCGAGCGTGCGCGGCCGGGGCGACCGCGGCGAGGCTGTGGGGCATGCAGGGCCTGGAGTGGTGGGATGGCCGTCGGATCCACATGGTCATCCCCGCCCTGAAGAGGCCACGGAAGCTGGCCGGGGTCGACCTGCACGGCTGGAACGTGCGCCCCGAGGAGGTCGCCGTGCTCGGCGGCGGGCTGAGGGTCACCGACCCGGGGCGGACCCTGCGCGACACCGTCCCGGGTCTGGACCGCGAGAGCGCCGTGTGCCTGATGGACTCGGCCCTCAACCAAGGATTAATCACGGAGGATGACATTCCGGGACTCAATGATCGGATGCGGGGGCGGGCGGGGTGCGTGGACATGCGGCGGTGGTGGAGGTTGGCCGATGGGCGGGCACAGAGTCCGTTGGAGACGCGGATCCGCTTGATCTGCCAGGACGGCGGGATGCCCCCGGACGAACTCCAGCGCCGCTTCACCGACCGGGAGGGCAGGACCGTGGCGGTGGTGGACTTGTGGTGGGAGGGGCCCCGGCTCATCGGGGAGGCGGACGGGCTCGGGCCGCACAGCACCCCGCGCGCCCTGGCCCGGGACCGGGAGCGGCAGAACGCCCTGCAGATGCTGTACTCGGACGTGCGGATCGTCCGGTTCACCTGGGCGGACCTGAAGCGGCCGGGGTACATCCTGGCGCTGGTGGCCGGGGGAGGACGTGGGGGAAGGGCGGCAACGCTCCCCCCACCCGGGGCCACCGGGACCGGGTGAAGGTGGCCCCGAGTGGGGGTGCGGGCAGGACCGGGAAGCGGCGTGTTCACTTCCTGTCGGGCAAGGTCTGGGCACCCCGGCACAGATCGCGGCGCACCGACTCCACCAGGCGGATGGCGGACAGACCTCGTAGCGCCGAGCGGGACAGCTCCTCGAACACACGCACGTAGGGCGTTACCGCCACCTCCTCTGTCAGGCAGAGTTCGGCCCCGATCGTCTCCACCAACACCCGGTCATCGTCGAAGATCCAAAACCCATGCGAGGGCACCACGTCCATGCTCACGGCCAGGGGGATCACCCCGATCTCCACCCTTGACCGAGCGATCTCCGAGATGAGGCGGGAGAGCTGTTCGACCATGACCGTGTCCGGACCCAGCCGGATCCGTAGAGCGGGCTCCCAGAGCAGGAAACGGAAGGTCTTGTCGGGCAGATCGAGGATGTCCTGCCGCTCCATTCGGGCACGTACCGCCTCGTCCACGTCATCGATCGTGTGGTGTCGTCGCACGCCCCGACGGAACATGAATTTCGCGTAGTCCTGAGTCTGGAGGATCCCGGGAACGCACGCCGCCTCGAAGATCCGGAAACATCGGGTGCGTGCGTCCAGAGGTGAGTACGAGCGTTGACGTGGTCCATGTCCACCGGCGAGTTGCCGGCGCCAGCTCGCGTAGTGGGTCTCCAAGGAGCGGAGCTGGGCCAGCAGCCCTTCTGCCGCCTGTGGACGTCCGCACACCCGTGCCCACGAACGCAGATCCTCCACACTCGCGGTCTGCCTGCCGTGCTCCAATTTCGACACCTTGGAGGGGTGCCAGTCCAAGCGTGCCGCGAGTTCCCTGCCGGACAGCCCGGCCTCGCTCCGAAGTTCGCGCAAGCGGACACCGAGCGAGACCCGAGCTGTCTGGTAGTCGGTCATCGTGCCCTTGTCGCCATGTACTCCGTGAACGTCAGAGCATGATGCCACGCCGCGTCGCGTGCTTGGAGAGCGGTCAACACATACCCGGGGTCTTCGCTGAGGGTCGCCCCCAGGAACCGGTCCCCGTCGAACTCCAGGCGGGCCACCGTACGGCTGTCGAAGACCCAGAAGTCGTGGTCGGGGAGTTCGGCGACGATCGGGTGGTCGCGAGGCAGGTAGCGGATGTCCTCGCCCACGCCGAGGTTGTAGGGAGTCCCCCACAGCTCCCAACGCAGATAGTCCGAGGGCGGATCGTCGATGAGGCGTACCCGTTCCATCCGTTTCCCGGTGGCGAGCTCCTCGCGCACCATGCGCAGCCAGGGCTTGAACCACTCCAGGCCGGGGTCCTTGCCCGCCAACCAGTCCTGAAAGGGTTGGTCCTCGTTGAGCTTTCCGTAGTGGGAGCGGGTTTCGAGCCGCCAGGCCGTGTGGCGGTAGCGGTGGAAGAGGTCGGTGAAGTCCTCTCCGCTGAGGATCGGGGGCATCTCACTCCTTGGGGGCGAATCGCGTCAGCAGGGCACGGGGGACGACGACGAACTCTTCACCCGCAAGGATGTCATTCAACTGGGCCAACGCTTCGGGATCGGTCAGCCGATCGCCCTGGACCACGATGTCACCGGTGTCGGTCTCGTACAGCGTCGGACATCCGCCGTCCTGCGAGGTGGTTCCTAACTTGCGCAGCTTCATGGGCAGGCTTCCTCTTCCAGGGGTCGAGAAGACCAGTCTCGCCGACCGCCACCGCACGTTTCCAGGCTTCGACAGGGCCTACGGGAGCAATTCCGAGCAACTTCCCGGGGCGGGACACCGCTCCGGTTCTACGGTCGGCGGTGACCTGGTTCCGGCCTTCGCGGCCCGACCGAAAGGCGGTCCCCTGATGCACCCTCCCGGCATCGAATCCCCGCGAGTACTCGCCCCCTATATCCGTATCGGGGTGCAGGACGGCACACTCTTCCTCGGCTTCGGCTCCATTCGGCAGAGCATCCGGGACCGAGGACTGTGGCGCCCGCTGATCCACCTCGCCGATCACTTCCGCGAGCCCCGAACCCGGGCCGAGGCCTTGGACTTCCTGCTCGGTCCTTGTCGGGTGGAAGCCGCCCGTGCAGAGGCGGCGATGTCGACCCTAGAACGAGGGAACTGCTTGCTCTCCGTCTCCGCCTACGACCCACAGGACCGCTACAGCAGGCACGCCCTGTTCTACGAGTTGTCCGGCGCGGATGCAGAGCGCGTGCAGCGACGGCTGGCCTCCGCCCACGTGCTCCTGCTGGGCTGCGGGGGGATCGGCAACCTGGTCGCGGTCACCCTGGCCACCGCGGGGATCGGCGCGTTGACCCTGGTGGACGCCGATCATGTGGAGCCGAGCAACCTGACCCGCCAGTTCCTGTTCACCGAGGCCGACGTCGGTTCGCCCAAGAGTCAGGTCCTGGCTCGGGAACTGCGCCGCCGCAACCCCGGATGCCGTATCCGCCCCATCGTCGGCGCGCCGACCGACACCGAAGACCTGAGAGCCCTTCCGGAAGCGGACCTGCTGCTGGTCTCCGCCGACTCTCCGGGACTGACCGGTCTGGTGAATGCTCACTGCGTCGACTCCGGCCGGGCGTGGCTGAACGCCTGCTACGTCAACGACATCGCGGTGTGGGGGCCGTTGGTGCTCCCCGGGATCACCGGATGCTGGGACTGCCGGCCGCTCACGGCAAGCGCCCCCGCCGACGAACCCGAGCTGGCGGTGCTCATCGGACGGATCAACGCCCGCTACCAGGCGCCGTCCAACGGCCCGGTCAACATGCTCGCCTCCTCCCTGGCCGCCCTGGACGTCCTGCGCCATCTGGGAGGGTTCGGAGTGCCGGCGTCCTTGAACCGGCGTATGGGCGTGTGGTCGCACGACATGTCGGTCCAGGCACAGCCCGCCGACCGTGACCCGTACTGTTCCACCTGCGCCGACGTCCGTCCCGCGACGCCACGACACCGAGGAGCCCTGTGAGTAGCGAGTCCCACGCCCCCGAGTGCATCTTCTGCCGGATCGCAGCCGGTGACGCGCCCGCCCATCGGATCTGGGAGGACGCCGACCACCTGGCGTTCCTGTCGATCTTCCCCAACACCGAAGGCTTCTCGGTCGTGATCCCCAAAGCCCACCGACCCAGCTACGTCGTGGAGATGGAACCCGAGGAGTACACCGCGCTGCACCTGGCCGCCCGACAGGTGGCCCGTCTGCTGGATCGGGCGTTCGAGGACGTGGCCCGCACCGGGATCATGTACGAGGGCTACGGGGTCGACCACGCCCATGCCAAGCTCTTTCCCATGCACCACACGGCGGGTAACCAGGGCGAGAACTGGCGTGAGGTGTCCTCGCCCATCACCGGCTATTTCGACCGCTACCAGGGTTACCTGTCCTCCCACGACCACATCCGCGCGGACGACGCCTGGCTCGCGCGCGTCGCCGAGCGGGTGCGGGCCGAAGCAGCGACCTGACGCGACGCACGTCGGGGGAGCGACCACGCTGAAGGGGCGGGGCGGACCTGGTCCGCCCCGCCCCGAAGGTGTTGGTGGATGTCAGTTGCTGCCGTCGTCGTTCATGGCCGCCTCCTCACAGCAGGGGTGGGGATCGTGTGGAACAGGGCGGTCCGAGGTGCCGGGTGATCGCCCCACATCCATCAAAGCCCGCGCCCGGTGACCGACCAATGCCCTTGCTCGAAGTTGCTCGCGAAGGGGGGAACGTTGAAGGGGGGCGGACCCCTTCGGCGGGGATCGTTGGCGGGTGCGCACGCAAAGCCTGCACCGTAAGGGATTCGCGGGTGGCCGGAAGGGGACAGCGGCTTCGCCCCGACTGCCCGTCACCGTGGTCTCACCAGGGGCACGCGCGCCCCTTGGAATCGGGAATACGCGACCCCTCGAGACGTCGGGCGCACATGCTCGCGGTCGGCGAGGAGGAAAGGCCGGGTCAGTGGACCCGGGTGACCTCGCGGACGTCGGTGGAGACCAGGTAGTCCTTGGGGTCCAGGTCCATCGCCTGGCGTTCGGGGGAGTCCCAGTACCGGCGGTTGCGTTCGGCGAAACTCTGGGGGCCGTCGTAGGAGATCTCCCAGATGAAGTGGTGGCGTTCCCGGTCGATCCAAGCGCCGCCGAGGGAGAAACCGAACTCCAGGCGCAGTGGGACGATCTCCTCCTTCCATCGCCGTACCCATGCGTCGAGCAGGCCCTCTTTGACGGTGTAGGTGCGTATTTGGGTGGTGCCGGCCACGGTGTTGCCCTTCGGGGGTAGCTGATGAGTAACCGGCCGTTCGTGATGTCTC
Organism: Nocardiopsis alkaliphila YIM 80379; assembly: GCF_000341005.1. Taxonomy (GTDB): domain Bacteria; phylum Actinomycetota; class Actinomycetes; order Streptosporangiales; family Streptosporangiaceae; genus Nocardiopsis; species Nocardiopsis alkaliphila. Next base: position 27,239 of record NZ_ANBD01000089.1, on the reverse strand, counting down.
GGCCACGGACGGCCGGAGCCGCCCGTCATGTGCGACGGGACGTGGTTCCGCTCATGCGGGTTCAGGGAGGCCGCCACCTGTGCCCGGTACCTGGACCCAGTTCGGGCCGGAGGGGTCTCGCAGCCACACCCGATGCTCGCCCGAGGCGTCGACGGTGAGCCCGTACTCGGTCAGGGCCGGGCTCCCCTGGGTCTGCCAGAACTCGTGGGAGGCCAGAACCCGCTCACCGAGGTGGTCGGGGCCGCCCTGCTGCACTCGCCCGTCCGAGTGCAGGCGTACCCATGAAGGTGAATCCGTGGCCGCGAGCCACACACAGCCGGACTCCTGGGCGGGCTGCGTCTGAAAACCCATCGCGGTACCGGGGTTCATCAGCGCCAATTGTGGACCGGCACCGCCCAGGAGCAGGTCTCGGGCGTCACCCGGGATCCGCCATGTCCGGTCGGCGGCGGCGTCAGGGGAGGGCGGTGCACCGCGTCGGGCCCGCTGCCGGCGCAGGCTCATGAAATCGGCCTCCCCGATGAACCTCCCCTGTGCCCGGCCGGCGCGCGGATCGACGACCAGCCTCGCCATCATCCCGCCGGGGAGGGTGACGCCGGGGGACCACGGAAGCACGATGACCCCGCCCGCCCGAGTCTGTTCGATCCATGCTCGGGGCACCCGCACCACAGCGCATGTGGCGATGACCGAATCGTAGGGGGCCGCGGCCGGGTGCCCGGTGTGGCCGTCGGCACGTAGGACGGTCGGTGCGTAGCCGTTGGCCTCCAGAGCGCGGCGGGCCCACGCGATGACGGCGGGGTCCACCTCCACGGTGACGACGTGCCCCTGTGCGCCGACGAGTTCGCACAACAGGGCCGCGTTGAAACCGGTCCCGGTACCGATCTCTAGGACGCGGTGGCCTGTCTTCACCTCGGCGGCCTCCAACATCGCCGCCATGACCGAGGGAGCGGACGAGGAGGAGGTCGGAACGTTCACGGATCTGTTCGATCCCTCGTTGACCTGGGTGATGACGGGAGTGTCGTCATAGGCGTGGTCGGCCCAGCCTTCCGGGTCGGTGCGCCGGTCCAGGGGTTCTCCGACGACCTTGGGCCAGACCTGGTCAGGGAGGAACAGGTGGCGTGGGACTTTCGCGAACACCGCACGAATGTGCTCCTCGGTCTTCAGTCCGGCGGCGAGCCTGGTCCGCCGTGCCTCCAGCGTCTCGATCCCGTGGTTCACGCTTCTCCCGTCCCGTTGCAGTCGGGGCAGGGGACCATCTCCTTGTCCGACCACGGCCCCGATCCGTCTCCGCCCACGAAGACGTATTTTCCGCCGTCACATCCTGAGCATACGGCCATGTCTTCACTCCCCTTTCCGCTGTTCTCCGCAAGAGATTAGGGAGGGCTCACCTCGGTGGAAAGCTTTATGTGCGTCGATGCGCTTTCGCTCAGGACATGGTCGACCCAGATGAATATCTGTGAATAATTCGGTTAGTCCGGTGGGAGGGAGTCGATGGCGCGCAGCAGCAGAGCGCGGGCTTGGCGGCCGAACCTGGTGGCCCGGGAGCACAGGTCGAAGGCCCGGGCGTATTGTGCCACCTCGGTGGGGTGGGTCAGGCGCAGTTCCGCCGACAGGGTCTCGACGGTGACGAGCCTGTCGTCGTGAACGCAGAAACCGTGTCCGGGCTCGAACACCACGCACTGGTCGAAGGGGATGATGCCCAGCGACACGTTGGCCAGTGTGGAGACCATCGCGATCCGGTCGAGTTGTTCCACCATCGATTCCTGGTCGGTGTAGCGGGTGCGCAGGACCGACTCCAAGATGAGGAAGCGGAATTTCTTGCGCCTGTCGTAGAGGATTTCCTGGCGTTGGAGACGCTTTGTCACCGCTTCTTCCGTGCCGGTGGAAACCCCACGAAAATGCGCGTATTTCGTGATGACGGAGCGAATGTAGTGTTCCGTTTGCAGGAGCCCCGGCACGACGGTGCACTCGTAGACACGGCGACTCCGTGTCGCCGTGTCCCTGGTGTGCGCTTCGGCCTGAGGCCCCTGCATGCCCGATCGTTCCTGAACCCGCCATTCGACGTACATCGATTCCAGGATGCCGAGCCGTCCGACGATCTCCTCGGCGGTCTCTTCCTCACCACACGCCTTGGCCCATGCCCGGATATCGGCACTGCTCGGGGACTGGCGGCCGGTTTCCAGCCGGGAGACCTTGGGCTGGCTCCAGCCGAGCAGCGCGGCGAGCTGCGAACCGGTCAGACCCGATCCGGTTCGCAGCTCTCGGAGGTGGCGTCCGATCTCCTGACGGGCGCGTTCCAGGGAGTAAGACACCTACGTGCTGAACCGATTCGGTGCGTCGGGGTCGTATTCGCGGTGGGGGATGGCGTAGTGCCAGGCGATGTCACGCCACTGACAGTGCCGGGCGACCGCCGCCGGGTCGTCGATGACCTCGTATCGGTAGGGGACGTCGTCGTCATCGAAGTGCAGGACGCAAACCCACCGGCTGTCGAAGAGCCAGAAGTCGTGCTGCGGCAGTTCCCCGACCGCCGGGTGGTGGCGGGGGAGCCACCGGATGTCCTCACCGGCTTCTTCGTTGAACCGGGTGGCGGCGTGCTCCCAACGGATGTAGTCGCTCAACGGCTCGCTGACCACGCGGACCCGCTGCCACAGCTTCCCTGCCTCGCGGGCCTCGCGAACGTTGCGGTGCCATGCGGAGGTACTCGCGTACTTTTCTTCGAGGGAGGTGTCTCCGGTGCGCAACCAGTACTCGAACTCCTCCTGTTCACCCGAGATGTTGTACCGGTCGCGGATCTCCAGCTTCCAGGTGGTGTGTTCGAAGTCGAGGAATTGCCGGCTGAACTCCTCCTTGGTGAGGAGCCTGGTCACGAGGGCCTCTCCTTGCTCGCGAAGCGGAGGAGCTTCTCGGGGATCTCCACCACGGCTTCGTCGTCGGCCAGGTCGCGCAGGTCGGCAAGCGCTTCGGGGTCGGTGACCTTGTATCCCTGCACGACGATCGTTCCCCGGTCGGTTCGGTACAAGGTGGGGCATTCGCCATCCCGGCTATCGGTACCCAGGAATTCCAAGCGCATGGCACAAGCCTCTCGGGTTGGCGCGTAGCTGGTCGCGGGTGCGCGTGACAGCACCATGCTTGACCACCGTGGGCGCTCTGGCAACTGCTGTTCGTGTCCAGGATCGGCCAGAGCCCCACGTCCAGCGAGTGGCCGGACGTGGGACGAGGTTCTACGCCTGGAAGGCGCGGGCGGAGGCGAGGAAGGCGTCCCACTCGGCGGCGGGGAAGGGCAGGTGGCCGCGGTCGGGGTGCTTGGAGTCCCGGATGGCCGCGCCAAGGGGGAGGTCGGCGACCTCGACGCAGTTCGGCTCTTGGCCGCTGTAGCTGCTCTTCTTGAAAACCAGCTCGTTGTTCATCAGTCGCTCTCTAGAGAGGTGAGTACGTCGGCGATGAACCGAGCGCTCTGTGTGGTGCTCAAGGCAGTGCCCTGGATGTCACCGAACGTGGCGCTGTAGCGTTCAACGTCCTTGGGCTGTTCGAAGAATACTGAATCGGTAACGGTGCCCACATGGACGATGGGCAGGTCCAACTGCTCTGGGAACTCCAAGATGCTGAACGGGGCCACCAACGCGGCGTGGGAGCCTGCGGAGAACGGAAGTACCTGGACATCGACGTTGGGCATCTTCGCCATGTGAAGCAAGTGCTTCAGCTGTTCAGCCATGATCGATGGGCTGCCGATCATGCGGCGTAGTGCCGCTTCATCCATGACGATCCTTAGGTGAACTGGGTTGAAGCGTGTCAGGATCTCTCGTCGCGCCATGCGAGCTTCCACTCGGTGGGTGATGTCCTTGGCGTCGGTGTAGCGCCCTCCCTGGAAGAGGGCTTCGGCGTAGGCCGGGGTCTGCAACAAACCAGGGATCACGAGGCCTTCGAAGCTACGGATGACGGAGGCTTCGGCTTCGAAATCTGGTAGCGCTTGGTCTCCGAAGATCTCCCTGTACGAAGACCACCAACCACGCTTCTTGGCGTCTTTTGCCAAGGCATGTAGCGCTTGCCGTTTGGCAGGGTCCTCGATTTTGTACAGATCCATCATCTTGTCGAGGTCGCTCGCGACGATCCGACGAGTCTGGCCAGTCTCGATCTTGCTGATCTTGGACGAAGTCCACCCGAGTGCCTTGCCTGCCTGGGAGACGGTCAGCTTGGACTTCTCACGACCTTGCTTGAGTTGAGCGGCGAGGCGGCGAAAGCGGAGGGTGGGGCTCTGAGGCTCGTGCATGGGATCAGCCTAGAGCATTCGAGTCGACATTGTCGAAGACGTGGGGTTGATTCTCGACAATGTCGAGGTATGGTTGTGTGTAGTCAGTGACTGACGTCTCACGCAGAGTCCCTGTTGGTCAGGCTACGCCGTGCCCCTTCCCGCTGCGCGGGAAACGCGAAGGTCCCTACCTGCGGGCACACCGAACCCCTGTTTCACTCCCATGCGCAAAGGAGCCTGTTCGTCATGCCCGCAACCGCGCCCTTGGCAGTCCTGCCCGAAGTGACCGTCCCGCTTGGTGAGCTGGTCCCGCCCCGAGTCCGCCACTACTTCACCGGCCGGGCCGACCGCGCCCCCTACCGCACCCGCCGCTATGACTTCGGCGGCTCCGCCCAGTACATGCCGTTGGTGCGCGCCTTCCTGGACACCTGCGCCGCCGAACGCGACCGCGACTACCGCTACCTGTTCACCCTGCTCGGCTCCGAGCTCGCCAACAACGCGCTGGAACACTCGCGATCCGGAGAACCCTTCGGGGTCTACACCCTCACCTGTCAGCGCCACCGCGACGGGCTGCGCCTGACCTGCCGTGACCAGGGTTCCAAGCAGGAAGCGAGCGTGCCCCCTGGGCGGCGCTCACATCTGAGCGCCGGCCCGAACGGGCTCGACCTGGCGGCCGAGTCCGGGCGCGGTCTGGCATTGGTCGACGCCCTGGCCACTTCCTGGGGCGACAACGGCATCCCCGACTACCGGCAGGTGTGGTTTTTCCTGGCCTACGACCTGACCGGCAGCCGCTGGAACGCCGACCCCGAGAGCATCCACCTCGTGCCGTAGACGCGAAACGGGCCCAGGAAAGCGCGCCAACGCCTCCCGGGCCCTCCAATCCCGAAATCCAGACACTCTCACATGTTCAGAAAGCAGGATCGATGACGCATCCTATCCCCGGCCCCCGACCCGCCAGCGACCCGCTGTACCGCCCCCGTCCGGGTCTGCCCCGGCGCAACCCGCTGGTCGGCCCGGTCTGCCCTCGCTGTGCACACCCTTCTTGTCGCAGGATTCGCGCCGAGAAGCTGCCCATTCTGGGCGGTCACAAGGCCGAGTACCGCGACGAACACGCCTTTGCAGCCGCCGTCCAGGCCCGCAACCGGCACCTGATCGTCTGGTACGGGGAGCGGACCGGCTCGTACTGGGTGGCTTCCTCGACGGGCCTGGCTGAGGTGCCTGACGCCCGGACCTTGGAACGGCTCCTGAGCGGAGTGGCGGCCCGCTGCTGACGGAAACGGTGGTGGCCGTCTGGGCGGGACGGCCACCACCTTGTGGCCGGTGAGCGACAGGGCGCGTACCCACAGCAAGGTTGCGGTACTGGGCGCGGCAGACGGTTTTAGACGAGAGAATGAGGGCGTACCCCTGTACCTCTCGGTGTGGTTGGAGCCCCCTGTGGTCGATCAGGAGATGCTGCTCAAGGACTTGCAGAAGCAGGTCAAGCTGTTGGAGGACGATCTACGTGAACGTGGTCAAGACCCGACCGCGATCAAGGGGGTCGGTCCCAACGGGGAGCCTGAGAGTTTCGACGCCTACCTCAAGCGCGAGTATCAGAAGGCCCGGGACGCGGAGCGGGTGGGAATCGCCGAGGGGGAGTGGCGGGAAGGCCAGATCACTCAGGCCGCGGTGGCGTGGGTGCTGTCCACAGTGTTCGTGCGCTTCTGCGAGGACAACGGGCTCCTTGAACAGCCTTTCATCGCTGGCCCCAAGGACGAACGCGACCGGTACGGCATCGCCCAAGAGCTGAAGGAAGCGTGGGTTCTCCAAGGGCGTCGTGAGAACCTGGGCGCTCCGGAGCTGACCGACCGTGAGTGGCTGGAGCATGCTTTCGAGCAGATGAGCGTCTCCTCAGTCATGGCGGGGCTCTTCGATAGGCAGCACAACCCGATGTGGACCATCACTCCGTCCCACACGGCCGCCAAGCAACTCATCGATTTTTGGCGTCAAGTAGGGGAGGACGGCCACCTCGTCCACGACTTCACCGACCCCGAGTGGAACACCCGGTTCCTCGGTGACCTGTACCAGGACCTGTCCGAGGCCACCCGGAAGAAGTACGCGCTTCTCCAGACACCGGAGTTCGTCGAGGAGTTCATCCTCGACTACACCCTGGAACCCGCGATCGAAGAGTTCGGCCTCGACGGCAACCGGATCTACCAAGAGGACAGCAAGGGGTTCCGCCTGATCGACCCGACCTGCGGGTCAGGCCACTTCCTGCTAGGTGCCTTTCACCGCCTGCTCAACAAGTGGCGCGAGGCCGAGCCGGGGGCCTCTGATTGGGACCTGATCAACCGCAGTCTGCGCAGTGTGCACGGTGTGGACAAGAACCCCTATGCGGTGGCGATCGCACGTTTCCGGCTCCTCATCGCCGCGATGAAGGAAGGTGGAATCACCGCCCTGAGCGCGAGCAACCCGGAATGGCCCATCGTGGTAGCGACCGGTGACTCGCTGATTCATGGTCGGGGCGCACCGGGTGAACAGCGGACCCTTTTCGGCGGAGGCGTGCACTACTACACGACCGAAGACGTCCATGAATACGTGTTCGAGCATAATCTCTTGGGGATGAATAGTTACCACGCAGTCGTAGGAAATCCGCCTTACATTACGGTCAAGGACAAGCAGGAAAACCAGAACTACCGAGAGGCTTATAAGCAGGTTTGCTCTGGGAAGTACGCGCTTTCTGTCCCGTTTGCGCAGCGCTTCTTTGACTTGGCTAAGCTCGGCTCCGGGTCTGAGCAGAGGGCTGGATACACCGGTCAGATTACCGCTAACTCTTTCATGAAACGTGAGTTCGGCAAGAAGCTGATTGAGGACTACTTCCACTTCAAGGTGGACCTAACCCATGTCATCGATGCTTCGGGTGCTTACATTCCTGGTCACGGAACGCCAACGGTGATCCTTTTTGGTCGTAATCGGATGTGGCGGGACGGGAGTAAAATCCGGACTATCCTTGGGATTCGTGGCGAACCTTCCCAGCCCAAGGTCCCTTCGGAGGGGTTGGTGTGGAGTGCTATCGCTAATCAGGTGGGCCAGCCTGGTAGTGAGAGTGAATGGGTGACTTCTGTCGATCTTGGTCACGGCGATCTTCGTCTGCATCCTTGGAGTTTGACTGGTGGGAGGGCTGGCGGCCTCAAGAAGTCGCTTGAAATTGCCTCAAAGGGACACATGGAGACTGTGATGGTTGCCGCAGGTATCACATCAGTTACCGGAGAAGATGATCTCTATCTCCTGGATACAAGCGGATCCCAAGTCCGCCTGCGGGTGGATGAAACAAAGCCACTGGTGACTGGTGATGTTGTCCGTGACTACTCTCATTCTCCTTCATATGCCTCGGTCTGGGTTTACGAAAAAGATTTTTCCCTGACTCCTTTGAGGGGAATCCCAGGTACGTGGAGGATGATTTGGCCATATCGTTCTTCGATTTCTAAGAGGAAACGCTTTGGGGTTCCTATGCTGGATCGCGGAATGTCTTGGTATGAGTGGCAGGAGGTCTATCCGGAAAAATTGAAATCACCACTTTCTATTGTTTTTGCGTTCGTGGCAACCCACAACCACTTTGTGCTTGACCGGGGTGGGAAGGTCTTCAAGCAGTCGGCGCCGGTGATCAAGCTGCCGAAGGATGCGACGGAAGACCAGCACCTGGAGTTGTTGGGGGTTTTGAACTCCTCGGCGGCGTGCTTCTGGCTCAAGCAGGTGAGTCAGTCCAAGGGTAATGGTGGTGTTGGCGGGGGGATCTCTGACGAGCTTTGGGAACACCGGTATGAGTTCACCGGTACCAAGCTCAAGGAATTCCCGCTTCCTGCGAAGCTGCCGCTGGCCCGCTCGAAGGAAATCGACTCCCTCGCCCAGAAGCTGTCCTTGCTCGAACCCGCTGCCCTGGCCGAGTCAGCCACCCCCACGGCCGAGGTCCTTCGCCAGGCCCATGACGACTACGTCGCCACCCGCCGGCGGATGATCGCGCTCCAAGAGGAACTCGACTGGGACGTCTACCACCGCTACGCGCTGATCTCCGACGCCCAACTCACCGAGCTGACCCTCCCCGACACCGCCGATGTCCCCTCCATCAATCTGGGGGAGCGGGCCTTTGAGATCGTGCTGGCACGCAAGATGGCCGCCGGTGAAGCCTCCACTGAGTGGTTCAACCGGCACGGCTCCACCCCCATCACCGAGATCCCTTCCCACTGGCCGGACGCCTACAAGAAGGTCGTCGCCAAGCGCATCGAACTGATCGAGTCCGACAAGAACATCAACCTGCTGGAGCGCCCCGACTACAAGCGCCGCTGGCAGTCCGAGCCCTGGGAGAAGAAGCAGCAGGCCGCGCTCAAGTCCTGGCTGCTGGACAAGTGCGAGGACCGGCGTTTGTGGTTCGTCACCGACGACCACGGGGACGAGCGCGCGCGACCCCTTTCGGTTCGGGTGTTGGCCAACCGGGTGCGGGACCTGTTCCCCGAGGCCGCCGAGGTGGCCGCGCTCTACGACTCGGCCAAGGACTTCGGCGAGGTCGTCGCCGAGATCGTCAAGACCGAACACGTGCCCTACCTGGCGGCCCTGCGCTACAAGGACTCCGGGATGCGCAAGCGCACCATCTGGGAGCAGGTGTGGGACCTCCAGCGTGAAGAGGACGCCCTCAACGCCGACCTGGCCGAGGGGGAGAAGGAACACCGGCTGGACATCCCGGTGCCGCCCAAGTACACCTCCGCCGATTTCCGTCGCGGTGAGTACTGGTCCAATCGGGGCAAGCTCGATGTTCCCAAGGAGCGTTTCGTCTCCTACCCGGGCGCGGAGACCGATGCCGACTCCACGCTCCTGCTCGGTTGGGCGGGTTGGGATCATGCCCAGCAGGCCGATGCTTTGGGCACCTTGGCCCATGAGCGCATGGACGAACTCGGTTGGGGCAAAGACGAGGGCACCCGCGACAAGATGACCCCGCTCCTGGCCGGGATGCTCGAACTGTTGCCGTGGGTGACCCAGTGGCACACCCGGGCCGATGACTACGGGGACACCCCGGCCGATCACCTGCGGGAGGACCTGGCCGAGCTGCGCGACACCACCGGGATCACCGAATCGGAGATGACCGACTGGCGTCCCCCCGCGTCCACCCGGGGCCGCAAGAAGAAGGCCTGAGGCTCACAGCCCTCGCACACCCGGGCCGGAGACGGTGTCCACCGCCCTCCGGTCCGGGCGTACCTGGTGCCGCTGTCGCCTTTGAGGCTTAGGCTGGAAGCCCCGCTACACCGACGAAAACCGTGTGCCCCCGCCGGATGCCCGCTCCAGCGCCCCGCCGTGTCCGGACCGGTCGTGCACACGGTCGCCGTACCCGAGCAGACCGCAGAAAGGCGCATCCGGAGATGACCACCCCTTCCTCTGGTTCGAGCGGCACCGGCCGAGTGATCAGCGACCTGATCGACATCCCCCTCGCCGTCCACGACGGCGACCTGGTCGTCAAGCTCACCGAGAGCACCTCCACCCGCCAGGCCCAGACCCTGGCCGAGTACGTGGTCACCCCCCAGCTGGCCGAGAGTTTCGACCAGGCCCTGGAGACCATCCGTTCCTCGATCGTGGACAACAAGTCCCAGGCCGCCTACCTGCACGGTTCCTTCGGTGCCGGTAAGAGTCACTTCCTGGCGGTGCTCTCTGCGATCTTGGACCACCACCCCGACGCTCGTGCCAAGACCGGCTTGGCCGATCTGCTCGCCAAGCACGACAACTGGCTCTCGGGGAAGAAGTTCATCGAGGTCAAGGCCCACCTGGTGGAGGAGGAGGTGTCCATCGAGGCCAACATCCTCGGCGGGTACGTGCGCCAGGTGCAGCGGGAGTACCCGAACGCCCCCATCCCGGCGGTTTACCGTGCCGACGGCCTTCTGGTCGACGCCCAGGAGCAGCGCTCCCGGATGGGGGACGAGGCCTTCATCGCCCTGCTGCCGAACCGGACGGACTCCGGCGATGGTCAAACCGGTGGTGAGCTCGACAACGGTGTCTGGGGGAAACTCGCTGGCCCCTCCAGCTGGAACAGCCAGACCCTCGACGAGGCCTTCGCCGTTCACCCCGAGACCAAGGACCTCTCCGAACGGGCCCTGCGCCAAGAGCTGGTCAGCGCACTGCTCGGCGGCCCCTTCAAACGTTACGTCGACGCGGTGGGGGATGCCAGCGGCGCCTACGTCAGCATCGACGAGGGCCTGTCTGTCATCAGCCGCCACGCCAAGGAGCACCTGGGCTGTGACGCCGTCGTCCTGCTCCTGGACGAGCTGATCCTGCGCTTCACCGCCCTCATTGGTAAAGAGGCCCGCATCAGCAGCGAGGTGCAGAAGATCGCCAAGCTGGTGGAGTCCTCGCACAGCCACCGGCCCGCGCCCATCGTCAGCTTCGTGCCCCGCCAGCGCGACCTGCGCGAACTGGTCGGACTCGGCGGCGGCACCGAGGGCATCTCCCAGACCATCAGCTACTGGGACGGCCGCTTCGGGCACATCAAGCTCGCCGACGCCAACCTCACCGAGATCGCCCGCCACCGCCTCATCAAACCCCGCAACGACGAGGCCGCCGCCGAGATCGACGCGGCCTTCGAGCGCATGCGCGGCAGCCGGGCCGAGGTGCGTGACACCCTTCTGGACAGCGGAGGCGGAGCCGACACCAGCACCTGGGAGGACTTCCGCAGCCTCTACCCGTTCAGCCCCGCCGTGCTGCACGTCCTGGTGGAGATGTCCTACGCCCTGCAACGTCAGCGCAGCGCCATCAAGCTCCTGCTGGAACTGCTGGTCAAGTACCGCACCACCCTCCCCGTCGGACAGGTGGTGCCGCTCGGCGCCGTCTTCGACGTGCTCATCGAGGGTGAGGCCAAACCCTTCAAGGACCACCTCAGCGCCGAGTACGCCAAGATCAGCAACTTCTACCACAACAAGGTCCGCCCCTGGCTGCTGGGCAAGCACGAGGTCACCGGGGCCGACGTGGCCGCGCTCGACGTGCGCTCGCCCTTCCGCCGCGACGACCTTTTGGTCAAGACCCTCCTGCTGAGCGCGTTGACCCCCCACGTGCCGGCGCTCAAGGACCTCACCGTGGGCCGGGCCATGGCGCTCAACCAGGGCATCGTCAAGGCCCGGCGCCCCGGACAGGACGTCAAGGCGGCCACCACGTTCTTCCAGGACATGGCGGCCCAGTTCGGTGAGGTGCGGGTCGGCGCGCAGAGCGACAACCCGACCCTGTCCCTCAACCTGTTGAGGGTGGACACCGAGTCCCTCATGCGCAGCGCCTACTCCGCCGCCAACGACCACGCCCTGCGCCGCCTGTTCAAACGCCTGTTGTGGGAGCAGCTGGGACTGGAGACCGGGGCCGAGCGCACCAGTGTGGTCTGGCGCGGAACCCAACGCACCGTGGAACTGGCCTTCGGTAACGTGCGCTCCAGCGACGACCTGGTCCGGGAGGAGTTCCGCCCGGCCGCCGCCAACGCCGTACGGGTGGTCATCGACTATCCCTTCGACGAGGCCGACCACAACCCCGCCGGAGACCGCCGACGGGTCCAGGAACTGCGTGAGGAGTTCAACGAAGCGGTCGCCACCCTGGTGTGGCTGCCCACCTTCCTGTCACCGGGCAAGCTGGAGGACGCCCGGCGCATCCTGATGATGGACTACCTCCTCGAACCGAACGTCATCGAGGAGAAGGCCCCCGACTGGAGCAGCGACGACCGCCGTGAGGCCCGAGCCCAACTCGACAACCAGCGCAACCAACTGAGTACTCAGATCTCCGGCCTGCTGCGCGGCGCCTACGGCCTGGTGGAGGTGGACCGGGACAGCACCGACTACGGAGCCCCCGCCGACCCCCACATCGAACCGCTGCCCCAAGGGCTGAGCATCCCCCTGGAGGCCGGCAGCCAGTTCCCCGCCGCGCTGGAGCGCATCACCACCAAACTCCTGGACCACCTCTACCCCGAACACCCTGACCTGACCAGCCCCACCAGGAAGACGCCGGTGCGGCGCCCCGACCTGAACACCGTGCTCAAGGCGGTGGAGGAGGCCAAGGCCGACAAGCTCAACCGGTACGAGGACGCGCCCAAGAGCGACCTTCCGGTCCTCAAACGCGTGGCCGAACCCCTGCGGATCGCCACGGTGGGAGAGGTCTTCGTGCTGCGTGAGGACTGGCGGCTGGACATCGACCGCTTCGTCAAGGCGAACATGCCCACCAGCACCGACGTACGGGTCGGAGACCTGAAGAAGTGGATCCGTGGCCGAGAGGACGGCCGGGGACTGCCCGAGGACGTCGTGGACCTGCTCGTCATGGTCTACGCCGTCCAGAGCGACCGGGCCTGGATCCGGGCGGGCAAACGCTACACCGGTGCGGAGATCGGCCGGCTCTCCGACGAGATCGTGCTGCGCCGCCAGGAACTGCCCTCCGAGGAGGACTTCGCACGGGCCAACGAACGCGCTCAGAGCATCTTCGCGCTCCCCTCCCAACCGCTGCTCAACAGCCGTTCCGTGCAAAGGCTGGCCGAACAGCTCAAGGAACAGGCCCACCGGTTCCAGGCGAGCAACGAACACCTGGTGCGTGAACTCACCAAGCACGCGAAGCTGCTCGGGTTGGACGAGGAGGCCCCGCGCCTGCGCACCGCCCGCGCCGCCGACGAACTCCTCGGCCGACTCAGCGGGCTGACCGACGACACCGCCCTCGTGAACGCGCTGGGGCAGGCCGACCTGCCCGAGGAGGGCGGGATCTACCGCACCGGTATGGCCGGGGCGGGCAACCTCGCCCAGGCCCTGGCAGCCGCGCGGTGGGACCTGCTGGAAGCACTGGAGACCATCACCCGGTCGGGTGGCGAGCACTCCGGTACGGCCGAACGGATTCTGACCGAGCTGCGGGAGGCCGCCCGGCACAACGAGCACGCCGTGCGCCTGGCCACGGAGCTCAGCAAGGCCAACAGTGCCGCCAGCGCGCTCAACAACCAGATCGTCCGCGAGGCCGCGGCGGCGGCACAGCCGTCCCAACCCCAGCCCCGGCCGGTCGACGACTCGGCCCCGCAGGGCACCGGTGTGAACGTGGAGGACGCATCGCCCCGCCCGATCCCGCCGGCCACCTCCGAACACCCCTGGGTGACGCTCACCCCCGGCACGGACCCGAGCACGGTGGTCGCCGACCTGCGGGCCACGCTCGGCATCTCCGAGGACACCAAGATCCAGATCACCATCCGGGAGGCCGAGTGAACAGCACCACCGGCCACGACACCGCCACCCGGCCGACCCCGCCCGCCCTGGGCAGGGTGAACGCCGAAGCCGTGGCGGGAGCCCTGGAACGCGCCCTGGACGCCGAGGCCCGCCGAGTGGAGAAGGGACACCCCCGCTCCGCCGCCACCGCCCTGGCCCTGTCCGCGGACCCCCACTGGGAGGGGCCCGAACGCCTGACCGTCCACGTTCAGACAGGTGAGAACCGCACCGAACAGCGGTCGGTACGCGTGGTGGGCGCCGACAGCGTGATCTCCCTGGTGCACGCCCTCAGCGGCGACGACCAGGACGTCGACCACGTGGTCGTGCTCACCCCGCTGGACGCGGCCGACCTCGGTGAGACCCTGCTGGGACGCTTCCTCGGAGAGGAGGTCGTCCGGCTCAACAACTGGGAACTGCTGCGCACCGAACTCAAGGTCACCCGCATCGACCCCCGGCTGTACACGGGCCGGTTGAGCTGGTTGGCCGACACCCTGCGCGGTATCCGGGCCACCCACCAGCTCAAGCTGGGCACCGGCGTCCTCAAACTCGAACAGGCGCTGTCCATCGCCGTGTCCGTACGCTTCGGCCGCAGCCCCGGCGAACAGGTCGACAGCGCCGCCCTGCTGGAGTGGACCCGTGACCCGGCCTCCGTGGCCGCCTTCACCCACCTGCACGAGGACGAACGCGACGACCTGCGGCGGGAGGTGGAACGAACCCTGGGCGCCGTCCCCCGGGTGCTGTTCAAACTCCTGGACCGGGGCCACGCCCTGGACGCGGTGCCCATCGGACTGGCCCTGGCCGAACTGCACGAGGCCGCGACGCAGGAACGGTCCGACTCGGGGCAGGAGGCCGCCCGCGCAGCCCAGTACGCCCTCATCCGCGCCCAGGAACGCTACTTCGGGGCCAACCCGCCAAAGGCCGAGGAGCTGCGGGACTTCGGCAACGCCTGCACCGCGTCCCTGATGCGGCTGATCGACGGCTCCGAGGACGACCAGGCCGACGAGACCATCCGCCGCACCGAGGAACTCCTCTTCCAGCTCGACGCCTCCCTCGTCGCCCAGGGCAGCAACCTGCTCGACGCCGGCCTGCACACCCGCCTGGCCGACCTGGGACGACAGATCACCCTCGCCCTGGGCGAGGACGGTTCGGCGGGGCCGCCCCAACCGCAGGACCTGCGGGAGGTGGAGGGGTCGCTGCTGCGGCTGCGCGACCACCGCCGACACACCACCCGACGCAAACAGGACCAGGCGCAGGCCGCCACCAACGCGGTGCGTCTGCTGCGCCGTCTGGCGCTGAGCTCGGCGGACCGTCCGCTGGGCGCGGACACCCCCGCCACCGCCCACGAGTGGATCCAGGCCCACGTCCAGCAGACCGGGTGGGTCGACCGCGCGGCCTCCGCCATCTGGCACCACCGCGGCGACGTTCCCGCCTTCGACCAGGCGCTGGGCCTGCTCTACGAACGGGTGCGCGCCTGGCGGGCGGCGGTCGACGCCGAGTTCGCCACCGCCGTCAACCGGTGGAACAGCGGACACGCGCCCACCGACACCCAACTGCGCGTGGAGAACCTCCTCGGCAAGGTCGCCCGACCCCTGGCGCAGGACCAGGCACCGCTCGTCGTGGTCCTGGACGGGATGAGCGTGGAGGTGGCCGTCCAACTCGCCGAGGACATCCAGGCGGGCGGGAGGCTGGTCGAGGTCGGACGGCCCGGGAGGACCGGCTCGTCCGGTGCGCGTGAGGGCGCCCTGGCCACCGTGCCCTCCACCACCACCTGTTCCAGGGCCTCCCTGCTCACCGGCTCCCTCACCGTCGGCAAACAGGACGCCGAACGCGCCGGATTCGCCGCCCTGTGGGCCACCGCCTCCTTCGGCCACCGCAAGGCGGTGCTCTACCACCAGCGCGACCTGGAGACGGGAGCCGGATTCCACCTGCCTCCCGCCGTCCAGGAGAACCTCGACGACACCGAAACGGTCGTCGGCGTCGTGCTCAACACCATCGACGACGCGCTCGGCCGCGGCAGGGAGGGCGACGAGTCCACCTGGACGGTCAAACAGGTCGGCAAGCTCGGCTCCCTGCTCGACGCCGCCGCACGGGCCGGCCGCCCCGTCCTGCTCACCTCCGACCACGGGCACGTGTGGGACCGGGGCGAGGCGACCAAGACCCGGTCGGGGGAGTCGGCCCGCTACCGCACCGGTGAACCGGGAGAGGGAGAGATCCTGGCGACCGGGGACCGGGTCCTGCTCGGCGACGGCACCCTCGTCGTCCCCTACCGGGAGGACATCCGCTACACCGACCGCAAGGACGGCTACCACGGCGGTTTCTCCGCCGCGGAGATGGTCGTCCCGGTGCTGGTGTTCGTGCCCGTCCTGGACACCGCGCGCCGCGGCCGGGGAGGGAACACCCGCGACTCCACCCCACGCGGATGGCAGCGCCTCGCCCCCGCGGAGGTCGAACCCGTCTGGTGGTCGCAGCCGCTGGAGAACACCCCGGCGGCGAAGGGCGGTCACCACACCCGCTTCGACGACGTGCCCATGACGATCCTCTGGGACCCCCTCAAGGAGAAGGGCACCGGCAGGAAGCGAGGCAGGGGCGCGAAGACGTCCCCGCCCGAGCAGACGCCCGCCCTGTTCGGCGACGACGCCCTGGCCCCCCGCACACTGGGCGCCAAGGTGACCGCCACCTCGGGTTTCCAGGCAGGCCGGGCCCGTGTGCCCAGGGCACCCGCAGCCGAGGAGTTCGCCGCGCTCATCGACGCGCTCGCCGACGTGGGCGGCACCCACCCGCGCCTACCCGTCAGCGCCGCCTCCCGTGCCGCGGGCGGCCCCGAAAGCCACCCGCGCGCCGTGCGGTTCCTCAAGATGGTCGGAAAGGTCCTCAACGTGGAGGCCTATCCGATCCTGACCCTGACCGACGGCGACCGTAGCGTCGAACTCAACACCGCCCTGCTCCAGCAGCAGTTTCCCGAAGGGAGCTGACCCTGAAACCCGTCAGTGAGGCCCGCCGTGAGGAGGTCGTGGGCGCCCTGCGCAGGGGAACCGTGCCGCACGGCGGCCTGGACCTGTTCGCCGTCGGGCTCGAACGCTTCGAAAGCGCCCTGGACAGGGAACTCGGCAACGTCGCCACCGGAGGCGCGGAGTTCAAGGCCGTGCGCGGCGAGTACGGCTCCGGCAAGACCTTCTTCGTCCGTTGGCTGGGCGAGCGCGCCAAACGCGCCAACTTCGCCGTCACCGAGATCCAGATCTCCGAGACCGAGACCCCGCTGCACCGGCTGGAGACCGTCTACCGACGCTTGACCGAGCGCCTGGCCACCGCCACGCAGCCTCCCAGCGCCCTGCGTGAGATCGTCGACAACTGGTTCTACTCCCTGGAGGAGGACGTCCTGGCCGACGGGAAGGTGGACGAGGCGGACGAGGAGGCGCTCAACACCGCGGTCACCGACCTGATGGAGCGCCGTCTGAGCGAGGTCGCCAGTGCCAACCCGGGGTTCGCCGCGGCGCTGCGCGGCTACCACCGGGCCCAGGCCGAGGACGAGCCCGCCATCGCCGAGGCGCTCATCGCCTGGCTGGGCGGGCAGCCCAACGTCGCCGCCGCGGCCAAACGTTACGCCGGGATCAAGGGCGACCTCGACCACTTCGGGGCCCTGGCCGCGCTCAGAGGACTCCTCGTCCTGCTGCGCGACTGCGGCCACCCTGGTCTGCTCGTGGTCCTGGACGAGCTGGAGACCCTCCAACGGGCCCGCACCGACACCCGGGAGAAGGCGCTCAACGCCCTGCGGCAATTGCTGGACGAGATCGCCAACCGGCAGTTCCCGGGGCTGTACCTGGTGATCACCGGCACCCCCGCCTTCTTCGACGGGCCCCAGGGCGTCCAACGTCTGGCGCCTTTGGCCCAGCGCCTGCACACCGACTTCCTGGCCGACCCCGCCCACGACAACCTGTACGCCGCCCAGATCCGCCTCTCCGGCTTCGACCTGGACAAGCTGCACGCACTGGGTCTGGCCGTGCGGGAGTTGTACGCCGACGGCGCCGACGACCCCCAGCGGGTGCGCGAACGGGTCGACGACGGCTACCTGCTCGGTTTCGCCGAGGCGGTTGCGGGGGAGCTGGGCGGACGGATCGGCATCGCGCCGCGTCTGTTCCTGCGCAAGCTCGTGGACGTCATGGATCGAGTGGACCAGAACCCCGACTTCGACCCCAGGCGACACTACGATCTCAAGGTCGGCGCGAGTGAACTCACCGAGGTCGAACGCGGTGCCCACGTGCAGCGGGCCACCAGTGCCGACGAGGTGGAGCTGGACCTGTGAGCGGGGTACGGGAGGTGGGGGAAGGGTCGGGACCCAGCAGCCTGGACCTGCTCCACCCCACGCTGGCCCACCACGTCGTCAATACCCTGGGCTGGCCTGGTCTGCGTCCCCTGCAACGCGAGGCGCTGGCCCCGATCCTGGACGGTGACGACACGATCCTGCTGGCCCCCACCGCCGGAGGCAAGACCGAGGCGGCCCTGTTCCCGCTGCTGACCGCGATGGCCGCGCGGACGGGGGAGGGACTGTCGCTGCTGTACGTGTGTCCCATCAAGGCGCTGCTCAACAACCTGCTGCCCCGGGTGCAGGCCTACGCCGGGTGGATGGGCCACACCGCCGAGCTCTGGCACGGCGACGTCACCAGCGCCGGGCGCCAACGCATCCTGCGCAACCGTCCCGACGTCTTGCTCACCACCCCCGAATCGCTCGAATCGATGCTGGTGAGCACCAAGGTCGACCACCGGGCGTTCTTCGCGAACCTGCACGGCATCGTCGTGGACGAGGTGCACGCCTTCGCCGGGGACGACCGGGGCTGGCACCTGCTCGCCGTCCTGGAACGGCTGGGGCGGGTGGCCGGACGACCGGTTCAACGGGTGGGATTGTCGGCCACCGTGGGCAATCCCGATGAACTGCTCACCTGGTTGCAGGGGGCGCGGGCCGGTGAGCGACCCGGCCAAGTGATCGCCCCCGGCGTACACCTGCCCAGACCCGGACAGGCCCCCGAGGAGCCGCCGCCCGGAGAGGTCGAACTCGACCACGTGGGCTCTCTGCACAACGCCGCCAAGGTCATCGCGGCCCTGCACCGGGGAGAAAAACGTCTGGTGTTCTGTGACTCGCGCAAGTACGTGGAGGAACTCGGTCACGCCCTGCGCGAACTGGGTGTGACCACCTTCCTGTCCCACGCCTCCCTGGCACTGGACGAGCGCCGCCGCGCCGAGGCGGCCTTCGCCGAGGCCCGGGACTGCGTCATCGTGGCCACCTCCACCCTGGAGCTGGGCATCGACGTGGGTGACCTGGACCGGGTCATCCAGATCAACGCGCCCGGCAGCGTGGCCTCGTTCTTGCAGCGCATCGGCCGTACCGGGCGGCGGGCGGGCGGTACTCGCAACTGCCTGTTCCTGGCGGTGGACCAGTCTGGGCTGTTGGACGCGGCCGCCCTGTTGCACTTGTGGGGCGAGCACTGGGTGGAACCGGTGGTGCCCACCCCCGAACCCCGGCACATCGTCGCCCAACAGCTGCTGGCCCTGTGTCTACAGGAACCCGAGGTGGGGGAGCGGTTGTGGCCCGAGTGGTGGGGGGACCTGGAGCCCTTCGCTCAAGGGGCGCCGATCGCCGCCCACTTGATTCGGGAGGGGTTCATCGACCTGGACGGCGGGTTGATGATGATCGGTCCCGAGGCCGAGAAGCGCTTCGGCCACCGCCACTTCATGGAATTGACCAGCGTGTTCACCGCGCCGCCGCAGTTCACCGCCTTGCACGGGCGGACCGAGATCGGGCGGGTGGACCCGGCGTTGCTGGCCGCCGACGAGAAGGAGGAAGGACCGCGCCGGTTGCTGCTGGCCGGGCGGACCTGGGCGGTGACCTGGGTGGACTGGCGTCGGCAGCGGTGCTTCGTCGAACCGGTCGAGGGTGGGGGTGGCAAGGCCAAGTGGGACTCGGGCGGCCACCTGGGCTCCTCCCACCACCTCACCAGGGCCGTGCGCGAGGTGCTGCTGGGAGCCGATCCGAAGGTACGGCTCACCAGGCGAGCGGTCACCGCCCTGGCCAAGGCCAGGGACGAGCACACCGACCTGGTCCACCCCGGAGGGTCGGTCATCGTGCGCGGCACGGGCGGCGACCTGCGGTGGTGGACCTGGGCGGGGGCCAGGGCCAACCTCACCCTGGCCGCCACCCTGGGCCGGGCGGCCGACCCCAAGCAGCAACCGGGCGACGCGAGCCTGCGACTGAACGCCGAGCTGGACCCGCGGACGTGGGCGGCGGTCAAGGAGGCCGCAGGGGAGCGCATCGTCCTGCCCGAGGTGTCCGTGCGCGCCCTGGACGGGCTGAAGTTCAACGCGGCGCTTCCCAAGCACCTGGCCGAACGCACCCTGTCGGCCCGGCTGGCCGACATCGAGGGCGCCCGAACCCTCCTGGAGGAACCCACACGGTTCCTCCAGCCCTGATCTGAAAAGTCGCCCACTCCAAGGCCTCTACGGAGGCAGACCCTTTCACCTATAACAAGGATCGCTGGCTGGTTCTCCCCTGAATTCAGGTCGGCGCCCTTCCAGACGGCACGATCTGCCATTCTGTTTAATCCATTAGCGAACGTGTTGCCAAGGCTGAGTCGTAGAGCAGGAGAAAGGACCTGGATGGAAATGGTCGCGCAGGAGACCGCGCAGGTGAGTAACACCGTGGTAATCAACAATCCTGTCGAATCCCTCAAGATGGTGCAGCTAGGCCGTCTGCACGGGAATCTCTTCGTTTACCAGTTCAACACGGAAGGACTGGAGCCGAAGAGGAAGAGTTGGCAGTACCAGAAGTACCTGGCGAACACCTTCCACCCGGCCTCTAGGGAAGCCTACGAGCGCTTTCTCGGGGTTTTCAAAGAGAAGCGATGGGGCGTCCTCGTTGGGGAGCCTGGGAGCGGACGGGAGACCGCCGCGATCGCATTGCACACCTCGTGTGGCCTTCAGGTACATCAAGTCCAGTTCGGGCAGGACAACGACAACCCGGACGAGACACCGCACCGTCTCCTTGGCAGGACCAAACCGATTCCGGGTGCAGGTTACATCGTCGACCTCTCCACCATGAACAGTGTGGACGAGCAAGTCATCCACGCGATCCGGGTGCTTTGGCAGAAGTTGGAAGGATACGATGCCGCGCTGATCGTCATCACACCGCCGGGAATGTATGACTCTGCCTTCCCCGAGGTGCCCGTTTTCAGGGTGGACCGGCCCCCCGCCATCGATGTGCTCGCCAAACATCTGAAGCACTTTCCTGATGCCGAAGGTATCGAGGCGTTGGCACGATGGGCGCAAGTGAAGACACTCATGGCCAAAGCCTCGCCAGCGGACGCGGTCCGTATGGCCAACGTCGGATTCCTGGCTTTCTCCGCACGTGACACGCAAGAGAGCATGGGTGCGTGGATCAACGAGGCCATCGGGATCTACAGCGATTGGAAAGCCGAACTCGACCGGTGGTTCGACGAGCACAAGGGCGGGCCCGAAGCCGCGTGGAATCGCATCGTTCTCGTTTCCGTCGCCACATTCGAAGGACTGGACAGTGAAAAGATACTCAGGGCCGCTGACACCCTGGCACCGATGCTGGGGGTCGAGAAAGGTGACGCCGGCGGACTCACCGGTCTCGGGGTCGAACCGACGCTCAGACTCGTCGGGGCCGAACGTGGGGAGGACGGTCGAGTACGCTTCACCAAACCCGAGTACGCGACCGCGGTCCTGGACTACGTGTGGTCCCAGCTACCGCGGATCCATGAGGAACTACTGGCCTGGACCGATGCCATCGCGGCGGACCATCCTAAAGAGTGCCTTGACGCGGTGAGCAGCGCGTGGATCGGACTGGCCCTGCGCAGGAACGACCCAGAGTTGACGATTCGGCTGCTCAACGAGTGGGTGGATGGGAAGGCACCCAGGAAGGCTGCGGCCAGATTAGCCGCAGAAGTCGCCTCCTGGCCTGACTTCGGCAGCAAGATGCGTAGAAAACTCTACGAATGGTCGAGGAAGCCGAAAACGGACGAACACGCCGCTGTGGTTGCCATGGCCTGCGCCATCTACAGTCGGGATGACGTTGTCTCCGCGCTGTTTCGTCTCAAATGGCTGGCTCAGGCGGACTCCGTGAAGGCACGCGAGGCCGCCCTCGACGCGCTGGAGGAGATCGCGGACGACACCAGGGGTTTCTTCGACGTGGTGAGGACGATCGTCGATGATTGGAACCGTCCAGGAGTTCCAGACGAGCGGCGAAATATCGCTCACCGGTTCGTCATCGGCTGTCTGGCCCGTACTAAAGACGGGATTCCCGAACTCCTGCTGAGGGTCGAATCAACCTCTGGTGAGCTCCGGGACAGGACGGTGCGTCATGTCGCGGATATGTGGAGGTCGGTCCTTGGCCAACGGGGTGATGAAGCCACGCTGGAAGCTGTCGGTCCGTGGGTGGCCTATCTTCTGGAGTCAGAAGCCGGTTGCGAACTGGTCACGAGGATCCTGGTAGAGGCGGTCACCGGCACGGCACAGGTGCCTGGCGTCGTTGAAGCGAACGGACGTACCATCGTCCTAGGACAGATGATCATCGAGTGGTGTGATCGCCATGGGGTCGACCGGGGAACCAGACCTGTGTATGAACTGTTAATGCGACTCTTCACCACTAACGAACCCGTCCGTAGCAGAGAGGGATGACCCTCCAGGTTGATCGATTCGATCAAGCCATTCCTTCAGACCCCCTACCTACCTGGATCGAGCAGGGAGGATTGCTCTCCGACTTCGCCGGTGGCTCGGCCAAGCCCGTCGACAAGTCGTCCGGTGACGCCCGGAGCCGACTGTTCGAGGCGCTCGTCGCACAAGGCGTGGAGCCCAGAGTGCGCCAGAGCGTTGGAGGCTACGTGTGCGACCTGCTGGTGAGTGGAGCCGGCGGCGAGACAACGGTGATCATCGATGGTCGAGTGCGTCCTTACCCGGCGTCACCCCGCTCGGGGCCACGCAAATGGACGGAAGTGGCCCTGAGTAGGGGGTAGCTCACCCCGCCGCCTCGACTCGCCTCGTTCACCCCGTCCGCCGAAGCGGCGGGCGGGGTGAACGTGTACCGACACGTCTCAAGCACGCGTGCGGGAATCGCACGCACTCACCAGTCGTCGCCGCGCACGTACGGGCGCGACCACAGTGCCACGTGCAGGGTCACCGCCTTGAACCACGCCTGGTGCATCGCCTCCACCTGCTCGGCGTCGTGCCCCTTCTTGCCGAGGAACTCCCGCATGGTGGCGGTGATCGGGTAGATGAAGGCGATGGTGTAGCGCAGGGGGATGTTGTCCACCGAGTCCACACCGTCGGCGGTGTTCTTCTTCTCGTGGGTGTGGCGCAGGGCGATCTCCTCCTGGTAGTCCAGCCAGGTCTGGTCGTACGGACGCCGGCAGGCGTCGAGGATCCACTGGGCGAACCGCGACCGCACCCGGTCCAGGTATTCCTGGATGGGCTCTCCGCCGGGGGTGGAGAAGTAGGCCACCAGGTGGGGGTGGGAGGACACGAATCCGTACCAGGTGTCGAGCACGTCCTCGGTCTGGTCCTCGAGCACGTCCCCCGCAAGCCGCAGCGCCTGCTCGTCGTCCTCGGTGAACATCACGGTGGCCTTGAGCCTGTCCAGCTCCTGCGGTCCGACCGGTGACCTGGCCGCCTCGTCACTGCCGTACGCGTAGCCGGCAATCTTCGCCTTCATCCTGATTTACTCTTCCCCGTTGAGGTTCCCCGAAAGGCCAGCGTATGAGCGGTCGGGAGACAGACGAAGGAGAAACACCAGCTGGAGCGGCCCGTCTTCTTCGTGTGGCCTCTGCTCGACACACGGACAGCAGGGCTCCCAGCACCCCGGCCCCGGCCACTGGACCGATGGCACGGCGACAGCACCACCGGCCTGGGTGAGTGACCGCGCAGCACCGGACAAAACGCCTCATATGGTGGAGAGTGGTGGTGAGGGTCGTCGCCTGCGCGGCGGCCAGGGCGAAGGGCCGAGACAATGCGGGCCCAGTGAGTAAGAAGAGGGGTACATGCGGTTCTTCTCCGATCCGGTTCTTGAGACGATGGCCACCCGACGTTCGCTGTCGAAGGTCGGACCGGAGACCCCTGACGATGAGGAGTTGGCGCGTCTGCTACCGGCCGTGGCCTCGGTGGCCGACCACAAGGTGCTGCGTCCGTGGCGGCTGATCCCCCTGCGCGGGGACGACCGCGCCCGCCTCGGCGAGGCGCTCGACGCGGCGGCCGGGGTCGTGCGCGAACCCGGCGAGGTCAACACCAAGCCCTTCCGAGCCGAACTGCTCATCGCGGTCGTCGCCAGCCCCAAGCCGCACCCCAAGGTGCCCGAGTGGGAGCAGCACGCCACCGCCGCCGGTGTGGGACACCTGCTGGAGTTGGCGTTGTGGCGGTGCGGTTGGGGCGTGATGTGGCGCACGGGGCTGGACGCCAACGCCCCCGAGGTCAGGGCCGTGCACGGGCTGGCCGAGACCGAGCACTTGATGGGCTGGTTGTACGTCGGCGACATCGACGAACACCTGCGTGCCCGTCTGCGCGAGTCCAAGCGTGCGACCTTGGACCCGCAGCAGTTCATCGGCCGCATGCCCGGCTGAGAAGGGCGGTGCTCCCTCGGGCCGATCGGAAGGAGCCCGGAGCCGGCCCGTTCAGACCGATCCCAGCCGATCCAGGGCGGCCCCGATCCGCTCCTCCTCCTGGGCCAGGAAATCGGCGAACGCCGCGCCCTCCAGATAGGCGTCGGTCCACCGATTGCGCTCCAGCCGCCGCTGCCACTGGTCGGAGGCGTGCATGTTCGCCACCAGCGACACCAACTCCTCGCGCTCGACCTCGGTCAGGCCGGGCGGGGCGAGCAGCCCGCGCCAGTTCAAGAAGTGCAGGGGGATACCCGCCTCCATCAACGTCGGCGCGTCGATCTCCGGATCGGTTTCCTCGCCGGTCAGCGCCAGCACCCTGACCTGGCCGGAGTCG
The DNA here is from genome assembly GCF_000341005.1 of Nocardiopsis alkaliphila YIM 80379. GTDB lineage: Bacteria > Actinomycetota > Actinomycetes > Streptosporangiales > Streptosporangiaceae > Nocardiopsis > Nocardiopsis alkaliphila. Next base: position 2,786 of record NZ_ANBD01000089.1, on the reverse strand, counting down.
ATCGCCGCGCGCTGCTCGCTCGGCCCGGCCATGGCGAAGTCCACCTCGTGGCCGAGCAGCGCCGCCTGCATCGGGCCGCCCCCGTCATAGACGCGGTAATCCACCCGCGAGGGGTCGATGCCCAATTCCTCGGCCAGCAGCATGGTCACCATGTGGTCGGGGCCGGCCGGGGTCGACCCCCCACCGACCGCGATCGAGGAGGGGTCGTCCTGCCAGGCCCGCACCACGTCATCGATCGAGATGAAGGGGGAGTCCGGCGGGACCAGCAGGGCCTCGGGCTCCTGGATCAGCCGGGCCAGGGGAGTGGCCTCCGTCGCCGAGTGCGAGGCCGAGGCGATGTGGGAGTTGGCGAGCACGCCCAACCCCATCTGCAGTATCAGGTCGGGGGTGCCGTGCTCGTACATCAACCGGGCCAAGGCGGCCGTGCCCGAGACCCCGGGAAGGTTGAACACGGTGACGTCGCGCACGGCCTTCGCCTCTTCCAGCACCGTGGCCACGGTCCTGGCGGTGTGGTCGAACCCCCCGCCGGGCGGGGTGGGCACCATGATCCGCAGGGATTCGGGCCTGGCCGATGGCAGGCAGCCTGCCAGGGGCAGCACGAGGCCGGCGGCCAGAACGGCGCGCCGGCTCATGCCCCTCATCCTTGCTCCTTCTTGGGCTCTCAACCGTTCATGGACTCCGTCCGGTCACGCTCCCCGCTCCGACCGGCTCGGGCCGTGCGTTCACGAACGACCCGCACCAGCGCGGGCGTCATCGACAGCACCGCCAAGGCGATGAGGACAGCGGAGATCGGCTCGGTGACGAACACCGACCAGTCCCCGCCGGAGATCTGCAACGCCTGACGCATCGACTTCTCCATCAGCCCGCCCAGGATCAACCCCAGGATCATCGGAGCGGCCGGGAAGTCGTTCTGCCGCATCAGGAACCCGATCACACCGAACGCGACCAGCAGTCCCAGGTCGAACACGCTGAAGCTGAGCCCGTACACGCCCACCACACAGAATACGACCACCAGTGGTATCAGGACCGTCTTCGGTGTGTTCAAGACCTTGGCGAACAGCGGGATCAGCGGCAGGTTCAACACCAGCAGCACCGCGCTGCCGATGTACATCGACGCGACCAGACCCCAGAACATGTCCGGCCGGTCGCTCAGCATCAACGGACCCGGCTGCACACCCAGCACCAGTAGGGCGCCGAGCAGGATCGCGGTGGTGCCCGACCCGGGCACGCCCAAGGTCAACAGTGGGACGAACGAGCCCACGGCGGCGGCGTTGTTGGCCGACTCCGGTCCGGCCACACCCTTGATGTTGCCCTGGCCGAACGTGTCGCCGTCCTTGGCCACGCGCCTTTCCAGCGAGTACGACAGGAAGGACGCCACGGTGGCGCCCGCCCCCGGAAGCACGCCGGTGAAGAAACCGAGCACCGAGGAGCGCAGTGTCGGCGGGGTCATCGCGACCACTTCACTCTTGGACAGCCGTAGTGAGGTCACCCCGCCCCGGGCCCCGCCCTGACCGCGCCGGTTCAGCATCACCAGCACCTCGGCCAGCGCGAACACGCCCAGCGCCACGATGAGGAACTCCACCCCTTCGTAGAGTTCGGGCAGGTCGAAGGTGAAGCGGGTGATCGCGGTCTGGGAGTCGATGCCGACCAGGGCGACCATCACGCCGAAGACCGCGGAGATGAGCCCCTTGACCAGGTCGCGCCCGGCCAGGGAGACCACCGCCGTCAGCCCCAGCACCATCAGGGCGAAGTACTCGGTGGGGCCGAAGCTGACCGCGAACGAGGCCAGGCTCGGCGCGATCATCATCAGGCCGACGACGCCGACCGTGCCGCCGACGAACGACGAGATCGCCGCCGTGGCCAGGGCCTTGCCGGCCTTGCCCTGCTGGGCCATCGGATAGCCGTCGAAGGAGGTGGCGACGGTGCCGGCCACCCCCGGGGCGTTGAGCAGGATGGAGGAGGTGGAACCGCCGAAGATCGCCCCGTAGTAGACCCCGGCCAGCATGATGATGGCCGACGTGGGGTCCATGCCGTAGGCGATGGGGATCATCAGCGCGATCGCGCTCATCGGGCCCAGCCCCGGCAGGATGCCGATGATCGTCCCGGCGAGTACACCGATGAAGACGAACAGGAGGTTCTCCGGAGTCAGCGCGACGCTGAATCCCTGGAGGAGTTGGTCGAGCATGTTCATGCGCGGATGTCTTTCGGCTCGGTCGGGGTCAGAACGGGAGCGGGCCGCTCGGCAGGATCACGCCCAAACCCGAGGACATGCCCAGGTAGAGCGCCAGCGGCAGGAGCACGGCGACCGCGACGGTGACCAGGTGGCGGCGGTAACCGAGGTAGAAGGTCATCGAGCCGAGGTACAGGGCCGTGGACAGGACGAACCCCAACGGTTCGAACAGTGCGACGTAGGCGCACAGCGCGGCGACGAACAGCCCGATCTCCAAACGAGGATCCTTCAGCCGTCCCAGGCGCAGCGGCTCGGCCGTGCCCGTGGCCGCACCGGTCCCCAAGATCCGCTTCTCCTCGGCGCTTTGCCCACTGACCTGGTCGGAGTCCTTCGCGTCCTCACCGGCCTCCTGTTGGACGGTCGGACGCGATCCGCGCTGGAAGAACAGCAGGACGGCCAGGACCAGCAGCACGAAGCCGAGCCAGCGGGGCAGCGTGCCGGGCTGGACCGGAACGTTCACGGCCGTGTACTCGGGAACCTGGAAGGCCAAGAGGAGGTAGCCGACCGCGAACAGGCCGATCACGGCCGCCGTCGTCCGGTTGTCGAAGCGCATGGC
>NZ_ANBD01000088.1 GCF_000341005.1 Nocardiopsis alkaliphila YIM 80379 | reverse complement strand
CCCCCCCCCCCCGCCGAGCCCGCTTCATGCGGGGGCGTGGTGTTCTCCGTGCTCACTGGAGACCGACCTCGGAGAGGATCTCGGCGAACTCGTCGTGCTTCTCGTCGAGGAAGGCACCGAAGTCCGCACTGTCCTGGTAGGCGTCGGTCCAGCCGAAGGAGGCCGATTCCTCCTGCCAGGCCTGCGATTCCATCAACTCGGCGAACAGCTCCTCGTAGTAGGCGACCTGGGCCTCCTCCAGTCCGGCGGGGGCCATCACACCGCGCCAGATGTCGAAGGTGAAGTCGACGTCCTGCTCGAGGAGGGTGGGCACCTCGGGGTAGGCCTCGATCGTCTCGGAGGAGGAGACCGCCAGTGCGCGCAGATCACCGGAGGCCAGCATGCCTCCGGCCTCGCCGGCGCCCGTGACCGCGGCGTCCACGTGCCCGCCCAGCAGGGCGGTCATGGCCTCTCCGCCACCGTCGAAGGGGATGTAGCCGGCGTCGGAGGGGTCGGCGCCGCCCCCGCTCAGGGCACCGGCCAGGGCGACGTGGTCCATGCTGCCGGGACCGGATCCGCCGCCGACGCTGATGTCGCCCGGATTCTCGTTCACCTCGGCGACCAGGTCGTCGAAGGTCTCCATGTCGGAGTCGGCACGCACCAGGTACACCATGTAGTCGGTGGCGAGCCGGGCGATCGGCGTGAAGTCGGTGTGGTCGTGGTCGGAGTCACCGGCCATCGGCACCAGCAGGATGGGCGGGCTCGTCACGAACAGCTTGTGCGGGTCGGCCTCGTGGCCCGCGATGTAGGCCCAGCCGATCGCGCCGCCCGCGCCGGGCTTGTTGACGACCTGGACGGACTGGTCCACCAACTCCTCGCTCTCCAGCAGACGGGCGCTGGTACGGGCCAGGGTGCCCCAGCCGCCGCCGGTCGCGGCGGGCGCGGTGATCTCGATCGGCCGGTCGGGCTCCCAGGCGCCGTCGGCACTGGCGCTGTCGCCGGATCCGCAGGCCGAGAGCAACAGGGGCAGTACCGCCGCGCCCGCGGCCAACCGCAGAGCACGAGCGCGTGACATCCCGGTATCAGGTGTGGACGTCATGGGGGAGGCGAGTGTGATACGGCGCATAGTGTCTCCGTAGGGAAGGCACCGGTGGATTCCGGAGGTCGTGTGATGCGCCACACAGGCAAACAGAAGGAGACACCGGTGAGAAGCGTTGTGGTGTTTGTGCGGGCAATGGAGGTAATGAAGGTTGTGTTCGTAGTGGTCACGATGGGCACAATGGTCCGGCCATGAGGCCCGGAGGCCGCCGGCTCACCCTCGCCGGACAGTTCTTCGCCCTTCAACTCGGGATCATCGTCACCGTGCTGGTGATGGTCGCCGGGGTCTCCCTCGCCCAGTCCGACGCACGCCTGCGCCAGACCGAGGGACAGCGCATGCTCTCGGTCGCGGAGAGCACCGCGGCCAGGGACACGGTGCGGGTCGGCCTGCACGACCCGGGCCGGCGCGAGGTCCTGGCCCTGCTCGCCGAGGAGGCGCGCGCCCTGTCCGGGGCCGACCTGGTGGTGGTCCACGACCAGGAGGGCCGACCCCTCACCCTGGACCCCGGCCCCGTCGAGGACGACGAAGCGAGGTGGGACACGCCGGGCGTCACCACCGCCCTGGACGGGCGCTCATGGACGGGGGTCAGCGAGGCCGACGGCCGGCGCACGGTCTCGGCCGCCGTGCCGGTCATCGGAGAGGGAGGGGCGGTCCTGGGCGTGGTCGTCGCGGGGATGGACTACCCCCGAACCGGCGAGCTGCTGGTGCTGTCCACCCCGAACCTGATGGTCTACCTGGGGATCGCCAGCGTGCTCGGGGTGGCCGGCTCCCTGCTGCTCTCACGCCGGGTCAAACGCCAGACCCTGGGACTCGAACCCGACCAGATCACCCGCCTGGTGAAGCACCGTGAAGCCATGCTGTACGGACTCAAGGAGGGTGTGCTCGGGCTCGACGCCGACCACCGCGTCACCCTGGTCAACGACGCGGCCGTGCGGCTGCTCGGCCTGCCGCCCCACAGCGTGGGCTCGAACCTGGCCGACCTCGGCGTGCCCGATGGACTCAGGGACGTCCTCCTGGGCCGGGTACGCGGCAGCGACACCGTCGTGGCGACCAAGGACCGGCTGGTGGCACTCAACCGGATGCCCTTGGAAGCCGAGGGCCGTCCGGCCGGTTCCGTCACCACCATGCGCGACCGCACCGACCTGATGGAACTCCAACACGAGCTGGACACGACCAGGACCACCACCGAGACACTGCGCGCCCAGGCCCACGAGTTCGCCAATCGGCTGCACGTCATCTCCGGTCTGCTGGAACTGCGCGAGTACGGTGAGGCGGCCCGGTACGTCAGTCAGATCGGCGGCGCACGCGCCCAACTGAGCGCGGAGGTCACCGAACGGATCGGTGACCCCTCTTTGGCCGCCCTGCTCATCGCCAAGGCGAGCCTGGCCGCCGAACAGGGAGCGCGGTTGCGGATCGCGTCCGGCGCCCGGCTGGGTCAGGTGTCCGAGGAACTGGCCGCCGACCTGGTCACGGTGGTCGCCAACCTGGTGGACAATGCGCTGGACGCGGCCACCCAGGCCCAAGGGCCGGACCAGCGGGCCTGGGTGGAGGTGGACGTGGCCGGTGGTGACGGAGAGCCCGTGCGTGTGACCGTACGTGATTCCGGGCCGGGCGTACCGAGCGAACTCGCCGACGAGGTATTCCAGCACGGCTACACCACGAAGGAGGACGCCGGGCGCAAACGCGGCCTGGGGTTGGCGATCGTCAGTCTGGTGTGCGCACGCTGCGGTGGAGAGGCGACGGTCGCGGGGTCGGAGTTCAGCGCCGTCCTGTACGACCGGCACGACGAGGAGGAGGACGGGCATGAGCACGCGCCGAACCGGTGAGTGGGACGAGCGGACACGCGAGGTGGACGGGGAACCGACGGTCCGAACGCTCATCGTCGACGACGACTTCATGGTGGCGCGGGTCCACCGGGCACTGGTGGAGCGACTGCCCGGGTTCATCGTGGTGGGGGAGGCCCGAAACGGAGCAGAGGCCCTGGACATGGTCGCCAGGCTCCGCCCCGACCTGATGCTCCTCGACATCTACCTGCCCGACATGAACGGTATCGACGTGTTGCGCCGGCTGCGCGGCCCCGACGCGGGCGCGGACCTGCCCGAGGTCGACGTCCTGGTCATCACCGCGGCCCGGGACGGCGCCACGGTCCGCCAGGCGCTGCGCGGCGGGGCCGTGCAGTACCTCATCAAGCCGTTCGAGCCCGCCGAGCTCGTCGATCGGCTCCAAGGGTACGCACGACTACGCCGGGACCTGCAGGCCGAGGGCCCGCCCGACCAAGAGGCCGTCGACCGGGCGTTCGGCTCGGCGCGCCCGACCGAGCGCGGTGGTCTCCGCGCCATGCCCAAGGGGCTCACCCCGCAGACGGCCGACCTGGTCCGAAAAGCGCTCGTGCGGGTCGCGTTCGAGGACATGTCGGCGGCCGAATGCGCGACCGAGACGGGCGTGTCCCGGGTCAGCGCCCGCCGTTACCTGGAGTACTTCGTCGATCAGGGCCACGCGGAGGTACGGCTGCGGTACGGGACCGCGGGCCGCCCCGAGCGCCGATACCGGTGGTCGGGCGATCGATCCGGGGGAGGGGCTCCGGTCCGCTGAGGTGTCCGACCGAGTGGAAGGCCGGCGTCGCGATGAGTATTCTTCTCCTCGATGGCTTCGTCCAGACCGAGCACCTTTTCCATCTCCTGCTTGATCGGGTGAGTCGCCGCTGCCTCGATCTGAAGTCCCATGGCGCCTGAAACCACTGGCCGCTTACGACGAAACCAGGTTCACCGGTCACCGGCACCTTGGCCGGGACAGGGGTCAGGCACGCGAGCAGTGCTTGCACCGTTGGATCGCCACCCGTGAGGTATCGCCGTGGGTGGCCCTGAGAGGATGTGCTTCGCTGATGCGCAACCACTGTTCGGGACCGACTCGCGGGACCCACCCCCAACCCGTGTGTTCTCCGGAGCGGATCATCGTGTCGTCGTTGTGTTGGCAACCGGGTCGATGGGCCTTCTTGCTGGAGCCGATCAGAACGGTGTCGGGGCCGAACGAGGGAGTGTCCATGGTGGGCACGGTGCCACACGGTTCGGACGACGACAATCCCCGTCGACGGTCTTCGAGGTGGTCGGTGCGTTGACCGAGAGCTGCCACCCCACAGCGGGTCCGGCTTGGGCGGGCACCGCTAGCGTGACCGGTCGTGAACGATTCTGTACCCCCTCATGACTACGCGGCATGGATCAGGGACTACGCCAACCTCGTGAACCGGGTGCTCGCCCCAGTTCTCGAAGACCGGTCGGACTCGGCGGACGAAGGCACCGGCCTTGGGCCCCTGCTGCCGGAAGGCGGTCCCGGGGTCCAGACCGACGTTTTCGGCGGCCCGGAGCACTTCGTCCTCACCGGGGAGCATGGCCAGGCGGGGGACGTTGGCGAAGTCCACGTGCTGGTAGCGGATGTTCCATGAGCTACCGGACGCACGGAGGGATCGGGCCCAGGCCTCATGCCGTTCCTTGAGGGACGACAGTAGTTCGATGGAGTAAACGGCTCCGGAGTTCTTATCGGCCCTGCTGTGGCAAGAGGGACAGAGGAGCATCAGGTTCTCGACCGCGTTGCGCCGTTCGACGGGCATGGAGGGAACCGCCCGTGGTCCGTCGTCTGCCAAAGCGACGATATGCGCCACCTCGGCCGTGGGAAGATCCCCTCGTGTGCTCGTGTCCAACTCGCAACGACACAGGTGACACATGCCGTTGGAAAGTCGCCACGACTCCCTCTTCACCGGGTCGGCGACCCCGGGGTTCTTTCGGGTACTTATTCGTGCACGTCGTCTCGTTCGAAGTTCGACGGGATCCTAGCCGGTGTCGAGGACATCGGATTCCGTGGTGAGGGCCGAAACCGGGTTTCGGTGAAGCTTTCCGTGGCCGAAAGTGGCCACGCTGAGAAGGGCGAGGTGAGGGGGAACGAAGTTCGCCCCCGAGGGCTGGGCCGTGACGTTAAGCCGGGGGGACATATGGGAAGAAATCGAGTGGAAAACCCAGGGATGATTCCGAACCATATGCCCTCGAAAGGCCCCGTGTGACAAGAGAACCCCCGGTGATCGCATGAGCCCGATGGAACCTCCGCCCTGGCAGTTCCAGGTTCTGGGGACCTCCCCCTACGGCGAGGAGAGGGTGCTCGGAGGTGCCGTCCTGCTCGGCTCGGGCCTGGCGGTCACCTGTGCGCACGTGGTGGCCGGCGCCTTGGGCCATCCCCGGGAGGAGCGGTTCGATCCGCCGCGGGACAGACGAGTCCGACTGCGTTCCATCCTGGGCGGTGAGCACGAGATGTCGGTCAGCACCGACCTTTGGTCGAGCGGACCGGACAGCCGAGACCTGGCGGTGCTGCGTTCCAAGGCCCCGGATCTGGCCGGTGTGGAACTGCCGATGCTCTTCGATGGGGACGAACCGTTGCCCCGGGCCCCGCTCAGCGTGCTGGGCTACCCGGAACTGACCGGGTCCATGTGGGCGTCGGCGGTGTACCGAGGACGAGCGGGTCCCTCCTCGTGGTCGAGCCAGGCGGACATCGTTCCGGGAAGCCGCGTGCGGATCACCGAAGGCTACAGCGGCTGCGCGGTGCGCGCCGAATCCGGTGAGGTGGTGGGGATCATGCAGCAGAACCACCGATACGCGTGGGGCGTCGCGGGCGAACCATCCGACACGGCGTTCTTCCTCCCCCTGACCGCGATGCGAGGTCTGCGGGACACCGAGGATGGGGACGAGGTACCCGTCTCCATCCACCGGCTCATCGACGAGTCGATGTGTGGAGTGGACACCTATCAGTGCCTCCACGACTTTCTCGACCCGGTGTCATTGGGCGAGGTCTCCGCCGAGGAGTTCCTGACCCGACGCGAACTCGACCGCGTACGAGAGCGGCTGCACCGTGACACCAGTGCGTGGAGCCTGCTCATGGCGCTGTGGGAACTTCTGCCCCGACACGGGGAGCCGGCACCGGCCCTGGCCTGGGTGCACCATGTCCAGCGAACGCTTCGTCACCGGCGCCCGGTGCCTCCCTCGGTGTGGAGCTGGATCGTGCGGACCGCCGTTCGGGACCTGGGGCCTTCCTGGGAGGAACGGCTGGGAGGGGACCGACGTCGACGCCTGGAATCGGGTGAAGGCAGACAGAGCCCAATGGCGTGGGACGGGTCCCAGGACGCGAGGGCGGTGAACCGTCCACGGGTCGTGGCGATCTTCCACTTGGAACAGGTGGCTCGTGGATATCGGATGACCTTCGGGATCGCTCGCTGGACGGGGGAGGGGTACGAACTCAGACCTCAGGAGTCACAGGTGGTGTCGGAGGAGGCGATCTGTGACCGGATCAGCGCCCTTGTTCTGGCCGCGCGATCCAGGGGACTGTTCACCGTGCAGGAGGGGCCGGTCGGCTTGCGCCTGCTGATCCCCCGAAGCCTGGTGAACCTGCGCTTGGGGCGCACCCCGGTCAGCCGAGGGGTGCTGGCCTATCCGCCTCGGCTGGCGGTCAACTACGAGATCGTCTACCACGTGAGTGAGCGGGTCCGTGCCGCGGACTACCTCGACGCGGACCCTTCCTTGTGGAAACGCAGGTCACATCACCAGTCACTGGCCCCGCAGGTGCGGCACCGCAACGTACTCATGTCCTGGGAGGTTCCGTTGGAGGAGGTGGCGGACCGTCTGGGGGACGAGCATGTGACCGTGTGCGCGGTGGACTCCGATCACCAGGATCACACTCATGTTTTCGACGCGATTCTTCACCAAGGGGTGCCGACCATCGTCCATGGGCCACAAGAGGCGGTTCGTGAGTTGGTCGAGGAGTTGCTCCTCAAGGAGCCCGAAGCGCGTGTGGACGTGGGTTCTCTGGCCGGCTACCTGCGAGAAAGGTCGATTCTCCGGGCCGACACCAGGGACATATCACTCATTAACGATGGGTATGGAGATGATCTTCTGGAAAGGGTGTTGAGTATGGGTGAACTGTGACTCCAGGGCGACCAGATTTTATTTGTTTTAATATGGACATTTTCAGCGGTTCGATTTAGGTTATTAGCGCCGCTGGTGGCTTCCAAGAGTTGTAAGGTAAGCAGAGAAAAGTGTCCGGAGTGATACACGCCGTCGAGACGAGAGAGTTCATGGATGATCCGGTCCAGGGATACGTGGAGGCCCTGACAGATCTGAGACAGGGCCACCCCGGTCTCGTCGTCGTGCTTGATTCCGCTCCACTCATGGAAATCCACCACCACATCACCGGACCTCTGTTCGATTTGGTTCGTGACCTGGGTATTTCGGCCAGGCGGATCGACATGGGAGTGACAGAAGGTGATCGGGAGGAGCGGCTTCCTGGAGAGAACGATGAGGAGTTCGAAGGGCCACTGCTGATCATCAGTGACGTGCGAGGCCGTGCCTGGTCGGCTCCCGGGTTTCAGGAGCGGCTCCGTTCGCTGGCCCAGCGGGTTCCGATCGCGCTCTTGCACGTGTTCGGTTCCTCCCACCGGAACCTGAGCGTCATCGCCACCGAACCGATGCGGGTGGTGGCCGGTGAACGAGGCGAGACCACGATGCTTTCTTGGGAATCAGCACGTGCCGGAGAGACCGATCGTCCTCCTGTCGACGAAGCGGCGCATATCCCGATCTTGGAACCCTCCTTTGACCAACTCGCCGAATGGGCACGGGTCTTGTCCGGTCGCCTACGGACCTGGCAAGCCGACGTGTGGTCGCTGGACACCGCACCGCCTCCGCCGGAAGGGCATCCCGCATCGCTCACCCCCGCGGAGCGGGTCGATCGTTTCCTGTCCGCCTCTTCCTACGGAGCCCGCGAACTCGCGGTACGGCTGGCACAAGCGCCGGTGAACCTCGCCGTGGCCGAGGTGGTGCAGCGCACCATCCCCCGGCCAACCCCGCAGGTCTCCGCGTTCGCGGCCGGTGCCGAGGTCGCCGAAGTGCTGGGGGGAGCGTTGATGACGGGGGAAGCACCGAAGGCTCCGCTGAACGATCCTCGACGCGCATCGCTCGAATTCCGCCCCGGAGTGCGCAGGGAACTCTTGGAACGACTCGGGGCCATCGGCACCATGCGTTCGGTCTTCCACGCCTTGGGCATCGAGTTCAAGGACGTGTCGAACGTCTACGAGTGGCTGTCTCGGATCGAGACGGGGCTGCCCCGGATCCACGAACTCGACGACGCGGAGATCGAACTCGCCCGCGCGATCGTTCCCGCGCTCACGGAGATGCCCGGTGAGTACCGACGACTCGCGGTCCGTCTGAGCCAGGTGCTGGAAGGCGAGGATTCCTACTTTCCCCAGGCCCGGACCTTCGATCCAACCGCTGCGCAAGAGGAAGTGGATTTCGCCGTGACCACATACAACGCGCCCCAGCCACCGGACACGGAACAGAGGGTGTCCGTACGGTCCGTTCCCACGGTTTCGAAGGGCGTGCGACGACGCCCTTCCCGACGAGGGCTCGCCTTCCTCGGGGGCGTGCCACAGCAGAACCTCAACTTCACGGGCCGGGACGAGATCCTCGACGAGATCCATGAAACGCTCTTCGACCACCCGGGGACCACGTTCCTGCTCGCGGGAAGCACCGGCATCGGCAAGACCCAGATCGCGATGGAGTACGCCCACCGCTTCCGCGAGGACTACGACCTCGTATGGTGGTTCCAGGCGAACACCAGCGCGGAAATCCACCAGGCCTACCTGCGCCTGGCGCAACGTCTGGGAATCGAGGGCGCGGCCGGTAGCCCCGAACTCACCATCCAGGCGGTCAACGACGCATTGGACAACGAACCAGGGATCGGCGACTGGTTGTTGATCTTCGATGACGTGCCGGACCTGGACACACTGACGCCCGAACTGCTCCCGCTCGGTGGCGCGGGCAGGATCCTGCTCACCTCGCGGGACCAAGGATGGATTCACAGTGGCCGCGGCGGTGGTCGGATCATTCCGCAACTGACCATGGCGGAAAGTGTCGCGCTCCTGCGCAAGATCTGCCCCCACCGGCTGGAGGAGGACCGCGCCACGGCCGAACTGATCGCGGAGCGCCTCCAACATCTGCCGTTGGCGCTGGCTCAGATGGGGGCGTATCTGCGCGACTCACTGATGGGGACGGATGAGTTCCTGAACCAGTTGCGCGACAAGTTCGACCAACTCGTCGGTCACGTCGAAGCCGACGACCAGTACCCGTTGCCTCTCGCCGCGGCGTGGAGCATACAACTGGAGGACCTGCAACGAAGCACCGGAGCCCAACGCGAGACCAAGCGCTTGGTGCTGGAGTTCATCAAGCTCTGTTCGTTCTTCGCACCGCGCCCCCTGTCACGGGCGATCTTCCACCGTGCGCGAGGGCTCAGCCACAACCCGGATCTGTCACGGGTCCTGGGCGACGACATGATGCTGTCGAAGGTGCTGCGTTATGCCCATCGGCACAGCCTGGCCGAGTTCGACCTCCAGGACAACACCTTCCAGCTGCACGCGACGTTCCAGAGCGTGGTGCAGCATTCCATGAACGTCGAGGAACGCTCGCTCCAGCGCGCTTTGGCCCATCGCCTCCTGGCCCAGAGCGATCCCGTCGGGCCCAAGCAGGCCCAGAACCGCGCCGAGTACCTTCTACTGCTTTCCCACGTGATGGGATCGGGCGCTTGGCGAAGCAAGGACGCGCAGGTTCGCGGGCTGGTGATCAATCTGGCCGAGTTCCTGACCGAGACGGGCGACTACCGCACCGCGCTGACCCTCACACGTCACGCCCATGACGAATGGAGTGACAACCCGACTCACCGCTTTCGGGTGTGGAAGGTGCACGCCAGGTGTTTGCGACTCATCGGTGACAACGAGACCTGCCTGGTCGAGGCCGACCGTATGTACCAGGAACAGGCGGCTCTGGAGGGGCGGGACAGTGAGGAGGCGATGGACGCACGGACCGCCCGAGGGATCGCCCTGAGTAATTTGGGAGATTTCGAGGAAGCCGAGGCTATTTTCACGGAAGTTTACGAATACCGTCGGGAACGCTTCGGTGAGAATGATGAAGGGACCCTCCAAGCCGCGCACGACTTGGCCACCATCCTGCAACGACGCAGCCGCTTCGGTGAGGCGTTGGAAGTCGATCTGACGAACGCTGAACGCCGCAAGTACGCCTTGGGTGAGAATCACATCGACACCCTACGTAGTCGAATGTCCGCGGGTTTGACCCTGTTGGCCTTGGGCCGGTTGATCGAAGCAAGGGAAACACTGGAGGACTGTGTCAGGCGACTCGAGGCCATCGGCGCGGACGATGGTCCCAATGCTGTGGACATACCGTTGATGTTGGCGGTGATCTATCGGCGTCAAGGCGAATATGAAAAGTCCTTGGAATGCTCAGAAAAGGCGATGGACGACTATCGCCGATTCCATCTCTATGATTCCGCAGCATTTTTGTTCTGTCGTTCCATTCACATGGTGAGCATGGTCTTCAATGGGCGTGTAGGTGAAGCGGAAAGGGAAGCTGAGAAGGTGCTTTCCGTGGTCGATTCCCGTTATCGCGCCTACCATCCGTTCCCGTCGGTCACCCGAGTGAACGCCGCCATCATTCTCCGTGCCGCGGGTAAATTCAACCAGGCGCTGGAGCTGGACCGACAGGCGCTCGCCGCGTTGCGTGATTCCTACGGTGATGCGAGGGTCACCACCCTGCCAGTGCTCATCAACCTCGGAAACGACCTGTTCGGCCTCGGGCGAGTGCGGGAGGCTCGGGAGCAGGACCGAAAAGCCGAGGAGAGGTGTCGTGAGAATTTGGCTTCGGATCACGTATTTTTGATGATGGCTCGTCGAAACCACCTGATCAGTCGCCGGGCTCTGGGTGAGGACGTGGAACAGGAATGGGACCTCTTCCGGCAGGAGTGCGCCGATGTCTACGGAGCCGAACATGGTTACGTGGTGACCATGGATGAGTTTCGCAGGCTCGATTGTGATCTCATGCCTGTGGCCCGTTGACCAGAGCGGTGTGACTGGAGAAAAGCGAGCCATTCGTTTCGAGTGAACTCCAGCACGACGGTGTCGGGGTGGTGCGAATCCCGAAACCCTATGGAGGGGGTTCGATCCAATCGAACCTCACAACAGTCATGTGCAGGACCGGACCAACTCGATTTATTCCAAGACCTTGATTCTGGTGCGTATGTGTCAGGAAGTGGAGTGTGAGGTGGGTGGGGACGGAATGCCTGTGGGGAAGGAACCTTGTCGGTGATCTCCGATCGGGGCACGGCCATCCCTTCCGTGTCAGTTCGGTGTTCGACTAATATCGACTCCGGATGATGTGTACCACTTTACAGTCCGGGCGTTCCGGTCTGTTTGTCAAGTCCTTTCCGGAATCAGTTGAGTGGGGTTCTTGTGCAGAACGTGGTCGACTTTGTGATCGATGACGACGTGTCGATCACGATCGAAGCGACTCCAGTGCACCGGGTCGGGGTATCCGGGGTGTCACGTGACGGTGTTCGCCCCGAGAGGGACAGGGGTTTCAAAGCGATCGCCTCCCGAATCCGAAAAATCGCGGAGGCCGTCACCAAGCAGATGGACGAACTGTCCAAGGGGCGGGGCAGACCTGATGAGACCAAGGTCGAGTTCGGGATCACCGTGAGTACGGAGGCCGATGTCATCGTGGCCAAAGGGAGCGGGGAGGGCTCCTTCAAGGTGACGATGGTCTGGCGGGACAAAGACTGATCCGTGCCGGATTCGGCCCTCTCGACCTTGAGGGATGGAGCCCGCGCCTCTTTCGGTGGCTCGGACCCCATCGGTTCCAGTGCAACTGGTCGACGTCTCCTGCTGCGGGTCTGGGGCCGTCTTCGAGGCCCATGACCATCGCCATCGGATACACCGCGTTCACACGGGTGTCTCTACCTGCCCACTCGTTGGCGACCGTGCGTGAGGCGCCCAGAGGGGCCTCTACGTCTTGAAAAGGGGGCAAGGTGGTCTCGAGGGCCGCCCCCCGAGTGCTGAATCCTCGCAGCCTGCGCGTTGAGCCGGGAGGCCGGTGGTGCGGATGGTCGGATGGGATGAGTGCGGGCGGAGCCGGCGCCCTTCTCCCATGGCTGCTTGACGAACACGTACGTCCGCCCTTTGGGGCGGGCGCCGAGGTCGCTGGGACCTGGGCGCTACAAGGAACAGGAGACGACACCGGGCTCCAACAGGTCCCAACCGTCGAAGAAACCGGTGACCTGCTCCGGGGAGCGCGGGTGATAGGTGGCGGGACCCGAAGCGTTCCACTGCTCCACGGTGCTTTGCGCCCGCTCTTCGGCCACGGCGCTGGTCCTCTCCGTGGGATGGGTACCGCTACGACAACGTGGTCATCGCTTCCTTCTGGTCACGCATGCGGGTCGAACTGCTGGATCAACGCAGGTGACGGACCCGGCCGGGGGCGGTCAACGCGATCTTCGAGTACTTGGAGACCTTCCATGACCGCCGGTGCGGGCACTCAGCGATCGGCCGGCTGACACTCATGGAGTTCGAGAACAAGAAAGCGAGCACCGTGGCCTGAGAATTCGACAACACGTCTCCATCGAACTCAGTACGTGCCAGATCCTCCACCACACCTGGCACGAAACGACTATCTGGATACCCGCCTGAGTCCATATGCGCTGCCATGGGCCGGACCCGTTCACAGTCGCACGGCCAGCGTCACGTGGAGGACACCCGCCTGATCCCCGAGGGACGGCCACTGCGAGCTGCTCAGAACTCGATACCGTGGTCATCACCGTTGTCTCGGGAACCCCGGCTCAGGTTCGGTGTGCTCGCAGTGTTCTGTGAGCGCTTGCCGGATGGGATGCTCCCGACTTGGTCCAAACGCGCAAGCCTGAAGGTGTTGGACGAGGGCCGGCCGCTTTGGACGAGTTCGTTTTCGTGGTTCATGGTGTTCGTCCGCCTTAGGCGGTGGTGGTGTGGTGAGGGTTTCCAGGCCGGTCGGTCGGTGGTTTCGCGACTTCGATGAGAAGGATGAAAAGGTTCACGGGATCAGCCCGAACAACAGGCTTGTGAGGGAGTACAGGATCGCCAGTACCAAGGCTGCGCGTAGGACCAGTGCCGAGATGTCGAACACCCGGTCGACCCTGCGGAACCTGCGATTTATTTCCTGGATGTGCTGCCTCTTATCTGCAAGTCGAATTTCCAGCTCCCGTTGCTGATCTTCGAACCGCTTCTCCTCTTTTTCATAAACTTTAAGAAACTCAGAGATTCGTTCCTGGGCCTGTTGCGGGCTTACCTTGGTCTTGAGCTGTTCCGGATACTCGCTGTTGGGAAAGTATCCATAGATATTTTTTTCGCAGCTCCGAATCGCGTTCAGTCGGCGCTGGAATGATTCGCTGTAAATTTTCAGCTCCTGTTCTTTTCGTTCGCGAATCAGCCCAGTGGTGACCAGTTCTGCTGTTGCGTGAATGCGGCGGTTGCGTGCTTCGATGTGGATCGAATGCAATGTCAAAAGCGTTGGAACCGCAAACAAAACGAGAATGATATTGAAAATCATTTCAAGCATATCTATTCGACTATTTCCATTTCTTCACGACTGGTCTTCGGGGGATTGTTTTGTGCTTTTCTGGCGAGCTCGAAGAGTCGCTCGCTCGAAGACCTGAATTTGATTTCTGTCTGGCTTTCGTGGATTGCTCCCTGCGTGGCTCCGGTCTTCTCGTCGGTTTCTGAGCGGATCTCTTGAGGTGCTTCCTCTGATGCGATCTCGTGCTCAGGGTGGTATACGGTAATAATTTCTTTGAGTGCCTCCTTGTAAAGGGCTTCAGGGAAGCGGCTCTGCTGCAGGAGTCGAGATCCTGTGCTGTTGCTGGTGATGGTCAGATCGCTTTTCTTCGCGTCGAGAAGAAGAACCGTTTTGTCGATTATTTCCTTGACCTTGTGGGACTTCGTGATGTAGGCGTTGTCCTGCTGGATCGCCCGGCGTATCGCCTGTTCCTCGGTGGGTGTCAGTGAGGGGAGGTTGATTATCTCGTACGTTCCGTCGCTCAGCTCTCGGGTGTTTCCCGCATCGAGGAGTACCTCGTGTTTCAACTTGACTCTGGCCAGCTGGAAATCAATCCTCTCCCTGGCTGCTCTCAGGGATTCGGATAGGTATTCCGCCTTCTCCACATAGCGTTCAGCCTTTTTTGTTTTCTCTTTGGTCAGCGATGTCCGAATCTCCTCGATCTCGATCAAGTAATGGATCGGGTCTTCGAGGGATTTTTCGATTTTTTCTCTTGCTTTCAGCTCTGCAAGTTTCACTTGCCGCTGATCGTTCTCGTATCTTCTTTTGAACAGCTGTCTTGTCTGCCATGCGGCATAAAGGCCGACTGTGCCTACTATGACGGCTACTGCTAGCATTGTTTCAGTGAACTCCCCTGAGGACTTCCAGGTCTGTTAGATTCGCTCTTGCCGCCGGGCTGTGTATTTCTCCAGATGTTGGGTAGCAGTTTTTTCCGAACTCTCTCTGATTTTCAGAAAGGCACTGGTCGTGGAGTCTGGAGAGATTCGACCTTTCTCTTTCTCCAATCTGTTTACTGCAACAGTGAGCGCGTTGATCCTCCCTCTGAGCGACCCATCGGCGTCTGCGATCCCGTGACGAATCTCCTGAATCCTGTCCAGGTCTCGTTCGAGGCTGTGAACTTCGACCATGTCAGGGATGAAGATCTCCGACCTATTTATTTTCTTCCGATGGATCGTGTGCATGAGGCTCAGGGCCGCTGAAGCAGCAATAATGAGTAGAATGATAGATGATTGGATTGTCATTTCATCCACCCGTCGTTTGTGGGTCCACTACTCTTGGTGTGTCCGCTTTCGGTGAACTTTGATACGGCCCGGGAAAGGGCGGATCTGACACCCTTGGTATTCTTTTCTTGCTCCTTGCCGGGAACGATGTCCTTATGTCGCTCCTTGCTCTCTTGCTCTAAAGATGCTGCGGCCTTTTCGAAAAGATCTTGGATTTCTCGTTCTTGGGATGGGGGCTTTGCTTCGGCGAATTTTTCAATTCTATTGAGTTTGGCCTCGATGTCGCTTAGTTCCTCCTCTGTTTCTTTTAATTGAATGTCATCTTCTTTTTTGATCGATCTGGATATGAATACAACGTCTTCCAATTTTTCTCTGATGCTTCTGTTGGGTCCATCGAGTGCCAGGATCTCGGACTCGATTTGTTTCTGCTTTTCTCTCTCTGATTTTCTGCCGTAATATCCGGCCACGATGGCGCCCAATGCGGTGATCCCGACAGCGGCCATGCGGACGATGTTCGTGGCTTCTTGTGACATGGGTTTCCATGATGCTCTGGTGGGGGTTCGTCTAGGTGAAACAGAATCTTATTTGTGTACTGTAAGGGGTGGGGACTGTCCATATCTGTGAAGCAGGGTGGGGTAAGCGGATTTCAGAAGGAGAGGAAAGTGCCAAGGAACTTTTTATCAGGGTTCTGTGAGGGTGGACAACAGCCGGGGTGGCCGGTTCCGGTCAGAGGCTTGAAACTATGGCCAATTCCTCTGCTGGTAGGGCGAGTGCTCGGGAGCTTTGGCGGCGCGCGCACCGAGCATGTGCTATGAGTTCATCTCAAAAGCCATCAGTATGCTTGGCCAGGTGTTTATAGCAGATGAGGATGCAGGCGGTGCCGGGCATGGCCAGGAAGGTGGAGGCCTTGCGCTCCCAGCGCACGTTCAATCTGCGGTAGGAGTCCAGCCAGGTGATGGAGCGTTCGAGCTTGTACCGGTGCCGTCCCAGCCGTTGTGAGGACTCGATGCCGGGACGGGCCAAGCGCACCCCGATGCCGCGCTCGCGCAGCCGATGGTGCTGTTCCCGGGAGTGGTAGGCCTTGTCGCCGTGGAGCTTGGCCGGACGCCGCCGGGGACCTCGCCGCGATCGCGCCGCCGGGACGCCCCGGACCAGGGGCTTGAGCGCTTCGATGTCGTTGACGTTGGCCCGCCGAGACCGCGCAGGTCAGCGGGAAGCCCTGGTCATCGCACAGCAGGTGGGGCTTGGAGCCGCCTTTGCCACGATCAGTGGGGTTCGGCCCGGTGGTCCGTCCCTTTCTTGGCGCGGATCGCCTGGGAGTCGACGGTGGCGCGGGACCAGTCCAGCAGGGCGCGTCTGCCCAGACCATCCAGGAGGGTGCGGTGAATCGTGGGCCACAGGCCCATCTCGGTCCAGGTCTGAAACCAGCGGTGAGCGGTGGCACGGGTAAGGCCGCATAAGCGGTCGGCCTTCTCCCGGAAAAACCCTGACGCCTGGACGAACAGCATCGTGGTCGACACGGCTCTTCGGTCCAGGCGGGGCCGACCGGTCTTCGGGGCGGGAGGCAGTAGTGGTTGGACGATCTCCCAGAGTCCGTCGGCAACACATCGCTCACAGCACGTGATCATGCCAGGCTCAGGAGCACCTCTTAGCGCTTTTGAGATGGGCTCTTACGAAGTGTCGGAGCGAGCCACGGGAATCGCTGCCGTGGGGCGGGCAAGGTCGCGGCGTTCCACGCGGGGTGCTTGGCCGCTTCACCATCACATCGCGGTGAAGCGCCCAAGGTTTCTAGGAATCGGCGGCCTTGGGCGCGCCGATCCCTGGATCGATCCGTACGGGTCCCGACTTGGACGGCCGCACGTCGAACTCGAAGATCGCGGTCGGAAGGTAGACCGTGGCACACGCGTTCGGGATGTCCACCACGCTGGAGAAACGTCCTTCGATCGGTGCCGCGCCCAGGAGCAGGTAGGCCTGTTCGGGGCTGTAACCGAACTTGGTCAGGTAGTCGATCGCGTTCAGGCAGGCGCGCTGGTAGGCCAGTTGCGAGTCCAGGTAGCGCTGTTCACCCTCCTGCGTGACCGAAATTCCGGAGAAGGCCAGCCATTCGGAGTACTGGGGCGGGGTCTTGCCCGGCATGAAGATGGCGTTCCCGCTCACCCCGTACGTGTGCATACCGCCCTTGATCAGGTCGATGTGCAGATCGATGAAGCCGCCCATCTCGATCCCGCCGCAGAACGTGATCTCCCCGTCCCCCTGGGAGAAGTGCAGGTCACCGACGGAGAAGTTCGCCCCGGGAACGAAGACCGGATAGAACACGCGGGTTCCTCGGGTGAGGTTCTTGATGTCCTGGTTGCCACCGTTCTCCCGGGGCGGGGCCGTCCGAGCCGCCTCCGCCGCCACCCGGTCGAACTCCTCACCGCTCAAAGTCCCCAGGACGGCGTCCTGCGGTTCGGGCGGCAGCGCCAACGGCGGCAGGCGGTCGGGGTCGGTCGCGATCAGGTCGCCTTCCCTGCTGTTCCACCGGGAGAGCAACTCCGCCGAAGGGGCCGTGGCCATCAGACCGGGGTGGGTGATGCCGGTGAAGGCCACCCCTGGGACGTGCCGAGAGGTGGCCACCTCGCCGTGGAAGTCCCATACCGCCTTGTAGGCGTCCGGGAACCGGTCGACGAGGAAGGAACCGCCGTTGTGCTTGGCGAAGATACCCGTGTAGCCCCAACCCTGGCCGGCCAATGGACCGGAGTCCTCCTGGGGGATGGGCCCCACGTCCAAGACGTCGACCATCAACAGGTCACCCGGTTCGGCGCCCTCGATCCCCACGGGACCCGACAGGGCGTGCACCTTGGACATCGGAGCGTTGAGGATGTCCTGTGCGGAGTCGTCGTTCTTGATCGCGCCGTCGAACCATTCCCGACAGTGCATACGAAAGGTGGAGCCGGGTCTGACCCGAACAGCCGCAGGAATGTCGGGGTGATATCGGTTGTGACCGAGGATTTCCTGGTCGGTGAACGGCCTGGAGGAGTCGAGCGGAAACAGGAGTTCGGGCATCGGCGATCGCCTTTCGAGCGAGTGACCTCAAAGTCTTGGAAGTCGTTGGTGGGCCGGATCGTGCGTGTAGCGTTGCCGGGTCGATGCGCTCGAAGAAGGCGGGATCGACTTCACCACGTTCGGTTCGTCCGCGCTGCGTTCGGCGTTCTCGAACGCTTGTGTCATGGCGCGAGGTGAACGAACGACCATCGGGGCGCAGAACACCCGACGGGCCTGGCCACCGCAGTCGGGGCACTCCAGGGTCGGCGGGGCCGTCCCGATCGCCGCTTCGATCTCCAGGCGGCCGTGTTCGTCACACCTGAACCGATACGTGGCCATGACGGTCCCCATTCACCGGTGGAAGTTTGGAAGATCCTCGTCATCCGGAGTGGCGCTTACCAGCGAGATGGCACGAACCGAATGTGATCATAGTGATTCGGAGTGTAATGAAAGCTGGTCGGTGAGCCCAGCAGGCGCCCACGTGTGTTGTGGGACGGCACCCCGGGGGCCATCGGGGTGCCGCGCGATCTCCCTTGCGCCGTGGACGTACTCAGGCGCCGAACCCTCGAATCCGGTGCTGCATGACCCGGTAGGGCCAACCATGGTCGGTGTTCCACTGGCTGACGCTCAAATGCAGATCGTTCAGCGTGGAGCCGGGAATGACGCAGCCGCCATAGAGCTGGGCCACGTGGGAGTCGTCCTCGTGACCCCAGGACCCGCCGTGGATCAGGGTCCGGCGATGCGCCGTGTACAGGTTCGAGGTGGGGGTGTCCATGATGATGCCGTCGATACGGTAATCGCCTGCGTTGAACCAGGTCAGGATCCACTTTCCGTCCAGCGGGCGCAGGCAGAGTTCGCCGAAGGCGCCTTCGAGGATCGGGGTGGGCGCCTTGCCCCACCCCCAGGCGCCGTCGCGGTACCCCCAGGGTTCGTAGGCGGCCGGGTCGGCGATGGCCCCGGCAGGCACCCGGTGCAGGATGAGCGGCCTGCTGCGGGTGAAGGAAGTGGAATAGACGTAGACGAAACCGTCGTTCCCCTCAGCCCAGCTGAGCAGCTGGAACAGGCCGCCGTGCAGGTCGGGGGCGAACTTCGCGCCGGTGTGGACCCAGGTGGCACCGGAGTCGTCCGAGCGCCAGATCTCCGTCCAGACCACGTTGCCCAGACCGTTGTTGACCATGGCGTGCAGGTACATGCTGCCGCCGATGGTGATCACGTCGGAGGGCAGGACGGTGGTGAACACCGGGTTGTCGTGGTCGTAGTGCCACAGCTGATGGGCGGCCTGGCCACCCACGGCGCCCGACCACTCCACCCCGCTGTTCAAATCGGTGGTGGTGGAGTACAGGGCGGTGGGGGAGCGCCACCACCCGCCTCCGACCCGGGCGCTTTCGAAGCTGTCACCGAAGACGAAGAGCATCCGGCCGTCGGGGGCGAGAACCGGGATGCCCAGGTCGGTGGCCTCCATCCGGAAACGGGTGGTCAGGCCGGGGCCGGTGAGGTCGGCGACCTTGATGACCTCAAGGGCCCGTTGGGATCGTGCGTCGTCGGCTCCGGCCGGTGCGGCCGAACCGAGTAGGAAGCCGGAGCCGAGGAGGGCGCCGGCGCAGGTGCGAAGGAAGGTGGACCGGTTCGTCTGCGGGGGGCGGGGATCGTGGGGGTCGATCAAGGTCGCTCCTAGGTGGCGGGTCGGGGTTCAGGATCGACGGCCCCAGAGCCCGGTGTCGACCACACGACACGGGCGGTGGTGAGGGCGCTCCCGCCACCGGGTGGGTGGCTTCGGAGCGGAATCGGGCCGGAGCGCGAGTGCCGTCGTCCGATGCCTGAGGGGTCCGACCGGTTTCGATGTCACTTCGGGGTAGGGCGCTGGGGTGTGCCGATGCGTAGGAAATTAACTACTTGGTTCCCCTAAGGGGAAGAAAATTAACATACCTGTTACCCGTTCCCCTGGTGCGTGGGCCGCGGAGTCCTGTTTCACTGAGGCGGTGGCCACGACGAGGTGGCCATTCCTCGCCATGAACGCCGTGCTGTCTTCGCGGCCCGGACCAAGAGCGAGAGTACGGCACGGCCTTTCGGTGAGCGACCCCCATCACCCCCAGGAGACATACGTGAGCCTCTACTCCCCGAGCCGGCGTGACCTTCTCCGGAACGTCGGCGGTCTCTCCCTCGGCCTGACTGCCGCTTCCGGCGGCCTCCTCGCGGCGACCTCCCCGGCCCACGCCGCCCCGGCTCCTCAGGGCCCGCCCGCTCCGAGTCACGCCGGATTGAACCTGGTACACAGCGACGAGGGAGACCCTCGCATGTGGTACTACCGCTTCGAAACCCCTGAGATCGGCTGGAACCCCGGCGTCAACGTCCTCGTTCCCGAGGGATACCGCGATGACGGGCGCACCTACCCCGTCCTCTACCTGCTCCACGGAGGCGGTCCCGGTTCGGACTTCATCAGCTGGGACCGCGCCGGAATCCGCGAACTCTCCGCGGGTAAGCAGATCATCATCGTGATGCCCGACGGCGGACCCTGCGGTTGGTACAGCAACCCGGTCAGCAACAATGCCGGCCCCCGTAACTGGGAGACCTTCCACATGGACCAGGTCGTCCCGTGGGTCGACGCGAACTTCCGTACGCACGCCGAGTTCGCCGGGCGCGCCGTGGCGGGCTTTTCGATGGGCGGTTTCGGGGCGCTCAAGTACGCGGCCAAGTACTACGGCCACTTCGCCTCGGTGAGTTCCTACTCGGGGCCGGCCAGTATGCGCCGTGACTTCGGTCTGGTCACCCACTGGGCGAACTTCACCTCCTCGGTCTTCGAACTCGCCGGTGGCATGGTCTATGGAGCCCCGTGGGACCAGGCCCGGGTGAGTGCCGACAACGCGGTGGAGAACATCGAGCGCTATCGCGGCAAGCGCGTCTTCCTCGTCGCGGGCAACAGCCCCGATCCGTTCGACCTGTTCGATCGGATGAACGAGGAGCAGGTGCTCGCCGGGCAGCGCGAGTTCCGTGCGGCTTTGGACGGCGCCGGCATCCCGCACGAGTCGCACGAGCCCGGCGGCGGTCACTTCATCCGCCCCGATCTGGTGCGCGACGACATCGACGGCGTCATCGCCCACCTGCGTGCGGCGGGGTAGGAAGAACGCTTCACCCCGGACACGGAAAGGCCCGGCGAGAGCGTGCTCGCCGGGCCCGGGGACCGCGGTTACTTCTTCTCCTCCAGCCGCAGGGCGACGCCCAGGGCGAAGAAGGTGGGAGCCCACTGTCCGACGAAGATGCCCCACCGGTCGGCCCGGTCCATGCCCGCGCTCTCCTTCTTCTTGGACAGGAGCCAACTCGCAAAGGCCAGGCCGATGCTCGCGGTACCGGCGCTGTAGGCCATCTCGGAGGTGACGCCCATTTCGGACAACTTCGCGATCATGATGCTCCCTCGATCTCGAGTGACGTTCGTTGGACCACTGCCCGAGGGGGCTTCAATGTAGGGGTGAGAATGGGCAAAGCGTGGTCATTCGATGGCGTGAGGGCCTCGATTCTCACCGTTTGCTTGATCAGGGGGCTCGAAACCGGCTGAATCAATGGTGACAAATCACCAGAATCAGGGAGAAAGGGGAAACACGTGCGATGAGTTCCACGCTCAGCGAACACGCACGTGAACCAAAGGTGGGCAAGGCACGTTCTCTTGGCCCGCTCCCCATCGATCGTCGCGGGCACGGTCGGCCCCCTACGGCAGGATCGGGCTCGGTATCCGTGGTGGTACGGGACGCGGTTCCCACTCGCGGGGGTACCCCAGGGAGACCTCGATGTGGGGCACGCCATCGACGGTGATCGTCCGAGGAATGTGCAGGTGACCGTAGACGACCGCGCGGGCACGGTAGCGCACGTGCCAGTCGGCGGTCGCCTCGGTGCCGCACCACTGGGCGAACTCGGGATGGCGTAGCACACGCGTGGGTTCTCGCAGCAGCGGATAGTGGTTGACCAACACCGTGGGCAGCGCGGGATCCAACTCGTCCAATCGGGCGCGCGTGTACTCCACACGGGCGCGGCACCAGGCGTCCCGGCTCGGATACGGGTCGGGATGCAGTAGGTATTCGTCGGTGCACACCACACCACTGGCGTGGGCGATGGCCAGGGCCTCCTGCTTGGTGCGGGCACCTTCGGGTCGGAAGGTGTGGTCGTAGCCGACGAACAACGGTGCCACCACCACCGGACCCTGGGGCCCTTCCCACAGGGGATAGGGGTCCTCGGGGGTGTGCACGCCCAGTGCGCGCAACTTTCGTACCAGAAGTCGGTAGCGGGCCTCACCCCGCTCTTGCGCCGGGTCCCGTGGCAGGGTCCATAGGTCGTGGTTGCCAGGAACCCACACCACGGTGGCGAAGCGTGAGGCCAACAGGCGCATCGTGTCGACGACCTCGTGCACGGTGTCGGCGACGTCTCCCGCCACGAGCAGCCAGTCCTCCTCCGAGGCGGGCCGTAACCGTTCGATCGACTCTCGGTTGGCCTCGTATCGCACGTGCAGGTCACTGATGCCGAAAAGCCCCACGGGGCCGCCTTTCCGCTCGAAGGTGCGCGGTGGCCACGGTATCGGGCGACGTGGACCGGTGGCCCGGGGCGTACCCGCCCCGGGCCACCGAGGATCAGCAACGAGTGTTGATGGTGTTCTGGATGGAGGACTTCTCGGCGCTGGTCACCGACAGGTCGTAACGGTGTTTGACGTTGACCCAGGCCTTGACGTAGTCGCAGTGGATCGCGGTCCGGGGTGGCATCCACTGGGAGGGGTCGCGATCGCCCTTGGAACGGTTGGTGGAGGCGGTCACCGCCCACAACTGAGGGGCGTTGACATCGTTGGCGAAGTTGCGACGTTGGGTCGTGGACCAGGTGTTGGCACCGGAACGCCACGCGTCGTAGAGCGGCACCATGTGGTCGATGTCGAACTCCGAGGCGTTGCCGGTCCACACGCCGTCGTACTCGCTGGACCATCGGCCCGACGTGGCCCGGCACTGGCCATCGACCGTGACCGTGTGGCCGTCGCGACGCAGGACGTGCTCGCGGGCGTCACAGGAAGGGCTGGAGACGACCACCCAGTGTGGGAACAGGCTTCGGTCGTAGCCGGAACCGCTGTTCTTGGCGCGGACGGTCAGCCCGTTCAATTGGCTCTGGGCGGCCGAGGTGGAGGGGATACCGGGTGGCAGGACGTGGTGGGCGAGTGCGGGAGTGGCCCATCCCAGGACGGCGATGAGGACGGTGGCGGTGAGGGCGGCCAGGGGGCCGACCACCGTTCGAGGCACACGGGGGGTGGGAGAGGGGGACGCGGGCAACGTGTCTCCTTGGGGGAGTGACAGGTCGGACCCTGACACCATGGCGGACCCTTGGGGGACGGGGCCAGACCCGGGAAGGTGAAATTTTCACCGGCGCCGGGTGGCGATGGGATGAGGGGACCTCGGCGGCTCCGTTCGGACGGCCGACGTCGGGCTCGATCCCGCCAACACAGCAGGAGTGGGTCAAGGGCCGGGCGGTGAACTCGGTCGTCATGGTCTTCGGCCTCCCAGCGTGGTCCTTCTCGATGACGCCCTCCTCATCGGCCGGAACGCGTTCGGGTCCCTTGAGGGGAATCGAGTTCCGCGCCCACCATCGACCCCGGGCCGCCGACCACACCGGCGGGCCGCTCACGACCTCGGCCTCTCGCCCTCTCGCGGTGCCTCATCCGTTGCTTCGGATTCGACGTCACCGGGGGCCGCGACCGGCTTCTGCTCGGCGGACAGCAACGGGTGTTCTGCGACCTCGTAACGACGGATGTAGACGCCCAGGAACGCTTGCAGACTCGCGCCGATCGGTAGTGCGAGCAGCGCACCGGGAGCCCCGAGGATGGCCACGCCCGCCAGCACCGCACCGAAGGCCACCGCAGGATGCATGTCCAGGGTCTTGGCGGTGATGCGCGGCTGCAACAGGTAGTTCTCGAATTGCTGGTAGACGATGACGAACAGCAGCACCCACACGGCCGGCCACACGCCCTCCAACAGTGCCACCAGCACGGGGACCGCGCCGCCGATGTAGGTGCCCACGGTCGGGATGAACTGGGAGAGCACCCCGATCCACAGCGCCAGCGCGAACGCGAAGGGGATGTCCAACAGGATCAGCACCACGTAGTGCGCGGCCCCGCAGATCAACGCCAAAAGAGCACGGGAGTACAGGTAGCCGCCGGTCTTGGCCACGGCGATCTCCCAGGCCCGCAGAACCTCGCTCTGGGTGCGCGGAGGAAGGACCGAACAGATCACCCGACGAAAACGCGGGCCGTCAGCGCACAGATAGAAGGTGAACAGCGCGATCGTCAACGCGTTGAAGAGCAACACCAAAAGGGTCGTCCCGGCGCCCCAGACGTTGTTGGCGATGCCCGTGGCGTACTGCTCGACGAGCCCGCTGACGCTGGAGATCTCGTTGAGCAGCGTGGTGGGGGAGTAGGAGGTGTCGAAGGTGGCGTTGACCCATCCCAGCGCGGCCCGGACCATCGCGGGGATCTCGGAGACGAAGGCCAGGACCTGACCCACCAGCATGGACCCGAGCAGGCTGAAGAACACCACGGCCGACGTCAGCACCACGAGCATCACCGCTCCGGTGGCGGGACCGCGCGGCCAACGGTGTCGGTGGAGCCAGTTGACCGCCGGTTCCAGTGCCAAGGCCAGGAACAGGGAGATCAGCAACAGCATGATGAGGTTCTGCAGCTTGAGGAACAGCCACAGGGCGACGCCGAAGGCCGTGATGATCCACAGGGCCAGCATCAGGGCACGGGGCAGCCAGCGCGGCATACCGCCGCCCCGGTCGTGGCCCGGGGCCGGGGTCGGTGTGGTGCTCGTGGGCAAGCCGGTTCTTCCTCACTGTGAACGGGGCGTGGCGCGACCCTCACCGGGTGGCGAAAAAGGAGATGGAAAGCGTGTGCGCCTCACCGGACGATAGCGCCCCCTCGGTGATGGATCGTCCCCTGCGCGGGGCGCGAGTCAGCGGAAAAAGCCTTCCACGCGGCGCGAGAGAGGGTTCTTGTTCGAGATCGGAACCCTGCGCAAAGAACGGGTATAGCTTCGCGTGATCTTCGGGGCCACTGATTCAACCGATCGACCATCGGGTAGCGCAGGCCGTGCGGCCCACCCTACGTGGTGGCCCATGGCTGTGCGTAACGCCGGTACGTGCTCGAATCCACGCCAGTGAAGGGAAGTCATGGCGAAAGAGTCGAATCCGATCAAGGCAGCGGTCGACAAGGTCACGGAGGCGGTCACGGACGGGGGTGACCCCGCGGCGAAGATTCCCGGGCGCCCGAACAAGCAGCCTCCACCCCTGGAGGAGCCGACCGAGCCCCGAGGACCGCTTCCACCCAAGCCCGACCAGACCGCACCGGAGTCGTACTCGGCCACGGGCCGCCCGGTGGACGGGCTCGCCCGAGCGCGTTCTCAGGACGGCGCCTACCTGACCAACGCTCAGGGCACGAGACTGCCGGACTCCGATCACTCGCTCAAGGCGGGCCCCCGGGGCCCGGTGCTCCTGCAGGACCACCACCTGCGGGAAAAGATCACGCACTTCGACCACGAGCGGATCCCCGAACGCGTGGTCCACGCGCGCGGTGCCGGAGCCCACGGCGTGTTCAAGGCCTATGGGACGGCCGAGAGCGTCACCAAGGCGGCCTTCCTACGCAAGGACGTGGAGACCCCGGTGTTCACCCGTTTCTCCACGGTCGTGGGCTCGCGGGGCTCCATGGACACCGCCCGCGACACCCGCGGCTTCGCCACCAAGTTCTACACCTCCGAAGGCGTCTACGACCTGGTCGCCAACAACATCCCGGTGTTCTTCATCCAGGACGCCATCAAGTTCCCCGACGTCGTGCACTCGGTCAAACCGCACCCGGACCGGGAGATCCCCCAGGCACAGAGCGCGCACGACACCTTCTGGGACTTCGTGTCCCTGCACACCGAGGCGATGCATCACACGATCTGGTTCATGGCCGATCGAGGCATCCCGCGCTCCTACCGGACCATGGAGGGCTTCGGCGTCCACACCTGGCGTCTGGTCAACGACCGGGGTGAGACCACCCTGGCCAAGTTCCACTGGAAGCCCAAAGCCGGCGTGCACTCCTTGGTGTGGGAGGAGGCACAGATCATCGGCGGCGCGGATCCTGACTTCCACCGTCGGGACCTGGCCGACGCGATCGAGGCGGGTG
This sequence comes from Nocardiopsis alkaliphila YIM 80379, assembly GCF_000341005.1. Lineage (GTDB taxonomy): Bacteria > Actinomycetota > Actinomycetes > Streptosporangiales > Streptosporangiaceae > Nocardiopsis > Nocardiopsis alkaliphila. The sequence goes on along the minus strand of NZ_ANBD01000088.1, from coordinate 27,194 downwards.
CCTACCCGGAGTGGGAACTGGGGATCCAGACCTTTCCCGACACCCCCGATCAGACCTTCGAGGGCATCGACCTGCTGGACTCGACCAAGATCGTCCCCGAGGAGTTGGCGCCGGTCCAGCCGATCGGTCTGCTCACCCTCGACGCCAACCCGTCCAACTACTTCGCCGAGACCGAGCAGGTCGCCTTCCACCCCGGCCACCTGGTGCCCGGCATCGACGTCACGGACGACCCGCTGTTGGCCGGACGCCTGTTCTCCTACATCGACACCCAGCTCATCCGGCTCGGTGGGCCCAACTTTCCGCAACTGCCCATCAACCGGCCGCACGCACCGGTCAACGACATGCTGCGCGACGGCATGCACCAGACGGCCGTGCACAAGGGCGTGGCCCCGTACAAGCCCAACAGTCTGGATGGAGGCTGCCCCTTCTTCGCAGGAGCCGAAGAAGGCGGCTACGTCGAGGTCCCCGCACGGGTAGCGGAATCGAAGAAGGTGCGTCAGGCGCCGGAGTCGTTCGCGGACCACTTCAGTCAGCCCCGACTCTTCTGGCTCAGCCTGTCACCGGTCGAGCGCGAGCACACCATCGCCGCCTTCACCTTCGAACTGGGTCGGTGCTACGAGAACGCGATCAAGGAACGGACCCTGCGGGCGCTCGCCGAGGTCGACCCCTACCTGTGTGAACAGGTGGCCAAGGGGCTCGGACTGCCGGCGCCCGAGTCCCCCGGCACGCTCTCGGATCCCCCGCCCAGCCCGGCGCTCTCCCAGGTGGGCAAGAAGTGGCCGACCCAGGGGCGGATCATCGGCATCGTCGCCGACGACGACTCCGACCTGGCCACGGTCCGCGCTCTTCGGGACAAGGTCTTCGAGGGCGGCATGGTGCCGTTCGTCATCGCCCCCGCCGGGGGCGAACTCGGTGCCGACGGGGAGGACCCCGTCACCGTGCAGCGCACCTTCACCACCGGTCGGTCCGTCGAGGTCGACGCACTGATCGTGGTGGGAATCCCCGGCCAGGCCGATGACGCCTACCCGAGCCGTGACGCCAAGGCATGGAACGGGGGAGCCGCCGGTGGCGTCGACCCGCGTGCCTTGCTCATGCTCACCGAGGCCTACCGGCACGCAAAGGCGCTGGGTGCCCTGGGTGAGGGCCGGCAGGTGTTCGACGTCGCGGGCATCCCGATCGACGCGCCCGGCGTCGTGGCCGGTGACGACGGTGAAGGAGTCCTGGAGAGCATCACCGAACTGCTCGCCTACCACCGGGTCTGGGAACGCTTCCCCGTCCAGGCCTGATGGGGAGCGCCGGCTCCTCCGGCGGGCCCGACCCTTGGGATCGGGCCCGCCGAACCGTTGTGCCGGTGCCTCTACGCGGTCGAGGGCACGGACGGGGGACCTCAGGTCAGTTCCGGGTCGTGCTCGCTCATGGAGCCGAGCGCCGGGTTGAAGGCATCGCGCAAGGCGTCGCCTAGCAGGTTGAACGCGATGACGACCAGGGTGATCCCCATCCCGGGGAAGACCGCCGCCCACCAGGACAGACGCAGGGTCTTCTGGGCGTCGGCGAGCATGCTCCCCAAGGAGAACCCGGGTGGCTGCACACCCAGACCCAACAGACTCAGGGAACTCTCGACCAGGATCAGCGTTCCCACACTCGTGGACCACAAGATGATCACCGGTCCCAGGACGTTGGGGGTGATGTGGCGGACCAGCACCCTGACGGGGGAGGCGCCCGTGGTGCGGGCCGCGGTGACGAAGTCCAGCCGCTTGGTCCGCCCGACCAGGGACACGATGGTCCGCGCGTAGTTGGTCCATCCCCAAAAGGCCAGTACCGCCATCAACAGGACGACGCTGGGACCGGCGAACGCGGCCAGGGCGATGCCGACGGCCGCGAAGGGGACCGCGAACTGGATGTCGGCGACGCGCATGAGGAATCCGCCGACGAAACGTTCGTAGTAGCCGGCCAAGAGCCCCAGTGTCAGACCGATGAGCGCGGTCGCGGTGGCGGTCAGGAAGCCGATGAGCAGGCTCAGCCGCAGTCCCACGAGGATACGGCTGAACACGTCGCGTCCCAGGGGGTCGCTTCCGAGCAGGTGACCGCCCTCGCCGCCCATCCAGGATGGGGGTTGGTTGGTCTGGCCCAACACCTGGGCCGTGGGGTTGTGGGTGACCAGTTGATCGGCCAGACAGGCGATCAGGACCAACGCCGCGATCATCACGAGGGAGATCTTGCCGGTGGGGGAGGCCCACACCCGGCCCATGATCTCCCTGGACCGGGAGGCGCTGCGCGGCGCGGGCGCCTGTTGGGACCCGGTGGAGCCTGGTGTGGTTTTCGCGCCGTTCACTGTGCCACCTTCGTCCGTAGCCGCGGGTCGACCGTTCTGACGATGGTGTCCATGAGGATGTTCACCAGGGTGATCAGGACCGCGAGGCTGAACACGCTCGCTTGGATCACCGGGAAATCCCTGTTGGACACGCTTCCGACGAGAAGGGCGCCCAATCCGTTGTAGTTCATCAGGGGTTCGAGGATGAGCAGGGCGCTGAACATCAAGGAGAACTGGATGCCCAGCCACGCGAGGATGGGGGGCAAGGCGGTGGGCAAGGCGTGCAGGAGTAGCACCCGGGCCGGGTGAATGCCCTTGGAACGGGCCGTGGCCACGTGCCCCTCGGTGAAGGAGTCCAGTAGTTGGCCTCGGGTCAGTCGGCTCAGCGTCGCCAGCCCGTAGATGGTCAACACGGTCCAAGGGATGACCAGGGCGGAGAAGTCGGCGTTGCCGGTGGCGGGAAGTACCTGCATGTTGATCGCGAAGACCAGCACGAGCAGCATCGCCAACCAGAAATAGGGCACGCCGTCGAACAGGAACGTCAGGACCATCAGGGCACGCCCGGAGAGTCGGGAGGGACGCAGCGCCGCGTAGACACCGATGGACAGCGCGCCCACCAGTGAGAAGAGCAGTGGAGGTAGCACGACCCACAGACTCGGGGCCAACCGCTCGAACACCATCTGGGTCGCGGGCAGTCCGAACATGAACGATTGCCCGAAGTCGAGCGTGAAGTTGGCCAGGATCGTGTTCACGTACTGCACGATCAAGGGTTGGTCCAGACCGTGTCTGACACGGATGGCCTCGACGACCTCGTCACTGGCGTCGGCGGGGGCCAACAGGGTCGCGGCGTCTCCGGACAGTCGCACCAGGACGAACAGCAGTGTGGACACGCCGATCGCGACGAAGACGATCAGGCCCAGGCGTCGGGCCAGGTAGGCGAGCATGCTCCTATCCCTCGCTCTCGCCGGCGCGTGAGGCGGACTCGAAGATCCGGGTCAAGAAGCGTTGGCGTTCCTCGGCGAGCCGCTCGGCGAACTCACCCTGGGGTTGGGTCTGTTCGATGTCCTGCCTGCTGAGGCCACCGCGCTCTTGGAGGAGCTGTTCGATGACGGCGAGCCGGTCCCGGGTCACCCACAGCTCAGAGGCCAGTTCCATGGTGATGGCGAAGAGCGCGTCCATGTGCTCGGGGCGGGTCAGGTACACGGCGTCGTCTTTGGCGAATCCGGGCATGGTCACTTCTCCTCGCTGGTGTGCGGCACGGAGCCGACGGAGACCGGTCGCGCCTGCCTGGTGGCGGGTTCGTCGGTGAAGGTCACACCGACCGGTTCGGGACGTACACCCGAGGCCGACCGGTCCAGCTTCAGTTCGCCGGGATGGTGGCAGGCCACGGAACGGCCCGGAGCGACCTCCCGCAAAGGCGGCGTCTGGGTGGCGCAGTGCTCGCGCGCGATCGGGCATCGGGTACGGAACACGCATCCGCTCGGTGGCGTCATCGGGGAGGGGATGTCCCCACGTGGAACGATGCGGTGTTCGCGTTCTTGGTGCATCGACGCCAGCACGGTGGAATAGGGGTGCAGCGGCTCGGTGAACAAGGACTCGGCCGGGGAGACCTCCATGAGTCTGCCCAGGTACATCACCGCGACGCGATGGCTGATGTGGCGGACCAGGGCCAGGTCGTGCGTGATGAACAGGTAGGCCAACCCGAGTTCCCGCTGGAGGTCGCCCAAGAGGTTGACGATCTGGGCCTGTACCGACACGTCCAGGGAGGCGGTCGGTTCGTCGGCGATGATCAGTGAGGGGTCGGTGATCAGGGCACGGGCGATACCGATGCGCTGGCGTTGCCCACCGGAGAGTTCCTGGGGATAGCGCTGGGCCATGGAAGCGTCCAGGCCGACCAGTTCCATCATCTCGCCGACCCGGGTACGGCGTTCGGCGGCGTTGCCGATGCCGTGCACCACCAGTGGTTCGGCCAGGGCCTCACCCAGACGCAGATAGGGGTTGAGTGAGGTCGAAGGGTTCTGGAAGACCATGGCCATGCGGCGTCGCACGTCGCGACGCAGGCGGTTTCCAGAGCTCGTGGTGATGTCTCGACCCTCGAACTCGACCGTGCCCGAGGTGGGTCGGTAGAGCCGGATGAGGGTACGCCCGACGGTGGTCTTGCCGCTACCGGACTCGCCCACCAGGCCCAGGGTCTGGCCCCGGCCGATCTCCAAGGACACCCCGTCGACGGCCCGCAGGACTTTGCGGGAACGGCCGAAGCCGCCCATGGAGAAGTGTTTGGCCAGGTCGTGGGCCCTGAGGACGGGCTCACCGGCGGCCGTGGTGTTCTCAGTGCTCATCCCGAGGTCCTTTCCATCGATCCCGCACTCGCGGCGGTGACGCGCACGCACGAGGAGCGTCGTTCCGGCGCGTGGGCCACCGACACCGGAGTGAGCGGGGCGGTCTCGCACACCTGGCGCCGGTGCTCGCAGCGCGGCGCGAAGGGGCACCCGGTGATGACGGTGAGCGGTGAGGGCGGCCTGCCCTCGATGGCGCGCAACCGCTCACCCGGGTGCCGGCCCGGAGCGGCCTGCAACAGCGACCAGGTGTAGGGGTGCTCGGGGCGGGCCATGACCTGTTCGGTGGGGCCTTCCTCGGAGACCGCGCCGGCGTACATCACGACCAGCTCATCGGCGATGTCGGTGATGACGTCGAGGTCGTGGGTGGCCACCACGATGGAGATCCCCAGGTCGCGGTTGAGTTCTTGGAGCAGTTCGAGGATCTGTGCCTGGGTGGTGACGTCGAGCGCGGTGGTGGGTTCATCGCACAGCAGCAGCGAGGGGGAGGCCACCAGCGCCATCGCGATCACGATGCGCTGGAGTTGACCACCGGAGACCTCGTGCGGGTAGGAGCGCAACCGTGCGTGCGGGTCGGGGATGCCCACACGGGAGAGCGTGTCGCCGGCCAGGTCGAGCGCGGCCTTTCTGCTCAAGGAACGGTCCGCGGCGCGGGCCGACTCCACGAGTTGACCTCCGATGGAGTGCATGGGGTGCAGGGCCCGCCACGGGTCCTGGAACACCATGCGGGCGGTGCGCGCACGGAAGTCGCGTAGCCGACGCCCACGTAGCGGAACGATGTTTTGACCATCGACGAGGATCTCGCCGCTGACCCGCGCTCCGGGAGCCAGCAGCCGGAGCACGGCCAACAACGCGGTGGACTTGCCCGACCCCGACTCTCCCGCCAAGGCGACGATCCGGCCGCGTTCGACGGAGAAGGAGACGTCCCGCAGGATCCGGGCCTCACCGCCCGCGGTGCGCAGCCCTACGCTCACCTGGTTCAGACGGAGGATGTCGTCCGTTTCGGGATTCACTCTCGCTCCTGTTCGGGCTTGCGGGCCAGGGTGACCCAGGGGTAGGACTCCTTGCCCAGGGCTTCTTGACGTACGTCGGTGAATCCCGCCTCGCGGGCGACCTCGGCCAGGTCGATGGTGGCGGCGGTGCGCCACCAGGGCTCGTGGCCGTTCTCCGCGTCCCAGTCGTCGTACCAGGCCTGGTAGGGACTGCGCAGCCGGTAAGGGGCCACGTCGGAGAAGACGAGGTCGCCGCCGGGGCGCAGTAGGCGCAGTGCTTCGGCGAAGACCCCGCGAATGGCGTGCGGCGGCATTTCGTGGAGCAGGATGAAGGAGGCCACGAGGTCGAAGCCCTCCGAAGGGAGGCCGGTGTCCTCGGCGGGGGCCCGGTGCAGGTCCCACTCCAGGCCGGCCTCGGCGGCGCGCCGCTGGGCATAGCGCAGTTCCGACGTGGACAGGTCCACACCGGTGATACGGGCCTCGGGGTAGGTCTGGGCGAGTTTCATGGTGAACTGTCCGGTTCCACAGCCCAGGTCGCAGATGTCGGCGTAGTCCTGGCGAGGGGCGAGACGGGCCACGGCGGCGCGTTGGCCGAAGATGTCGCCGGGGAAGGAGGGGACGAGTAGGTAGCGATACACCAGTTCGTGGTGGATGAATCCCATGTGCTCGTGGCCGTCCCACCCACCGGTGGTCCCGTGGAACTCATAGCGCCAATAACGTGGGACCGCTTCGTCCCCGCGATCGGTGATGTCCCCGGCCGCGGGTGCGGTGGCCTTGGGCGTGAGGTCCTCGGCGCGTTCGTCGAAGGCATCGATGGCGCGGGGGGTCAGGACGGAACGGTTCCACCTAAGGGCCGCGCCGATCAGACCCGGATCGGCGTCCTGGGCCAGTTCCTCGTCGACCTCGGCGCGCAACCGGGCGATGTCTTCGGTGCCCGAGGACAGTGCGGACCCCTCCTCCAGGCGCGTGCGCAGGCGTGCCTGAACCGGACGCAGTCCGGCACGCATGGCCTGTAGGAACTGCATCTCGGACCGGCCGCGCTGCGCCAGTTCGACGTCGGCCCGCATTCCGTCGGGAACGGTGGGCTGTGCGGTGGTCATGGTTACTCCTCGGACTCGTGCTCGGGTGTGAAGGGAGCCGGGGCACGTGGGTGTGTCCACGCGCCCCGGCCCTTCGGGGTCAGCTGCTCCTGGTCGCTTCGTCCAGCAGCAGGACCAGTCCGTCCCCGTAGTCGACACCCGAGATGTCGGCGTGACTGGCCGAGACCGCGGGCCGACCGTAGGTGTAGAGGACGTAGCCCTGTTCGCGGACGTATTCGGAGGCCTCGATGAGGGCCGCCTCGCGCACCTGGGGGTCCATCTCGTTGCGCTGGGCCTCGTACAGGGCGTCCCACTCCTCGTCCTCGACGAAGGGGCGCTCACCGGTGGAGATGAAGGAGTAGGGGCGTCCGGCGTCGAAGATCCCGCTGTAGGAGGAACCTCGGTAGAAGATGTCGGCGTCGGTCCCATTGCGGAACTCCTCCACCCACACACCGATCTCGTTGGCTTCGATGGTGGTGGTGAAGCCGACCTCGTCGAGTTGGTTGCCGATGGACTCCAACAGGGAGGTGTCCCGGGCCTGGCCGGAGAGGGTGATCTCGACACCGACCGCGTCGGCCTCCTCCAGGAGCTCGCGTGCCTTGTCGGGGTCGTGAGGAGGCCGTTCGATGTCGGGGGAGTAACCGAAGACGCCCTCCGCGGCGACCTGGCCGTCCTCGATGGTGCCGGCCCCGTGGGCCAGGGCGTCGATCATGGCGGGCGCGTCGATGGCGGCGATCGCGGCCTGGCGGACGCGGATGTCGTCGAAGGGTTCCTGCACGGTGTTGAGCTGGAACATGTTCTGCAGGCCGCTGAACTCGTTGTGCACGACGATGTCGTCGCGTCCCCCCAGGATCTCGATGGCGTCGGGGGACAGTTCGTGGGCGATGTCGATCTCGCCGGACTCCAACGCCGAGGACAGGGCACCGGTGTCGGTGATGTAGCGAACGTGGATGTTCTCGGTGGCGGGGGCCTGACCCCAGAAACCGTCGTAGGCCTGGTACTCGACCCCGCTCGAGGGGTCGAAGGAGGTGATCTCGTAGGGGCCCGATCCCACGGGGTCGGCGCTGAACCCGTCGGCGCCGCCGACCTCCTCCCAGTGGTCCTTGGGCACGATGAAGATCTGGCCGATGTGGGACAGCAGTAGTGGATCGGGCTCGTGCGTCTGGATCTCGACGGTCCCGCCCTCTCCTTCGCGCACCTCGGCGACCGTGCTGATGTAGGAGGCGTTCGCGAACTGCTGCTCCATGGTCTCGTTGAAGCTGAAGACGACGTCCTCGGTGGTGACAGGTTCGCCGTTGTGGAACGTGGCGTCCTCCCGCAGGGTGAAACGCCACAGGGTGTCCTCGACCTGTTCCCAGTCCGTGGCCAGGCGCGGCTGGGGCTCCTCGTCACCCCGCATCTGCCGGACCAGCGCGTCGAAGGCGTTGAACTGGAAGGTGGCGTACTGCTTGTTCAGCGGGTTGATGGCGTCTTCGGTGACGGTGGTGCCCACGGTGATGGGGGCGCCCTCCTCCTCGCCGCCGGAGGATCCGGGGGCGCCGCAGGCGGTGAGCAGCAGGGTCGCCGCCGTGATGCTCGCGGTGGCCGTGAAGATCGTGCCCCTTCGGGGGGTGCGGGGCCGGGACGGTGCCGGACCGTTCGCGTGAACCGGGTGTCCGATCATGGTTTCTCCTCGTTCGCGCCGTGAAGACGCGTATGAGTGATGTGGCTGAGCCAGGGTCCGGACGGTCGTCTCGGGCGGGGTCGGCGGGACCGGGACACCTGGTTCGTGAAGCCGGAAGAGGCCGGCTCGAAATGAGTCACGCACAGTGACGGGAGTTCGCGTGGTCTGGCGTGAACAGTAACTGTTTCCCTGGTTGGAAAGCTGTTCCAGTAATAATGGACACAAGGCGCGTCATGCGTCAAGAGGGAAAAATGACTATTGACACATCATCGGCGGTGGTTAGGGTGTAAGAACCATCTTTTCTGGAATGAAGTTCCAGTTAGTGGAACATGAGAGGATCGCTGATGGACGTTCCCATCCGTCACCGGGGCCGCGCAGGGATGGAGTTCCTGGGTTCACTCCAGGGCTACTCCGGCGGCGTACTCCAAAAGCGGGCCGCCGCCGCGTACGCGGAGGCCGTCCCCGAGCCCCCGACCAAGATCAACGAGCGCCGTGACTCCGTCCACCGGGCGCTCGACGACGACAGTGCCTGGCGCTTCGATCGACTCTTCACCCGCTACGTGGCCGAGGAGATCTACGTGCGGGCCATCCCCGCCGCGGAGGAGGTGCGTCCGGCCATCGAGGAGTGGCTGGAGGTGACCGACGCTCCGGGCAGCCTCACGCTCGACCCCGACCTCAAGCCCCCCAAGTACTGGGAGAACGGCTTCCACCTCACCCCTGGAGGCTGGGACGGTCACGACCTGATGGGCGTCATCACCCAGGACTTCGGCTACCACTACGTCCTCAAGCCCGGAGGCGTGGGCGCGGTGCGCACCGGAGAGGACCTCAACGACCAGCGCACCCTGCTGGCCATGGAGGCGCCCCGGCGCGACTACCGCCGGATCCTGGAACCGGGCATCGGCACCGGCCGCTTCGCCCTCTCCCTCAGCAAGGTCTTCCCCGACGCCCAGATCACGGGCGTGGAGCTGTCCACCCAGATGCTGCGCTACGCGCACGCCACCGCGGCGGAAGAGGGGCTGAACTGGGAGCTGATCCAGGCCGCCGCAGAAGACACCGGGCTGCCCGACGCCTCCGTGGACCTGGTGGCCGCCTACATCCTGTTCCACGAGACGCCGCCCAAGGCCACCGAGGCGATCCTGCGCGAGATGTTCCGGGTCCTGGAGCCGGGGGGCGACATCGTCATCGGTGACGTGGCCCCCTACGAGCACCAGGAGGCGTTCCGCGCGGTCGTCCTGGACTGGGAGACCGAGAACCGTGGTGAGCCCTACTGGCGCTCGGCCCTGCAACTCGACGTGCCCGGTCTGCTCAAGGAGATCGGCTTCACCGACGTCGAGGCCTACGGGGTCGGTCCGGGCAACTATCCCTGGGCCAACCGGGCTCGTAAGCCCGAACAGGCCTGACCTGGCAAGGGGCCGACGCCCCGACGGCACCCGGACACGAAAGAGGACGTCCCGATGAGTAAGACCGACAACTACCTGGGCTCCAAGCGGCTGGACGACATCGCCCGGATGGTGACCGAGCTGGCCTCGGAGGTGTGGATCCTGCGCGACCGCAACCTGGTCCTGGAACACCTGCTGGCCGAGAAGGGCACGATCGACCTGGACAAGCTCGAAGAGCTGCACCCCCAAGGGGAGCTGCGCGAGAGGATCCACGCCGAACGCACGGCGTTCGTGCGGCGTGTCTTCGGCGCGGTCCTGGACCAGGACACTCGCGTGGAGGCCGCGCTCGACCGCTGAGCCGATTCCGCGCCAGGAGCGGCGGTGCACCCGAAGGACGATTCGGGGGCACCGCCGCTTCGGCGTCCGGCGTGTGCCGCCCGGTGCGCGTGCACCGCGTAGGAGTGCGTGCCCCTGAGGGAAGGGGCACGCACCAAAGAGGGAAGGGGGCGGTGGGTCAGCGGGCTCCCATACGGCGGGAGAGCTTGCGCGAGACCTCCAAGAGCGCGTCTGAGCAGGCTTCCGCCTCTTCCAGGAAGCGCTCACGAGGCCCGCAGACGCTGATGACCGCGATGGGCTCGCCCCGGTGGTCCAGGATGGGGGCCGCGGTGGAGGCGGCGCCGGCCTGACGTTCACCGAAGGACGTCGCGTAACCGGCTTCGCGGATGCGTTCCAACTCCCGGCGCAGCTCGTAGGTGTCGACCATGGTCGCCCCGGTCAACGATCCGAGCGGTTCGCGCTCCAGGTAGGCCTCGCGCTCGTCCTCGGGCAAGAACGCCAGGAACGCCTTGGAGGAACTTCCCGCGTGCAGGGGATAGCGGACCCCCAAGGACACGGTCATGATCACCTCGCGTTGCGGGGTGACCTGGTCTATGTAGATGCGCGCGTCGCCGGTGCGCACGGACAAGGTGGTGGTCTCGCCGGTCAAGCGGGACAGGGAACGCAGGTCCGAGCCGACGATCTGGCGGATGTCCACCCGTTCCTGGTAGGCGGCGCCCAGCCGCATGGCGGTGGTGCCCAGGGAGTAGCGGCGGCTCTCCTCGTCCAGGTGGATCAGGTGCCGTGAGCGAAGTGAGGCCAGGATGCGATGGACGGCGGCCTTGGAGGTGTTCAGTTTCTCGGCGATCTCGGTGACCCCCAGGGTGGGAGAGTCCGACTCGGTGAACAGCACCAGGATGTCGGCGGCGCGCTCGACGGTGGCCACGGTCTGGCTACCGGAGGAGCTGCGGCCGGGTGGTGACTTCTCCGAGGTGGTAGGGGTGGACATGGCGGGCTCCTCGCGAATACGGGTGGACGTCCCACGGCTGGTCGAGGTGGAACGCGGACGGTGCCGACGCACCACGGGTGTTCCTGTGAGGGGAACGCCGTCATGGATCCGCCGGGGGATGGGCAAAGTCTATCCCGTAACGCGATTTCAGTAAATGGAACAGGTGGGAGCGCTCTCCCGGTGGGTCGAAGGTGCGAACCGCCCTGCGGGGGAAGATGGAGGCCGAGGAGAAACCCTTTTTTCCCAAAAAGTGCCCGAACCTTGACCGGCCGACGAAAACGACCGACGGCCATCACACGGGGTAATGGCCGTCGGTCGTTTCCCCGCTTTGGGGACCGTCCTCGGAAAGGGGCGGCCTTCGAGGATCAGTCGAGGAACATTCCGTACAACTCGGGCGATCGAGTCGCCACCGGGTCCAGGTGGTGGCCCATCATCTTGCCGTGGGACTCCCGCAGGTCCAGGTCCACCAGGAGTTGTTCTTCGAAGCCGTGCCGTGACCAGTGACCGGTCGGGTAACGCATCAACGCGATGGGCTGGTTCGGGGCGAACTCGTCGGAACGCACCACCTGGCTGCCGACCTCGGCCGGACTGTCCAAACGAGTGCACGAGACCAGGTGCACCCGGTTCTCCTCGGTGCGCTCGGTGGCCGCCACGTGCGCGGCCTCGGGCACCCGCCAGTCGGTCGGATGGGCGATGACCTCGGCGCCGTCCAAGGTCAGCAACCGCGCCACCTCGGGCACCCACACCTCGTCGTCGATCATGAGGCCGATCGCGCCGATCTCGGTGTGGGCCACGTCGATGCGGTCACCGGGGGTGGCCCATTCCCGCTCGGCGGGGGTCAGGTGGGTCTTGCGATAGGTGTGGGCCACGTTCCCGGCACCGTCCAGGAGGTAGGCGGTGGAGTGGTAGGCGCCCTCGGACTCCTCGACCAGGTGGGCCACCACCCAGACCTTCGCCTCGGCGCAGGCCTTGGCCAGGCGCTCCAGGACCCGTGCGGACAGCGCGGCCGCGGCGGCCGGGTCGGCGGCCTCCTCACCGGGGCGGAAACAGAAGAAGGAGGGCAGCACGCCCAGGTCCGCGCCGCGTTGCCCGGCGTAGGCGATCTGGGCCAGCGCGCGGGTGATCGTCCACTCGGTGTTGGGGAAGTGACTGACCTGGAGCGTGGCCACCCGCAACGGCCGAGACGGCATGTCCTTGGGCGCGGGACCGCACATGGAGGCCACCGGCAACGACTCCAATGGCGCGGTCAGGGGACCATAGAGGTCGGTGCGACGCCGAGCGAAGACGTCGCCCACCTCGGGCATGACCTTGTCGTCGGCCTCGGAGGGGTCGATGTCGGCGACGATGATCCCCGGTTCGAGTTCACCGGCGTCGGCCAGACGGGTTCCGTCCGGTGCCACGATCTGGCTGCCGCCCATCCAGGGCCAGGCGTCGGCGGGCCCGCCCACGGTGTTGGCGGCCACGTGGAAGACCCGGTTCTCGATCGCGCGCAGCGGAACGTGCACGCGGTACTCGTCCGGGCCTCGCGAGTTCAGCGAGTTGCACAGGATCTGGGCCCCCGACAGGGCCAGCGCCCGTGGGGTGTCGGGCACGATGCCGTCGGCGCACAGCAACAATCCGAGCCGGCCGATGTCGGTGTCGAAGACCTCGTAGGGCTCGTCGCCGGGGACGAAGAGGGTGTACTCGTAGTCCCACAGCACGTGTTTGCGGTGCACACCGATGATTTGTCCATCGGGCCCGATCAGGACCGAGCAGATGTACACGTCGGGGGCCCGTTCACCGCGCAGGTCCACTCCCACGGCCAGGTACGCCCCCAGCCTGCGGGCGGTCCGGCGCAGTCCGGTGACGAAGGCGCCATCGAGGGTCTCGGACAGCTCCCAGCACTGCTCACGGTCGGCGTAGTCGCGCATCCGGTTGCTGTTCTCGGGCAGTACCACGAGTCGGGCGCCGGCGGCGACGGCGCGTTCGACGTACTCGTCGCAGAGTCGGAGGTTGGCGGCCACGTCCGTGCCGGAGAAGAACTGTGCCGCCGCCACACGCTGAAGGGTCATCGTTTCGCTTTCCTAGAGAGGATCGGTGGGTGGTGACTCAAAAGTCGCGCAGGAGGCGACCGGCCCCCTCGACGGGATCGGTGATCCCACGGGTACGCAGGGCGTGCCATACCGTGGCCGAGTTGATCGGGATGACGGGCTTGTCGAGCTCACGTTCCAGGCGATCGGCGACGCCGACCACCGGCAGGTTCGTACCCGCCTGGACCAGCGCGTCCACGCCTTCCAGGTCCACCGCCCGGAACGCCGCCTCCACATCGTGGGGCGCGACCTCGGCGATGGCCGTGGCCGAGGGGCACTTGAGCCCGTGGACGGCCGCGACGTCGTAGCCGATCTCGGTGAAGAAACGTCGGACCTCCTCGTCGGCGACGCTCTGGTAGGGCGTGATGACACCGATGCGGCGGGCACCCACGGCCTTCAGTGCGGCGTCGCAGGCCGCGGCGCCTGAGGTGACCTCCAGGCCGGAGACCTCTCGAACCCACTGCTCGAAACGTTCGTTGCCCTCGGCCCCGCCCCAGAAGGTCTCCGCGGACATCCCCATGATCAGGTGGTCCGGCTCGCAGGTCAGTACGGACTCGATCGCCTTCTCGATCTGGAGGCGCAGGCTCTCCAGGAAGCGTTCGAACACCTCGTCGTCGTCGAGCCGGCCGTTCTCGATGAGGATACGGCCGGCGTGGTAGGAGACGCCTTCGGGGCGGATGCGGTTGTACTCGTCCTCGACGACGGTGTTGGTCGAGGGAACGATGACGCCGAACGCGGCGCGGTGGGCGAGAACGGTGGTCATGTCGACTCCTGATCGTGGCTGAGGAGACCGGGCCGGTCGGGTGAGAAGCGTTCCTCCAACGAGGCGCATTCGGCCAGGCCCAGTAGGTCGTTGAGTTCGCTCCAGGGCATGCGGGCGGTGCCGGCGGCCGTACCGGTGCTACGGAGGGTGCGCAGGGTGGTACGCATGGCCTGGGCCGCGGCCAGCAGGGGAGCCACCGGTGACAGGACCACCCGGGCGCCCAGGTCGGCGTAGGTGTGGGCGGGGGCCGGATCGGCCGTGCCGCTCTCGGAGGCGTTGAGCACCAGGGGGACGTGGCCCGCGGCCTCGCGTACCCGCTCGGCGGTTTCGGGGTCGAGGGTCCCCTCGACGAAGACCGCGTCGGCCCCCCGCGCGGCGAAGGCGGCGACCCTGCGGACCGCCTCCTCGGGCCCGGCCACCGAGAGCGCGTCGGTGCGGGCGATCACGACGATGTCGTCGCGGGCCTCGACGGCGGCCTCGACCCGGGCCACCGCCTCGGGCAGGGACACCACGGCCTTGCCCGCCATGTGTCCGCAGCGCTTGGGCAGGACCTGGTCCTCGATGTGCAGGGCCGCGGCCCCGGCCAGTTCGTAGCGTCGAAGGGTGCGCGCGGTCTGGAGCGGCCCCCCGTATCCGGCGTCGGCGTCGACGATGAGCGGCACCGAGACCGCCTCGAAGATCCGGTGCAGGGCCTGGACCATGTCGGTGGCGCCGACGAAGCCGAGGTCGGGCAGGCCCAACGCCACGGCCGAAACGGCGGCCCCGGACAGGTGCGCGACCTCGAAGCCGGCCTCTTGGACCAGGCGCGCCGAGAGCGTGTCGAAGCACCCGGGGGCCAGGAGGGGTTCGGTGCCGGCGGGGCCTTGGAGCAGGGCGCGCAGGCGTGAGCCCGGAGCGTCGGAGCTCATCGCTTCCCCAACCACGCGATGCTCTGCTCGGTGGTGAGCAACTCGGCGTACTTGGCGTCCAGGTCGAACAGGTTGGCCCGGTGCGGTTCGGGGTCACGGTCGCCCACCCCGTCGGTGACCACGATCGGAGCGAACCCGTGGCACAACGCGTCCAACGCGGTGGCGCGCACGCAACCGCTGGTGCTGGTGCCGGTCACCATCACGCCGTCCACGCCCAGCGACCGCAGGGTCGAGGCCAGCGGCGTGCCGAAGAAGGCGCTGGGGTACTGCTTGGTCAGGGTGATGTCCTCGGGCCGGGGACGCAGGGGTTCGGGCGGGGCGCCGTAGTGCGGGTCGGCGCTTTGGGTGAAGAGCCGCAGGGCCGGGACCTTGCGGTAGAACAGGCCGCCGTCGAGTCCGTCGTCGCGGTAGCCCACGTAGGTGAAGACCACCGGCAGGCCGGCCGAGCGGGTGGCCTCGGCCAGGTCGGCGACCCGGTCGACGATGTCCTCGACCCCGGCGTAGAGCGGGGAGCGAGGGTCGAGGTAGGCGTTGACCAGGTCGATCACGAGCAGGGCCGGCCGGCTGGGCGGCTCCAGCTCTCCGAAGAAGCCCGCCCCGGTGTAGTCCGCCGTCGCGTCGTCACGGTCGTGGGAGTAGGAGTTCTCGGTCATGCCGCCACCTGGATCGCGGTGCGCCGGGCCAGGATCGGGCGCAGCACGTTCTCGATCAGCGCGCGGTGCTCGGGATGTTCCTGGTAGGCGCGCCAGGCGGCGGCGTCGACGAAGTCCATGGTGACCATCAGGTCGGCGTTGCCCTCGGCCAGGCCGGCGTCCATTCGCGCGGTCAACGCATGGATCTGGGGGACGTGGTCGCCGAGACGGTGGAAGCCCTGGAGGGCGGCTTCGCGCTGGGCGCTGGTGGCTTCGGGCTTCCAGCCCAGGAGCAGAACGTGACGGATCACTGTGTCTTCCTCGGATCGGGGAGCGGGCCAGGGCCCGCGTCCACTTGGATTGCAGTGATTACCACATTGTGAGAGCATGATTTTTAATAGTTGATAGAAGATAAGCCGACCAGGGAATCCTCGTCAAGGGAGTGGGCGTAGTGGCGGAGCGTCGTAGCGGTGCGGAGAGTTCACGAAAGGTGCTGGGGGTGTTGCTGGCCTTCGACGAGAAGCGGCACACCTTGACCACGGCCCAACTCGCCGAGGCGATCGACGCCCCGCTGAGCTCGACGTACCGCTATCTGTCGGTGCTGCGCGACAGTGGCCTGCTGGAGGAGTCCGAGGTCACGGGCGGCTACCGGCTGACCTTCCGGGCCATGGGCATGGCCCGTGCCGCGCGCGCCGCGTGGGGAGGCGTGGAGCGTCTGGCGCGTCCGGTTCTGGAGCGGCTCGCGCTGGAGACGGGGGAGACCGCTCTGCTGGTCAAGCGGAGCCACACGGCCGCGGTGTGCGTGGACCGGGCCGAGTCGCGGCGCCCGGTTCGGTTGCAGTTCGACCCGGGCCAGCCGATGGCCCTGCATCGGGGATCGGCCGCGCGGGTCCTGCTGTCGGGCATGCCCGAGCGTGAGCGCGCCGACTACCTCGCGCGGCTGGCCGAGGAGGCGCCCCACCGGCCAAGGACCGATCCAGGTCCTCCGACGGAGGAGGAGATCGCGCTGGTGGCACACCAGGGATGGACACAGAGCTTCGAGGAGGTCGACGAGGGGATCTGGGGGGTCTCGGCGGCGGTACGCGAACAGGGGGTCCTGGTGGCCTCCATCGGTGTGGCCGGACCGCTGTTCCGCCTGGACGAGGAGGCGCGGGAGCGCGTCATCACCCTGGTGCGCGAGGGCGCGGAGGAGGTGAGCGGCGCGATCGACCGCCTTTTTTGACTCCGAAGGAGTGCAGGGATTAACCTATCACCAGGTGAAAAGCGATTCCCGCATTGTGAGAGCACACAGGAAAGGGAATCGAGTGGGCACCGACTCAGCCAACTCCAGTGCGCCCCGGCCCCATGCGCCCCGCCCCAACGCCAAGGACGTTCCCGTCCTGGTCATCGGCCTGGGCCCGGTCGGCGCGACCGCCGCGCTCATCCTGGCCCAAGCGGGATGCCGGGTCACCGTCCTGGAAGCGGACGCCTGCCTGGAACGCGACCTCACCGAATCACGCGCCTCCACCTTCCATCCGCCCACCTTGCGGATGTTGCAGGACCTGGGGGTGGGGGAGGAACTACACCGCACCGGCCTGATCTCACGCACCTACCAGTACCGGGACCGCCACGAGGGACTGGTGGCCGAGTTCGACCTGTCCGTCCTGGAGGCGGACACGGCCTTTCCCTACCGGTTGCAGAGCGAACAGCAGAACCTGGTCGACATCATCCACCGCAGGCTCGAAGCGATGCCCAACGTCGAGGTGGTCTTGGGGGCGCGGGTGGAAGCGGCGTACCAGGACAATGGCCAGGCCGTGGTCCGAACCGGCGGAGAGCGGCCGCGCGAGTGGCGTGCTCCCTGGGCCGTGGCCGCCGACGGCGCGAGCAGTACCGTCCGCAAGGGTCTGGCCGTGGACTTTCCCGGCATGACCTACCCCGAGCGCTTCCTCATCGTCTCCATCGAGGACGACCTGAACGCGCTCATCCCCGGCATCTGCGAGGTCAACTACGTCTCCGACCCCGAAGAATGGCTGGTCCTGCTACGCACCCCCAGACACTGGCGGGTGCTCTTCCCGGTCCCCGAAGAGGCCGACGCCGATGCCGTGACCGACCCCGACGCCATCCAAAGGCGCCTGCTGGACCTGGCCCCCAACCCCGGCGGGTACACGGTGGCCCACACCTCGCTCTACCACGTGCACCAACGGGTGGCCACCGACTTCCGACACGGGCCCTTCCTGCTGGCCGGGGACGCCGCGCACCTGAACAACCCGCTCGGCGGAATGGGGATGAACAGCGGCATCCACGACGCGGTGGACGCGGCCGGGGCCATCCTGAGCGCGATCGACCAGGACACCGAACCACTCGAGGGCTACTCCGACCGCCGTCGCGACGTGGCGCTCAACCTGGTGCGCGCGGCCACCCACCGCAACTGGGAGAACCTCCAGCAAAAGTCGGCGGACCAGCGCAGACGGAACCACGAGGAGCTGAGCGGCATCGCCGCGGACCCGGTCCGATCCCGAGAGTACCTACGGGTGAGTTCGATGCTCACCACCCGCGCTTGAGGCCGGGCCCGAGAAAGGTCTTGGGCCCCGCTCCGAAGCCGTGCCCCCTTCGCGTCGGTGTCCGCCCTCGCGAAGGGGGCACGGCCCTTTTCCGGGCACCTCACACCCGTGCCCGGGACCGAGGGGCCGTCCAGGACGTGCGTCGGGCCCGGTCGCGCGGCTCCCCCGTGGAGCGCGCGACCGGGCCTCGGCCGTGTTTCAGGCGCGTCTGACGTAGACGCCTCGGGGCTCGCCCACGACCTTGCCGTTCTCCACGATCCGGGAACCGCGCAGGAACACGTCGGTGACGGCGCCGTTGATCTCCAGGCCCTCAAGGGGGGAGTACTCCTGAAGGGACTCCGAGTCCTCCGGCTTCACGGTCCAAGTGAGGTCGGGGTCCAACAAAGCGATGTCGGCGTCGTAACCGGGGGCGATGGTGCCCTTGTCCCGGAGGCCGTAGCGCTGGGCCGGATTCCACGAGACCAGGCGCGCGATGGCGGCCTCGGACAGGCCGCGACGGCGCCCCTCGGAGAACAGACCGGGAAGCAGGTACTCGGCGCCCCCGAAGCCGGACTTGGAGAGGAAGACGTCGTCGGGGTCCTCGCCGAACTTCATCTCCTCCTTGCAGCAGGCGTGGTCGCTGACGACCCAGTCGATGTCGCCGGCCAGCACGTGCTCCCACAGGGCCTCGACGTCGGCGCGCGGACGCAGTGGCGGGTTGACCTTGCCGCCGACGGGGTCGCCGGTGTCGATGTCGGTCACCAGGTGGGCCAGGGTCACCTCGCGCCGAAAGTCGATGTGGGGGAAGGCCTTGGCCATGGTCATGGCCGATTCCATGGCCTTGGCCGAGGTCAGGTGCAGCAGGTTGATGGTGGGCAGGTCCGTGGCGTGCGCCAGGTAGGAGGCGATGGCGATGGCCAGGCCCTCGGAGTGCGGGGGACGGGAGGCGCTGTAGGCGGCCAGGCCGGTCAGCTCGCCCTCCTCCTGCACCATCTTGGTGTAGGCGGACATGATCTCGGCCGTCTCACAGTGCAGGGAAAGCGAGAGCCGGTCGGCGATCTCGGGGTGGCGTTCCCGCACGCCCTGAAGAGCACGCATGACGAACTCGAAGTGGGCCAGGTCGTAGCGCTCCCCGGGCGGCGTCATCAGGAACGAGGCCTGGTCGTCCGAACGCCCGTGCAGTCCGTAGCCACCGTAGAACATGAAGATCTTGAACGAGGTGACACCGAACTTGTCGACCAGTAGGTCGAGTTCCTCCAGGTGGCTGCTCTGCATCGGCGCGATGTGGTACGCGTAGTCGATGTGCGCGCGGCCCTGGGACAGGGACAGCACCTCGGGGAAGAAGTCGGCGTAGGAGCCGCCCTTGTTCAGGTAGTACTGGCCGGTGCGCATGTAGGTCAGGCCCGCGGTCACACCGCCTTGGGCGGCGGCGCGGCTCTCGTTGCGCACGTCCACGTTGAGGGGGTTGTAGATCCCCCAGTGCTGGTGGGCGTCCACCGCGCCGGGAAAGGCCAGGCGTCCGCGACCGTCGATGATCTCCGGTGCCAGGGAGGTGTCCAGGTCGGGGGCCACCTGCGCCACCTGGCCCTGGGCCACGGCGATGTCACCGTGCTCCACCGTGTCGGTGTCCGGGCGCACCACCTTGACGTTCTTGATGATCGTGTCGAATTCGTACTCGGACACGTTGATCCCCTCTCAGGACTTGTGCTGAGCCGGGGAGAGACCCCGGCAGTGATCTGCCGCGAGCACGGCCAGGCCGAGCGCGGGAAGGAGGCCGTTGCCGGCCAGGTAGCCGCCCGCCCCGTGACCGGAGATGCCGATGGCGGCCCCGCCGGAGGCGTACAACCCGGTGATGGGGGAGTCGTCCTTTCGTAGTACTCGGGCGTGGCCGTCCACGACCAGGCCGCCCTGGGTATGGAAGAGCGCGGGCTCGACTCGCACCGCCCGGTAGGGAGGACGCAGTGGGGCCTCCCAGTTCGAGCGCCCGAACTCGTCGGAAACGTCGCCCTTCGCGCTGTGGGCGGCCCGTTCCAGGGTGTCGGTGAGCGCCTCGACGGGAAGCCCGCACGCCTGGGCGAGCTCGGTCGGATCCTGTGCGGTCAGGACCACGCCCTGTGCGACGGTGTCGCGGTAGTCGCCGAAGGCCAGGCACAGTTCGTGCACGCGTTGGTCGAAGACGATCCAGCCGCCCGAGCCGGGTCGGGCCGCCAGGGCCGCCGCGTATTCGGAGTAGCCCACCGTCTCGTCCCCGAAACGGAGACCTCGGGTGTCGACCAGCACGCCACCGTGCATGATCGTGGCCCAACCGACGAGGGTTCCGGCCCCGCGCGCCAAGGCCGCGTGGCCCTGGTAGGCGTCCAGGTAGCCGGTGGCCGCGCCGAGTTCGGCGCCGATGCGCAGGGCGTCACCGCGCGAGTGTTCGCCGCCGTGGTAGACGGCGTCGGCGATCTCGGGCATCAGCTCTCGGACCGCGTGGCTGTCGGCCCCGTAACCGTTGCACGCCAGTAGCAGCGCCCGGGTGGGGATCTCCTCCGTGGACCCGTCGGGGTACTCGGCGATGGCCGAGCACACCCGCCCCTGGTGGGTGCGCACCGTGGTCAACCGGGCCGGCACGAGGAAGTCGATGTTGGGATGCTGCCGCGCCCGGGTGATCAGGTGGTCCAACATCTCCGCCCCGGTTCGGGAGGGGACGGTGTGGCAGCGCGTCACAGAGTGTCCCGGATAGGAGATGTCAGGGGCCAGTTCCACGGGCAGGTCCAGGCCCTCGGCGAGCCAGGTGACCAGTTCGGCGCTGAAGTCGGTCAGGGCCTCGGACAGCACGGCGTCGGCCTGCCCACCGGTCTTGGCCATCACGTCGGAGAGGAAGAGCTCCGGGGAGTCCTCAAGGCCCGCCTCCCGCTGCCAGCGGGTCCCGGCCCCGGGGATCATCGCGGTGGACATGGAGGTGTTGTTGCCGCGCCGGAAGTTCTCACTGGCCTCGATGACTAGAACCTCCAGCCCGGCCTCGGCGGCGCGCAACGCGCCCGCGAGCCCTCCACCGGCGCCGGCCACCACCAGGTCCACGGCCGCCTCCTGCGGGGGTGGTCCGGGCTCACCGCTCGGGCTCATGGTCGCACCCCCACGAGCGGGTCCGTGCTCAGCGTCGGCGCATTCGCGGACGCCGACACACCGAGGAATTTTCGCATGCCTCTACCTCCGACCCCTGATCGGATCGATGTTTCACCTATGGGAACACTCCCGTGCTTGTTGAAGATGTCATCCTACGGTGGCGAGAGTCAAGAGTTGCCGAAAGATGGCTGGCGGATGTGCTTGTTTGCGGACGATCCGGTTTCGGTAGGGGTATTGCGAGCCTCCGGCAGAAATGGAATCATGTTTCTGTGAGTGAAACATGGGGTGTTCTCTTCGGTCCCTGAACCGGAGCCCCCACAGGCTCCACGGCAGGCTCCAGCCTCACGCCCTTCCCTGGCCGACGCCGAGGACCCCGCCCCACGCCGGATCTCCCGGCGCCCACAGAAAGGACCACCCAGGTGGACAGTTCCGACACCGGCCACGCCGAATCGACCCCGCCTCCCGCCCCGGGGGCATTGCACGACCTCGTGGTGCTGGACATCGCCACCTTGTTCGCCGGTCCCATGGCGGCCACCATGCTCGGCGACTTCGGTGCCGAGGTGGTCAAGATCGAACATCCCGACCGGGGAGACCCGGTGCGCACCCACGGCGCGGCCAAGGACGGCCACGGTCTGTGGTGGAAGATGCTCGCCCGCAACAAGAAGTCGGTCGATCTCTACCTCGGCTCGGAGGAAGGCCGCGAAGCCTTCAAGAAGATGGTCGCCGGAGCCGACGTGGTCATCGAGAACTTCCGCCCTGGAACCCTGGAACGCTGGGGCCTGGGCTACGACGTGCTCCGCGAGATCAACCCGCGACTCGTCCTGGCCCGCGTCACCGGGTTCGGCCAGTTCGGCCCGCACGCCAAACGCCCGGGGTTCGGCACCCTGGCCGAGGCCATGAGCGGATTCGCCGCCATCACCGGAGAACCCGGCGGGCCCCCGACCTTGCCGCCCTTCGGGCTCGCCGACGGCATCGCCGCGCTCACCACGGCCTACTCGATCATGACCGCGCTGCACGCCCGCACCCACACCGGGCGCGGACAGGTGATCGACCTGGCCATCACCGAACCGATCCTCACCGTCCTGGGGCCCCAACCCACCGTCTACGATCAGCTCGGCACGGTTCAGGAGCGCCTGGGCAACCGCTCCTCCAACAACGCGCCCCGCAACACCTACCGCACCGCCGACGGCGGCTGGGTGGCCATCTCCACCAGCGCCCAGACCATCGCCGAACGCGTGATGCGTCTGGTGGGACGGCCCGACCTGATCGAACAACCCTGGTTCGCCTCCGGCGCCGAGCGCGCCGAGCACGCCGACGAACTCGACGCTGCCGTCGGCGACTGGATCGGCCGGCGCGATCGTGACGAGGTGGTCGCCGCCTTCGAGGAGGCCCAGGCGGCGGTCGCTCCCATCTACGACGTGCGCGACGTGTTCGACGACCCCCAGTTCCAGGCACTGGACACCATCACCACCGTCGAGGACCCGGACCTTGGTCCACTACGGATGCAGAACGTGCTCTTTCGCCTCTCGGAGACACCGGGTGAGATCCGCACCACGGGCCCGGCCCAGGGCGCCCACACGGCCGAGGTGCTCTCCCGGTTCGGGGTCGACACCGAAACGATCGAACGCCTCACCGGAGAAGGGCGATGAACACCACGCGGGCACCGCGCAGCTGGCTCTACGTCCCGGCCACCCGCCCCGACCGGGTGGAGAAGGCATTGGCGAGCCGAGCCGAAGCGGTCATCGTCGACCTGGAGGACAGCGTGCCCGCCGGTGCGAAGGTGGAGGCCCGAAAGGCCGTGCTCGACCTGGCCGCGCGAGTCACCCGACCCTTCCACGTGCGGGTCAACGACCTGACCGGCCCCTGGGGGCTGGACGACCTACGGGCCCTGGCCCGGGTTCCGGTGGCGGGTGTGCGACTACCCAAGACCGAATCGGCCGACCAGGTAGGTCAAGCCGTGGACGCACTCCAGCGAACCGAAGAGCCGGTGCCGATCCACGTACTGCTGGAGAGTGCCCTGGGGGTGGAGAACGCCTTCGCCATCGCCATGGCGCACCCGACCGTCGCAGGCATCTCCCTGGGCGAAGCCGACCTGCGTGCGAGCCTGCGGGTCAGCGACGACGGAGCCCTGGACTGGGCGCGCTCACGGGTGGTCAACGCCTCCCGTGCGGCAGGGCTGCCCAGCCCCGCGCAGAGCGTCTACACCGACGTGGCCGACGAAGAGGGACTGCGCGCCTCCAGCGAACGCGGCCGAGCCATGGGCTTCTTCGGCCGGGCCCTCATCCACCCCCGGCAGATTCCGGCGGTGCACGCCGCCTACACGCCCAGCGCACGAGAGCGACGTGAGGCGGCCGACCTCCTGGCCGGTCTGGAAGCCGCCCATACCCACGGGAGCAGCGCCTTCTTGACCACCGACGGACGCTTCGTCGACCCCGCCGTCGTACAGGCGGCCCGCGCCGTCCTGGCCACCGACCCCATCCCCGAGAACGAGGAAGAGACCCCATGACAGACCCACTCCTGGCCGCGGTCCGAGGTGGAGTCCGCACCATCGACCTGGCCCAGCCGCTGTTCACCGGCATGCCCTCCTCGCCCAACCACCCGGGCTTTCGGATGACCCTGATCCGCCGACACGGCGACATGGTGCGACCCGACGGCGGATCGGCCGCCAACGAACTCATCATCACCGGCGGCCACGTCGGCACCCACGTGGACGCCCTTTCCCACGTATCCCACCTGGGATGCCTCAACGGCGGGATCGACGCCGCCGAGGCCACCGTCAACGGACGCTTCGTCCACCACGGCATCGACCAGATGGAACCGCTCATCCGTCGTGGCGTCCTGCTGGACGTGGCGGCGGCCCACGGGGTCGAATGCCTGGAACCCGGCTACGCGGTGAGCGCCGAGGACCTGGAGAAGGCCGCCGCCCACGGCGGCGCCGAACCGGGCCCGGGCGACGTCGCCCTGATCCGCACCGGCTGGGCCACCCGCTTCGACGAGGCCGCCGCCTACCTGGGCCAGTCCGACGGGGTCCCCGGCCCCGACGAGGAGGCCGGCCAGTGGTTGGCCGAGCGCCGGATCGCGGCGGCCGGAGCCGACACCACGGCCTTCGAGCACATCCCGGCGGGCAAGGGCCACAGTGTCCTTCCCGTACACCGGATCCTGCTGGTGGAGAACGGTATCCACATCATCGAGCACATGAGGTTGGAAGACCTCTCACGAGAGCGAGTGGGGGAATTCGTGTTCGTCATGGCCCCGTTGAAGATCATCGGCGGCACCGGCTCGCCGGTGCGCCCCTTGGCGGTGATGAGCGCATGAGCGGAGTGATCGTCACGGCGGCCCGCCTCGCGCACGCCGCCTACACCGAAGGGCTCCGGGAGGAGTTGCGCACCGACGTCTCCCGCCGGGTCCTGGACCTGCTGGGCAACAGCCTGGCCGCGGTCGAACAGGAACCCGCCCGCATCGCCGAGGCGGTGGCCGCCGAATGGGCGGGTACCACGGCCGCCACGGCCTTCGGGAGTGGTGCGCGTTATCCCGCCTCCTCCGCGGCCCTGGTCAACGGGACCCTGGCCCACGCGCTGGACTTCGATGACACCCACCTGCCCTCGGTCCTGCACCCCTCGGCCCCGGTCCTGCCCGCGGCCCTGGCCACGGCGCAGGCGCACGGCCGCTCGGGCGCTCAACTGCTGGACGCCGCCGGTCTGGGCATCGAACTCGCCGTCCGCCTGGGCATGGCCGGATACGACGAAGAACTCGGCAACTCGATCTTCTTCGAACGCGGCCTGCACGCCACGGCCATCTGCGGAGCGGTGGGGGCCGCGATGGCCTCCGCGCTGCTCCAAGGGTTGGACGCGGCCGGGGTCGCGCACGCGGCCGGGGTCGCGGCCAGCATGGGCTCGGGCATCATCGAGGCCAACCGGACCGGAGGCACCATCAAGCGGGTGCACTGCGGGTGGGCCGCGCACGCCGGTGTCAGCGCCGCTGACCTGGTCCGGCACGGTCTGACCGGCCCACCGACCGTCGTGGAGGGACGATTCGGTTTCTTGGAGGCGTTCTGCGGTGACGCGAGCCGTGCCCAGGACGTCGTCGAAGGATTCACCACCGAGTGGGAACTGCCGGGGATCTTCTTCAAGCCCTACCCCTGCAACCACTTCACCCAGGCGGGCATCGACGCCGCGCTGAAGCTGCGCGCCGAAGGGTTGAGGGCGCAGGAGATCACCGAACTGGAACTGGGCGTGCCCACGGCGGTGCTGCGCACCATCGGTGAACCCGCAGAGGAGAAGGCCAGGCCGCGCTCGGGTTACCACGCGGCCTTCAGCGGCCCCTACACGGTGGCAGCGGCGCTGCTGGGTGGTGGCGGTCTGGGCCTGTTCCACGAGGACTTCACCGACGAGGCCGCCGCCGACCCGGCTCGGCTGGCCTTGGCCGCCAAGGTCAGATGCGTGCCCGACCCCGAGTGCGATCGGATCTTCCCCCGCCAATTCCCCGCGCTCCTCACCGCGACACTGCGGGATGGAAGCCGAAGGCGAGTGCGGGTCTCGGTCAACCGGGGAGGCCCGGACAACCCCCTGTCCGCCGAGGAGTTGGCGACCAAGTTCCGTCTCAACGCGCGCCGCAGGGTCGCGGACCCGGACCGGATCGTGGAACTGGTGTGGGGTTTGGCCGAGGCACCGTCGGTCGACGCACTGTGCACGGCGGTGGCCCCTGCCGGTGACCGTCGTTAGAACCCAAGGGGTCAGGACCAAGGGCCGCGCGGCGTGCGCGGCCCTTTGGTCGATCTTCGGTCGAGGTAACGGCTCGCTCTGGTGGGGCGATGGGGACCTGACGGTCGGGATGGGAGAAGCTGGGAACCCGGAACCGCGATGACATCGAAGGAGAGAACAGCCATGGCACGTGACACCTCACCGGCCACCCTGATCAGTGCGGGTATCGAGCAGCTGACCGAGGCGACCCCGGTCAAGGAAGGGCGGGTCGCTTCGAAGACCCTGTTCTCAGGGCAGGACGTGCGTGTCGTGCACTTGGCCTTGGACACCGAACTCACCGAGCATCGTGCGCCCTCCCCGATCGTAGTGCAGGTGATCGAGGGGAAGGTGCGCTTCGACGTGGAGGAACAGCGGCACACGATGGGTGTGGGCGGTTTGATCCACGTGGCCGCCGGCGTCCCACACGCCGTCGCCCCGGTCGAGGGGCCGGCCAGGATCCTCATCCATCTGATGGCCCCCTCCGCCCACGAGACCAAGTAGGGGAGCGGTAGGTCACCGACGGGCCGATACGATCCCGGGAAGGCGTGGACGCGCCGACGGTACGGAAAGAGTGATGTGGTTGTACGCGGGCACCTTCACGATCGTCGCCCATGACCCCGAGAACCGAACGTGCGGTGTGGCGCTGGCCAGCCGGATGCCGGCGATCGGGGCGCTGACGGTATTCGCGCACGCGGAACTCGGGGCCGTGGCCACTCAGGCGCTGATCAACCCGCTGTTGGGCGTGGACGTGTTGGAGCGGCTGCGCTCCCAGAGCGCGGCCGAGGCACTGAAGGAGGTCCTGGCCCAAGACCCCGAACCCGACTCACGCCAGGTGGCCGTGGTGGACGGTCGGGGACGATCCGCCGCCCACACCGGCTCCATGACCCATCCCTGGTGCGGCCATCGAGTGGGGGAGGGCTACGCGGTGGCCGGGAACATCCTGACCGGTGCCGACACCCTCGACGCGATGGTCCGGAGTTGGGAGGCCGAACCCGAACGGCCCTTCGACGAGCGGTTGCTGAGCGCGTTGGAGGCGGGCCAGGCCGCGGGGGGTGATCGTAGGGGCAAGCAGAGCGCCGCCCTGTACGTGCACACCGGTCACCCCTACCCCTATCTGGACCTGCGGGTGGACGAACACCCCGATCCGGTCGCCGAACTGCGGCGGGTACACGGGGTGGCCCGGCGGGAGTTGCTGCCGTTCGTGGAGGCGTTGCCGACCCGGGACAACCCTCGGGGTGCCTTCGAGCGCCTGCACCCCGAGTGAGTCGGGCACGCGCGTGAGCTCAGCCCTGTCCCCGTGATCTTGCTCGCGGCGCTGGTCTGGGCGTTCTCGACTTTCATGGTTTTTGGGGGTGTGTCCGCTTTATGGGAT